>JBCBQD010000352.1:0-4565 GCA_039820425.1 Cyanobacteria bacterium J06635_1
ATCGAACTGCTCAACCTGGGCATCTTGGGCGGTGACCTGCTCGACGCGTGTACCCGCTTGCAGCTCATCTAACTGACTTTGGGCCTGCTGCAAGCGATTGGCTAAGGCATCTGCTGAGAAGGCTCTCTCATCGAGTTCTTCCCGAGAAATCGCCCCTTGGGCGTAAAGATTTTCGCGGCGCTGCTGCTGTAGGCGAGCTAACGCTACCTGAGCCTCGAGGTCTTGCACGGCGGCCTGGGCGGCGGCGATGTCTTCTACCCGAGGGCCTTGCTGGAGTTCTTGAAACCGGGCCAGGGCCTGTCGCCGCTGGGCGTCTATTTGCTGACGCTGGGCTTGCAAACTGCGGATATCTAAGCGGGCTATTGGGTCGCCTGCCTCTACCCAGTCCCCTTCATCTACCAGGATTTCGACCAACGTACCAGCCTGCTCAAAGCCCAGGTCACTGCTGCGTCGGGCGACAATTTCGCCGGTATAGGTGCGGTTGATGCGGTAATCGGTGGCGGGCTCCAGGATTTGGGTCTTGACAGGGAGGATTTGTGGGGCAACTGTCTCGGGAGCATCGGTCCCCTTAGCACGAGCTATCGCAAAAACTGGCCCTACGATCAGCAAGACCAGCAAGAGACCATACCAGCGTAGTTTTCGCTGAGAGGGCATAGCCGGTAGTGAACTGGCTGCAAGGGGGCTATCTGCTGATGCGACTAAATCAGCGGATTGAGCATTTGCGATCGCACTAACCTGGGTCGTTGACGTATCTGGGAGCGTTGACATATCTGGATTCATGGCTCGATGCTCGCTTTATTTTTGGCGTAATCCGACAGGGCGTCCGTGCATTCAATGGGCGGGCGGTTGGAAACCACACCCAACAGATACAAGTCCGACTTGTATGTTTAGGACAGGTAACGGACTGGCGATCACCCGGTGTTTATATTCAATTTGTTTATATTCAATTTGTTTATATTCAATTTGTTTATATTCAATTTGTTGCTTATCGCTATTTAGCGTATACTCAACATGTTGGATATGTCAATTAAAGTTACGAATTCATGGCCCTAGCCCATACCATCCTGGCGCTGTTGGCCCAGCAGCCAGACAGCGGTTACGACATCAGCAAGCGGTTTGATGAGGGGTTGAGCTGCTATTGGAAGGCGACTCAGCAGCAGGTCTATCGCGAGCTGTCGAAGATGGAAAAGCAGGGTTGGGTCGATTTTGAGAAAATTCCCCAGGAGGGCAAGCCGGATAAGAAGGTCTATCGCATTACTGAGCCGGGCTGGACCGAGCTGATGCGGTGGTATGCAGAGCCCACCGGGCCGACCCAGATTCGAGAAGATTTGCTGGTCAAGGTGATGATCGGCTACAAGATGCCCCGTGCCTTGCTACTCAAGGAGCTATGTCACCGCCAAAAGCTACATCAAGCTCAGCTGGATGAGTATCACGCCATGAAAGCAGAGCACTGTATCGGGGAAGCAACCCCGATCGAAATCCAGTTTAAATACCTCACCTTGAAACGCGGCATTGCCTACGAAGAGTCCTGGCTGACCTGGTGCGATGACGTGCTTAAATTTCTAGAAAGTCATCCGGTGACTAAGGGTGATTCGGTCGCGCAATAAAAAGAAATTGATGGGTGCGTGGTTCCTTACCAGCCATTCCGCATTAAGTTTTCAATACTGTGTCGGGAAAGTACCCTAGCTCAAAACGTTTAATACGGCCAATTCTCTGTTCCAAGCGAGTGGGGTTCCAAGGCAGATCAACGTTGATGAGGGTGCCCAGTCTCTGGAGGTTGAGCCCTATGAGGCAAGTCAACCACTGGAGCAGCGGTATCAAAGTCTTGGGACTTCATGCTCAGTTCGCCACGTATTTCGTGAATCACTCGGCGAAAGTCACTTTGCACCACAGCATTACAAACGATCCGCACATCCCCAATGCCGTCGAGGTGTTCCCCAGCGATCTCAAAAAGAGATGAGGTGAAGTAACCAGCAATGCGATGATAGCGTCTAGCCTGCTGTAAATATTTAGTCAGGACCGTTTTATCTAGACGATGGCTTCTGGAAGAAAACTGCTGAATCTTTGACTGGGACATAATGAGGCCGAAAAGTAGACCTTATAGTGCAGAATAGCTTTATCTAGGCGTTCTCGCTTTTGTGATGATGTCCGGTATCTTTCTATGTAAGTTTTGCTTTCATGGTGGCAATGGCAAAGTGGGATAACGATGTTTATAACACTCCAGCCTATCCGGTGACGGATGCGGCTCGATATTTGCATATCCCTGTCGGGACGCTGCGTTCTTGGTTGCATGGCCGTTACTACCCCACTAAAAAAGAAGGAAAGCAATATTTTGAACCTTTGATCCAGCGACCTGATCTGGACTTGCCACAGATATCCTTTACAAATCTGGTTGAAGCCCATGTGCTGAGATCGATTCGCAAAATACATGGGGTTCGCCTGGATAAGGTGCGCAGTGCCCTGGACTATCTCGACAAACAGTTTCAGATGCCCCATCCTTTAGCCCGAGTCGAATTTCAGACGGATGGAGTGAACCTTTTTGTGGAATCCATTGGGCGTCTAGTCAGCGTCTCTGAAAATGGTCAGTTAGCGATTAAAGCGGTTTTGAAAAGTTTGCTAACTCGGGTGGAGTGGAATGAAGAAGGGATTGCCGCTCGTCTTTTTCCGACGACCCATGCTACCCCCGAATCTTCTCAGGCAGAACCCAGAAGCGTTGCGATTGACCCTAGAGTTTCTTTTGGGCGTCCTGTGGTAGTGGGAACTGGAATTCCGACAATTGCGATCGCAGAACGTTATGAAGCTGGAGAATCGCCTGAATCTATCGCTGATGATTTGGACTGTGAGCTTTCCCAAATCCACGATGCCATTCGATTTGAACTGGTTCTATCTCGGGCAGTGTGAGTAAAAAACAAGCACCGATTACGTTTTTTATTGATCATTGCGTTAGTCAGAAAATTGTGCCAGAGGCAATGCGATCCGCAGAGGCAATGGTCGAAGCTCATGTCGATCACTTTCCCACTGATGCTCTGGATACCGAGTGGTTACCTGAAGTCGGTCGGAGAGGATGGGTCGTGATCACCAAGGATTGGGGGCTGAACAGCAACTTGCTGGAACAAAAGGCGATCGCAGCCGCGAACGCAAGGGTCTTCATTCTGGCATCGGGTAACTATACGGGAGAACAAATGGCTGCGATTCTGGTGGGTGCCCTTGAGCGTTTGCAGAAATTTGTGCGAGGTAATCAGGCTCCCTTTATTGCTCGAATCACGTCTAATGGCCAGGTACGGATGCGCCAGAACCAAACCAAGCTTCGCAAACTCCTGAAGGGGGATGCTTAGCCAATTGGGGCTCTAAATCCCCTCGTTGCGGATGCGGTTGGCGATGATTTCCGCTTTTTGGGCTTCCTCAGAGCGCAGACCGTGCTAGAGCCAGCACTCCATGACCGCTCTACATCGCGAGATAGGATATTTTTGACATCAACGATAGCGGCATCATCTTCAGATCTAGCATTAGTCTAAGAGTAAAAAAATAAGCGGTGGCACGCAGAACTCTACAAAAATGGCTAAACAACGTCTCGATATCTACCTGGTTGAAAACGAACTTTGTGAATCGCGACAGCTGGCCCAGCGGGTAATCCGGGCTGGAGAAGTCCAGGTGAATCAAGAAGTGATCGATAAGCCCGGCACCCTGATTAAGCCCGATGCGACGGTTTTGGTGAAGCAAAAGTCGCGGTTTGTGTCTCGAGGGGGTGAGAAGCTGGCCAAGGCGCTGGAGGTTTTTGGGGTGAGCGTGTGCGATCGCATCTGCCTTGACGGCGGCATCTCCACCGGCGGCTTCACCGATTGCTTGCTCCAGGCCGGTGCTCAACAGGTCTACGGCGTTGACGTCGGCTACGGCCAGGTCGCCTGGAAGCTACGCCAGGACCCCCGCGTCGTCCTCAAAGAACGCACCAACATTCGCCACCTGAGCGAGCAAGACCTGTATCCCGACGCGCAACCTCGTCCTGATCTCGGTGTGATGGACGTCTCATTTATTTCTCTAACCAAAGTGCTGCCTGCCTTTTGGACGTTGCTAGCCCCCCCACGGGAAGCGATTTTGCTGATCAAACCCCAGTTTGAAGTCGGACGCGACAAAATTGGCAAAAAAGGCGTCGTCCGCGACCCGCGCCACCATGCCGAGGCCATAGAAACCGTGCTAAAAGACGCCCAAAAACTGGGATGGCACTATCGCGACCTCACCTGGTCGCCCCTGGTTGGCCGCGCTGGCAATATTGAGTATTTACTCTGGCTCTCTGCGAAAACAACGAGTGAGACTTCAACGCTCTCCCTTGAAGCCATTCTTGACATTACCAAAACCGCTCGACAAACACTCAAAAGCCCCGACTGATAAAAGTCGAGGCTTTTGAAAAGTTCCAATCCAGCCCCCCAATCCTGGGCTACCGTGTACACAGCTCTCGGTAAAGAAGCATAAATAATGCCTTACCCCCCTTAATCCCCCCTTGGTAAGGGGGGAAATTCCGGTCCTCCCCCTTACCAAGGGGGAGTTAGAGGGGGTGAGGCAACCGCGAA
>JBCBQD010000353.1:0-4543 GCA_039820425.1 Cyanobacteria bacterium J06635_1
CTCTGCTCCCCCTGCTCTCTTCTCGCTGCCAAACCTGTCGCCAATAAAGCCCCCCTAGCGTCCCCAAAATCACCGTCCCGGCCCTAAAGCTCCCCGACAGCGTCCCCGAGATCTTCGACCGCCCCCCCTGACGTGGAAAATACTGGGCCGGTAGCTCACAAATCCGCAGCCCACATTCCACTGCCCGGGCCTGCATTTCGACCGTCCAGCCAAAGCCGCGATCGCGCATCTCAATCTGTTCTAACGCTGCCCGACGAATCAGCCTGAGGGGACCTAAATCGTGATAGGCATAGCCCCATCCCCACTCAATGAGTCGGGATGCTAAGGCGTTGCCAAAGTTTTGCACCGGGCTGAGGGCTTGACGTCCTGTGGCACTCCCCCGACGATTTGCCAGGATGAAGTCACAGTCAGCCCGTCGCGCTAGAAATGTTGACAGCTGGCCCAGGTCATCACTGCCATCTGCATCGCAAAACAAAATCCAGTTAACATTGCGGGGCAGATCTTGCAGCCCTCGCCAGCAGGCTTGACCGTAGCCTGGGACAGGTTCAGAGATGACTTCAGCGCCAGATTGGGCGGCAATATCGGGGGTGAGATCGCGGCTGCCGTTATCCACCACCCGAATCCGCTTCAGCCCCTGGCGCTGTAAAGCCTGAATCACCCCAGCCAGCGTCTCTGCTTCATCTCGAGCTGGAATGATCACCAGCACATCGTCGGTTTGATGGGCGTCTGGACGAGAGTAATGTGAACGACTCGCACCCTCAAAATTCTGAATCATCGTCTGCTAAAGCTCTGTTTTTCACTGATAGGCATTAAACGATGACTAGCTGAAAATCTGCTGAGAAAGGATCTTTTAGGGGACTTCGATGATCGGTCAGAAGGATGGAACGCCTATGTTGGGTTTTAATGAGCCAGGAAACTACCGGGGGATGGTGGGTTTGAGGTGACCGGTGGTTTCGACAAGTTCAGGCGATCCGTAACCCACCCTACGGTCTCCCCCCTTTCGCCTTTCACCTTTCACCTTTCGCCCCACCCTCTACCCACCCCCCTCTACCTTCTACATAAACTTCCCGGCCATACCGAGCATATCGCCCATATCCACATCGCCGTCGCCATCAGCATCTAAGAATGTACTGAGCACGTTATTGTTACCCTGAGCGCCAGCTTTGGTAGACCCCTGATTGAGCAACCGCATCACTAAAGGAATCAACATGGGCAGCATAGCCTGCACCTGATTGGCATTTAACCCGGTTTTTTGAGAAAGCGTTTGCACTAGCTGCTGCTGCTGGCCTGCATTAAACAGCTTGGAGAGGACCCCCGCCCCATCGGTGGCCCCCTGTTGCACCAGGGCTTCGGCAGCGGCAGGGCCTTGGGTCGCACGGGTGTCTTTTAAGGATGAGCGGACAAACCCGCCCAGTACTGAGGCCGCCTGCTGCATGGTGTTGCTATCGGTATTATTGGCCTGCCCTAGCTGTTGAGCGGTCGATAAAATCTGCCCAAGCTGCCCCATACTGGCCTGGCGATTGGGGTCTTGAACCGCACTCAACACTTGGTCAAAAAGTCCCATAGGGTTATGTCCTTATGCAATAAACTCGTTAAACTCAGCGTAAATGAGTATCGGTTAGTTGGGTAGGGGAATGGGTGTTGGGTAGTGGGTAATGGGCTTCGGCGTGAGCTCAGTCGAACGGTAGTGGGTGCAAGAGCTAAATTTTCGGATTTGGTGAGAGGGTGAGTTCGCTGCGCTGGTGAGTTCGCTGCGCTGGTGGGGGCGCTGCGCTCGGTAAGACGCTATTGGCTTCAGACACTTAATTTGTACCCACTCACCCACTCACCCACTTACCTCCCCTAACCGAAATTTTAAGCTTGACAGACTACTAAAATCTAGAACCCATGCGCCGTCTACATCCTGCCCTGATTGCGATCGCAATCCTCACCGCACTGGCGTTGCTCTTGCTGCTGGTAAGTGCCATCGCCAATTTGTACGCTGGCGTGGCGGTGGTATCACCCTTACTCGCCCAGGGCCTGGTAGTGTTGCTGATCGGCATCCTGATTGCGGCAATAGGGGTGTTGGCGTACTATGGCCGATTATTTTTGCGACCCCGTCGTCAGCGACCGTTGCCGCCCCCACCGGAGACGGCCACCGCAGCGGCGAGTGCAAATCTGGAGGCGATTCAGCGGCAAATCGATCAGGTTCAGGATGAGGTGGCGCGTCAGGCGCTGCTGGCGAAATCCCAAAGCATTACCCAAGACTTTCAGCGGCGGGCATTTAAGATCGTCATCTTTGGCACCGGGTCAGCGGGTAAAACGGCCCTCGCCAATGCCCTGATGGGGGAAATGATGGGGGAGGTGGCCCCCACTCTGGGCACCACTGTGACTGGCCAGACCTATCGCCTCGCCATGGCTGAGCTTGATCGGGAACTCTGGCTCACGGACAGCCCTGGGTTGCTAGAGGTGGGCGGCACTGACCGTGAAACCGAGGCTCGGCGATTGGCGACCACGGCTGACCTGCTGCTGTATGTGGTGGATAACGATCTGCATCGGGCCGAGTATGAATTGCTGTGTCAGCTATTGCAGGTGGGGAAACGAACCCTTTTGGTTTTCAATAAAACCGATCGCTACACGACGGGGGAGGTGGCCCAAATTCTCAAACAGCTGCGGCTGCGGCTCAGGGGGCTGCTGAGTGCTGAGAGTGTGGTTGCGATCGCAGCCCAGCCCCAGGCGGTTACCCTGACCAATGGCAGCGTGTTTCAGCCCGACCCTGACATTGCTGCTTTAGTTGAGCCGATCCTCCACGTCCTGCGCACCGAGGGCGACGAGCTAATTGCCGACAACCTGCTGCTGCAGTCACAGCAGCTCGGCCAGGAAGCCCGTGAGCAGCTATCGGCCCAGCGCCAGCGCCAGGCTGACGCGACTATCGACCGCTACCAGTGGATTGGGGCGGGTGTACTCGCCGCGACGCCCTTACCCGTCGTGGATATGCTGGCGACGGCGGCGGTGAATACCCAGATGGTGGTTGAGCTGGGCAAGGTCTACGGCATCGAGGTGAGTATTGAGGATGCTCGGACGCTGGCGATTTCTTTAGCTAAGACTATGACCAGCCTGGGAATTGTGAAGGGGGCGTTGAAGCTGCTGTCGGTGGGGTTACAGGCGAATATTGCCACTGCGATCGCAGGCAAACTCTTGCAGGGGGCCAGTGCCGCCTACCTGACGCGGATTGCCGGCAAAAGCTTTATCGAATATTTTCGCCAAAATCAAACCTGGGGCGACGGTGGTATGCAGGCGGTGATCGAGCAGCAATATCAGCTCAACCGCCGCGAAGACGTTGTCCGCCAGTTCATGCAAACGGCTGTAAATCGTATGATCTCCACTGTAGATACTGACCACTAGCATGAATCGCGGTAACCTAATCAACGGTATCGTATTCTCTAATCTAAAATTAATCAAACCGATTCAGCTATGGATGTTTGTCTATCTAACCACCTTGAGGAGTTTTAATGACCGCAACTATTGCTGAGTCGCCCCGCCCCCGCTGGTCAATTATCATTTCAACGACGGTTTTACACCTGCTGACGCTGTTAGCCCTACTCCCCAGCAACTTTAGCTGGGCCGCGGTGGGCGTAGCCGTGCTGCTACACTGCATTACCATCGGGCTAGGCATTTCCCTCGGGTTTCATCGCCTTGCCAGTCATCGCAGTTTTCAAGTGCCCCGCTGGCTAGAATACTTTTTTATCTTTTGCGGTACCCTGGCTGGGCAAGGCGCTGTCCTGGGCTGGGTCGGCTACCATCGCCTGCACCACCTTCATACCGACAAAGAGCTTGACCCCCATGATGCGACGAAGGGGCTATGGTGGAGTCACATCAGCTGGCTCATGCACACCGTCCCTACCCGCAGCCAGCGACCTCGGTTTACCCAAGATATTGGCGACGATCCGTTTTATCTGTTTTGCCACAACTACTACATCGCCCTGCAGGTTGCCCTCGGCGTTGTGCTCTATGCCCTCGGCGGCTGGCCCTTTGTGATCTGGGGCATTTTTGTCCGACTGTTTGTGGGCTTCCATAGCACCTGCTTTGTCAACAGCGTGTGCCATAAGTTTGGCTATCAAAGCCATGACACCGGCGATCTCTCTACCAACTGCTGGTGGGTGGCCCTGCTCACCTTTGGTGAAGGCTGGCACAACAATCACCATGCCTGCCAGTCCTCACCCCAGTTTGGCCAAAAATGGTGGGAGATTGATTTGGTCTGGCAAACCGTTCGTCTGTTAAGGGCTGTGGGATTGGCGACGAAGGTTAAAGTGCAGGAAGTGAAGGCTTAAAGCCGAGAGAAACCGGGTTTCTAATAACAACTTGCCAAAAAGCTGTGCTGTTCTCCAAGAAACCCGGTTTCTAGCCGCAGGTATCCAATCACGTCAACTCACGCGATTGAGATTTTCGTTTCCCAAACCCTCCACCACTTCTAGTAAGCGCCGCAGGGTCGCAGACGCATTCGCCTGTTGCCAAACCATCATCAGCTGCCGGGTTAACTCTAGCCCAGAGATCGGTCGATAGA
>JBCBQD010000354.1:0-4520 GCA_039820425.1 Cyanobacteria bacterium J06635_1
GCGTCACCCAGGTGGTAGATGGCAACTGGGGCGTCCATGGCGTGATTTCAAAGGCTGTTTTGCCGGGGGCTTAAGACGTTGTCCTCATAGGGTGGCAATCTTGGTCACGCGTGCCTGGCAGACTAGATGCCGACCCTACCTATAAATGCTGGCCTTTGTTGCGCGGGTAGAGATGCCTGCGCATTTACGTTGATGTTATGCTCGGTTTAATGCTACTCAATAGCTTGCCTTAGTTATAGCCACATCTGCCGGATTATCAGCTCTACCTTGAGAAGAAGTATTCAGATAGAGATTCTGGAGGTTGAGGTGAAACAATTTCCATCAGATACTGTTCTTATCATCATTGACGTGCAAAAGGCCATCGATCATCCCAGTTGGGGGCGACGTAACAACCCACAGGCTGAGGCAAATCTTGAACGGTTGCTAGCAAAATGGCGTAGGACCGAGCGCCCCATTGTTCATGTTCGTCACCTGTCAACCGAGTCAAACTCAACCTATCGTCCAGGTCAGGAGGGTTGTGACTTTAAGAATGTAGTTTTCCCTCAAAAGGGTGAAAAAGTCATTGATAAACACGTAAACTGTGCATTTATCGGCACTGATTTAGAGCATTGGTTAAGAGATAGAGATTATCACACTCTGGTTATTGCGGGTGTGATCACAAATAACTCCGTTGAGGCAACCGTCAGAGTAGCAGGCAATCTTGGATTTGATGCCTATGTTGTCTCAGATGCTACAGCCACATTTGACAAGCGTGACTTGGATGGAAATCTACACCCAGCTGAAGTGGTTCATGCCCTCTCTCTGGCAAACATGCAGGGTGAATATGCAACCGTGATTGATACAGACAGTCTACTTCAAGGGTTAAAGCTGTCATCTGGGGTTAAAGTTGCCCAATCCAAATAACGCTTTATCCATTTCTCTCTGGGCCAGTGTCAAAATAAACAGATGTCTGTATATTTGTCGGCGCCTAATTTAAGCCGGAAAATTCAGGTTAGGTAAGAAGTCAGGAGCCAGAAGTCAGGAGTCAGCATGGAACTGGATTCTGGCTCCTGACTCCTGACTTCTCGCCTCGGGAAAACTTCCCGCTTTAAGTTGATACCCTATTTGTCTTCAGCTGCTGCCATCCCCGCGAGCTTCGCTTGTCGCTTTTCTAGAGCCAAAAGGGATTGTAGGGGGAAGATATGCGCAGCCACATCTGGAATTGGGATTAGATTATGGCACTGACTCGCGCTAAGCTGACAACTGGATGGTTGAAACGCATCATTCAACAAGTTCCTGAATTAGAAACCTACCTCCTCAGCAAAACTGAGCTGCAGGCGTCTATTCAACAAACACTACAACAGCGTCCCACTTCCAAATATGCTGAACACACAGGTGTTTGGATTTTTGCTTACGGATCGCTGATTTGGAATCCGATTTTGCAATATGGTGCTCGTCGCAAGGGGACAATTTATGGCTGGCATCGCTGTTTTTGTATGCGGACACCTGCCGGACGCGGCACCCCGGCTTGTCCAGGCCTTACCCTAGCGCTAGAGCGAGGGGGCAGCTGTTGTGGGATAGCGTATTGCATTGCCACAGACCATATTTCAACAGAGTTGTTGCTGCTATGGCAGCGGGAAATGATTGTGGGCTCCTATATTCCCCGATGGGTCAAAGTATGGACTGATGGTCAAACGGTAGATGCGATCGCATTTACCATCAATCCACAACATCCCTTGTATGCGCCTAAGCTCTCTATCATAGAGATGGCTGCCTCCATCTCAAGGGCTCAGGGGGCACTTGGCTCCTGTACGGAGTATCTGCTACAGACGATAGCGGGGTTGGCCAACAACGGCATTACTGATCGAGGTTTGCTAAAAGTGCGCGATCGGATTAGGGACATGCAGATAAATACGGGTGGTTAGACAAAGCTCACATGGCGTTGGGACTGCCTTTCTTCAACCAGTCATCTACCATCTGCAAAAAATTCTGAAGGACGGGAGATACTCCGCCAGAGCGGTTACGTCCTTGCGTTGACTGTGCCGCGTCGGCTGGGTTTATCCCCTCATTCCAGGCAATGGCTAGCTTTAGGACGGGGGTTTCTTCCTGAAGGGGACGATAGACCACCCCCGGTCGGCTGATGCTTTGCATTGAGGCGGAGACGAAAGCAATACCGATGCCCGCTGCCACCAGGCCAATCATGGTGGGCTGGGGGGTCACTTCTTGTACCACTTTTGGGCTAAAACCTGCCTGGGCACACAGCCTCAGAATACGGCTGTAGAGATAGGGACCAACCGCCCGGGGAAAGAGAATGAAGGACTCTTGAGCAAGATCTTTGATAGACACGTTAGGCTGATTGGCCCGGTGGTGATGCTCCGGCAGTGCCACGACCATGGATTCATGAAACACCTCCCGCAGCTGTAGCGGGGCATCAATGGGTGGGTGCAAAAACCCAACCTGAATATCATTAGCGAGCAGCGCTGTTTCTTGCTCAGGGGTGCAGAGTTCATGCAGCGTCAGTTCAACCTTGGGGTAGCGATCGCGGAAAGTGCGCACAATTTCAGGCAGCACAGTGTAAAGAGCTGGGCCCGTGTAACCAATCGAGAGATTGCCGACCATCCCCTGAGCGGCTCGCTGCGCCGTCGAAATCGCTGTTTCAGCCTGCTCTAATAGCCGTATCGCATCAGTCAAAAAGATTCGTCCAGGCTCAGTCAGCTGTACAACCCGCTTCGTGCGATAGAGCAGTTGGATCCCCAGCAGCGTCTCCAGGCGGCGAATCTGGTCACTGAGAACAGGCTGTGTAATCCCTAGATGCTCTGCGGCCCGGCCAAAGTGTAGCGTTTGGGCAACGGCAACAAAATAGCGCAGATGGCGTAGTTCTATAGATGTGATAGATGGGGTCGTCGTACCAACCATATTAATAGCTTTAAACTATTAAAGCTGAGTTAAAAATCTATTGGACAGATTATAGCTGAGCTTTCTATGGTGGAATGAGTCTTTTACCACCAAGCATGTTACTCAAATCTCTCGTCCGATCTTTGACTATCGGTTTAATCTTGCTGCCAACCGCTGCCTCTAGTTTGGCTCAAGATCGGTCTGCCCCTCTCGACTTTCAAGGCCGCTATCTGGTGTCGATCTCCGATGCTGATATGCTCGCCTCTGCCTACGGCGATGGCCAACTGGGGCCTCCTGAAGGCCGAGATGCGCTGAGTGTGATTCCGTTGGATGGGCATGTCAGAGACTTGCAAGCCTATGAAGTTGAGGCCAGTAACTCCGTTGCAGGCCCGCCAGTGGCAGTGACGGTGACGCCCGATGGCCGCTACGCGATCGTGGTGGAATCATTCACACCTCGTCCCGAAGGTCCCTGGGAAAATCAAACCTTTGCGGATCTGAGTCATGGCAATCGTCTTCAAGTGTTTGACCTGGTCGATCCGACCCAGCCAACACGAGTGCAAGAGATCACCCTCGCCGAGAGACCCGACGCAGTCAGCATTAATCAAGCGGGCACTTTAATTGTGGTTACATTTCACCCGGCAGGGGCTGGCACAGAAACCCCATTAGTCCTTATCTCCTTTAGCAATGGTCAATTAGGGGAGCCCATATCCCCCACTGTCCCCTCCATCCCCAGCGGCGATCGACTGATTCATGCTGAATGGCATCCGACCCAGAATGTATTAGCCCTTGTCAATGAAACCGCCGCAGAGGTTTCATTCACACAGGTGGCTACCCAGGGCAACAATTTTGAACTTCAACCCTGGGGGAATGTCGTGAAAATCGAGAAAGGGCCCTACATGGCTCGTTTCACGCCGGATGGGCGACATCTGATCGTCAACAACCTTTTCTGGGGGCCTGATGTGGATGGCACCTGGAGCGAAGCCCCCCGGGGTAGTGTCAACAGTATCCGCTTAGAAGAGGGAACTCAGGCTGATGGCTCACCGCGCCATGCGCTGATATCACGGGCCATGACAGGCGTGAGCCCAGAAGGCATCGCCATCAGTCCAAATGGCCGATATGTGGTGACCACTAATCTGGAGCGAAGCTATCTGCCCTATGGTGACGAGCGCATCACCTGGTTCTCATCATTAAGCCTGATCACTCTCGATCCTGAAACGGGGCAGTTGAATCATGTGGCAGATTATCCCTACGATGGCATTCTGCCCGAAGCCGCTACGTTTGATGCCTCTGGTCAGTATCTGGCGGTGGCGAACTACGACCATTTCGACGATCGTATCCAGGGAAGTTCTATTGATTTTTGGCGAATTGCCACCGATCCGCTGAATCCTCAACCTTTGCTTGTGAAGACATCCTATTCTGTGCCCGTCACGCGCGGGGCACACTCCATGGTGCTTGTGCCTTGAAATCCCACTAACCGCTTAACTTTGAATGTTTCTGATCTGTTTAACCACGTCTAAAAATCCCTGAACCACTGGAGACAAGGGCTCTTGTCGCCAGGCAACCGCGAGCTGAAGCTGGGGGGCGTTCCCCATCAGTGTGCAGTAAGCTATGCCTGTCAGGCCCGCTTTTTGCAGACTTTCAGGGAC
>JBCBQD010000355.1:0-4439 GCA_039820425.1 Cyanobacteria bacterium J06635_1
CTGACACCTGGGATCGTCCCTACTCCCGAGAGCAGGCCGTTTACCCGACCCAGTGGACTCGCGATCGCAAATTCTGGCCCGCCGTGAATCGGATTGATCAGGCCTATGGCGATCGCAACCTGATGTGCTCTTGCTTGCCGATGGATGCTTACGAGTAATCTCGGGTCGTTTTAGGGTGATCGCTCTTGAAAGAAGATGGGGAAGATAGGGAGGGAAGGACGCGGGGAGGGGGAGACGCGGAGACGCGGAGATGGGTAACCCACCTCCCACTACCCACCACCTCTCCCCCTGCTCCCTCTGCCTCCTCTGCTCCCTCTGCCCATGCACCTCCGATCTCTCACTCTGATTCTCCCTGCCCTCCTCACCCTCACCTTCTTGCCTATGCCCACTAACGCCCAGGTGACCTGGCAAAACCCGCCTGAGCCGATTGCCTCAATGCTCGATGCTGAGCGGCTGCCGGCGGTCTCGATTTCCCCCGATAATCGCTGGATGGTGGAGTTTGAGCGACCGTCGCTGCCGCCGATTGAGCAGCTATCAGAGCCGGTGGTTGCGATCGCAGGCATCAAAATCAATCCAGAGACGTGGGGGCCTGCCCGCGAGTCGGCTTACCACGGCATCAGCATTCGCGCTCGCGGGGAAGACACCGTCACACCCGTGGTACTGCCTCCGGAGGCGCGGATTCGTAACCTGCGCTGGTCGTTTGACAATCGGCGGCTGGCCTTTACCCTGACCCAGGCAGACGGGGTAGAGCTGTGGGTGTTGGATGTCGAGCAGGCCAAGGCCCAGCCACTGACCGGGCCAGTCATGAGCGCAGTCTATGGCAACCCCTGCCATTGGTTACCCGGAGATCAGGGGCTGATTTGCAAAATGCGTCCTGATGACTTGAAGGCTCCCCCCGAAGCGCCGATGGTGCCCACGGGACCGATTATTTCTGCCAACGAGGGTCGGGTGGCCCCGGCTCGTACATACACAAATCTGCTCCAAAATGCCCACGACGAAGCGCTGTTTGAGCACTATTTCAGTGCCCAGGTGGTCCACGTCAGTCTGGACGGGACGATCACGCCGATGACGTCAACCGCTTTAGTTCGCAATGTGGTGCCCTCCCCTGACGGGCAGTGGCTATTGTATTCCACTATCCACCGTCCTTTTTCCTATCAGGTGCCGTTAGGGCGATTCCCGGTCCGCTATGAAGTCCTCGACCGCGCAGGACAGGTGGTTTATGAAGTGGCTGATTTGCCCCTCGCGGAGGAGATCCCCGTTGCCTTTGATTCGGTGCGCACGGGCAGGCGCAGTATTAGCTGGCGGCATGATCACTCCGCCACACTCTACTGGGCTGAAGCGCTAGATGGCGGCGACTCTCGCCAGCCCGCCGAGTTTCGCGATGCAGTATATACCTTGCCAGCGCCCTTTGAGGACACGCCCCAGGAGCTATGGCGTTCGACCCTCCGATTTCGAGGGGTGACCTGGGGCCATGACAAACTGGCCCTGGTGAATGAAGCCTGGTACGACAGCCGCCAGGTCCGCAGTTGGCAAATCAACCCCGCTGATCCGCAGACCGAACCTGTGCTGGTCGAAGAGCGGGATTTTCAAGATGCCTATGCCAATCCAGGGGCACCCGTGACAGGACCGGGACCTTACGGTTGGTCGACGCTCTTGCTGACCCCCGACGGTGACAGCATTTATCGAAACGGGGGCGGCGCTTCCCCCGAGGGCGTTTATCCGTTTCTCGATCGGTTCACGTTAGCTACGAGAGAAACCGAGCGACTCTGGCAGGCCGAAGGTAATCAATTTGCCAGGGTGCAGCGGCTGCTGGACCCTGCGGCAACGCAGTTAATTATTCGTCAACAGTCTCCGACCGTTCCCCCCAATTATCACCAGATTGTTCTCGGCGACAGGGATGGCGATAGCGACAGCACGGCCCTGACCCAATTTAGTGACCCCCTCGCCTGGTATGCGGAGGTTCACAAAGAGGTGGTGCGCTACCCCCGTGCCGATGGGGTTATGCTCAATGCCACCTTGTATCTGCCCCCCGGCTACGATGCCAACCGAGACGGGCCGCTGCCGACGTTGCTATGGGCCTATCCCCAAGAGTTTCGAGATGCCGAAGTGGCCAGCCAGGTAACGCGCTCTGAGTATACCTTTACCCGACCTAGCGGCTCCTCAGTATTGTTTTTGCTGACCCAGGGTTACGCAATTCTCTCGGGGCCGACGATGCCGATCATTGGAGAAGGGGAGGCTGAGCCGAACGATACGTATATTGAACAACTGGTGAGCAGCGCGGATGCGGCGGTGAACTATTTAGTCGAGCGAGGGGTGGCGGATTGCGATCGCATTGCCATTGGCGGCCACTCCTACGGAGCCTTTACCACGGCCAATCTGCTGGCCCACAGCGATCTGTTTCGCGCTGGCATCGCCCGCAGCGGGGCCTATAACCGCAGCTTGACCCCCTTTGGCTTTCAGGGTGAGCAGCGCACCTTTTGGGAAGCGTCTGAGACCTACATTGCGATGTCACCGTTTGTAGTGGCGGACCAGATTAAGGAACCGCTGCTGCTGATCCATGGGGCTGATGATGACAACTCTGGTACCTACCCTGTGCAAACTGAGCGGCTGTTTGAGGCGATGCGGGGCCTGGGGGGCACGGTTCGCTATGTGTCATTGCCAAACGAGGGCCATGGCTATCGCTCCCGCGAGGCGGTGGGCCATGTGCTCTGGGAAATGGTGGACTGGCTCGAGCGTCATGTTAAAAATGCACCCGAGCGATCGGGCTATGTGGGGTCTGAAGTAGACGGGCATGCCAATTAATAAAAGGAATGGTTTTTAGATTGAATATGCCCATATCAGTCTGCTAAAGGACTTGGAGAATATGCGATTTTGAGTCGCTACAGCGATGTATTCATTAGCTGCTAAATAGGTTGAGGTGCTTTAATTTATGCTTATACTGAAGCTTTCCACCTAATCCCCTCTATTGTTGGATTAGGCTGACATATTTCCACCTAATCCACCCGTTTGGGGGTATTAGGCTGACATATTTCTACCTAATCACCTGTACAGGGGAGTTATGTGGAATAGTTCTCTCTAATAATAAGATGCCGCTTGGCCCTTGGTGAAGGCGTAATCGGAGGCTTAACTGTGGGACTTTAAGCCATGCTGATAAGTCAATAGGCATAAATCTCCCTCCTGTAGGCACTAGACTCTGTTCTCCAGAACTTAAGCGCAGCAAAAAATTAAAGCAGCAATGTGCTGATTAATACACCATTCGTAGCTGGAACAGAGCAAGGTAAGCTAGATTATGTGCTGTGCTTGCCTTGAAGGGGTTGGGCTTTATGAAAACACTGGAGGAGATCAAGCAGTGGCTTGTGCAAAACAAGTCTTTATTACAAGAACTTTACAGAGTTCAGGAATTAGGTGTTTTTGGCTCCTATGTCAGGCAGGAGCAGACGGAAGCCAGCGATGTGGACGTGCTGGTGGAGTTTTCGGAGACACCGAGCTTATTGAAATTTGTCAATTTAGAAAACTACCTCAGCGACAATCTGGGAGTCAAAGTCGATTTGGTGCATAAGGCTGGTTTAAAGCCACGCATTGGAGAGCGAATTTTGGCAGAGGTTGTTTACCTGTGACCAAACGGCAAATTCAGGACTATTTGCAAGATATTTTGGATGCTGTTGCTGCGATCGAGCAGTTTACAACAGGCATTGAGTTTGAAGCTTTCTCACAAAATCTGGAGAAAGTGTTTGCTTGTTCAAGGGCGATCGAAATTATTGGTGAAGCAGTGAAGCGCATCCCAGATTCAGTGAGAAGCCAATATCCCGATATTCCTTGGCGAGATATTGCCGGAATGCGGGATAAATTGATTCATGATTATTTCAACACAGATGTAGAAATAATCTGGAAAGCGGTTCAGGAGGATGTTCCTCAGCTAAAAATTATGATTTCTGAAGTTTTAGAGGGTTTTTAAGGATAGTTTTAAGATTGATGAAAATTTTAGGACAAGCCGAGAGAGCAGCTAGCGAATGATTATGAATGGTGCAGATCATCATGCAAGCGATTCTGAAGATGATTTTGCTAATTCATGGGTATCTACCAAATTTGGAGATGTCTTCGAGTTTGAATATGGAAAAGCGTTAAGAAAAAGTGATAGGGCTGAAACAGGTCAACATCCAGTTTTTGGATCGAGTGGGATTGTTGGGTATCATAATGAGTACTTAGTTGAAGCTCCTGGCTTAATAGTTGGTCGTAAAGGATCTGTTGGTGAAGTATTTATTGCTGAACAGAATTTTTGGCCAATAGATAAGTAGATGGCCATAAATAATCGTAGTTCTGCTAAGTTGTTAAAAGAGGCGATTGAATCATCCGGTTGGTTTGAAAGTTGAATCGCTTGACCTTGTATCCAGCCAGGTCTGCTCGACGTCTGAGTCCCGAGATCACCTCGATAGCAAGAT
>JBCBQD010000356.1:0-4421 GCA_039820425.1 Cyanobacteria bacterium J06635_1
ATCAAGAAGACAATTGTCACCGGCGAAAAGCTCGATCCCTCGGTCGCCGACGCGGTGGCTAACGCAATGAGAGACTGGGCAACGTCAAAAGGGGCGCTCTACTATGCCCACGTATTTTACCCCATGACCAACTTGACCGCCGAAAAGCATGATGGTTTTATCTCGGTCCAAGGAGACGGCAACGTCATTTCAGAATTTTCTGGCAAAGTACTGGTCCAAGGAGAGCCGGATGGGTCTTCATTCCCGAACGGGGGAATCCGAGGCACCTTTGAGGCCCGGGGATATACCGCCTGGGATGTGACCAGTCCGGCTTACATTATGGAAACAGACAACGGTTCGACTTTGTGCATTCCGACGGTGTTTGTCTCCTGGACGGGGGAAGCATTGGATAAAAAAGTGCCCCTTTTGCGCTCCATTGCGGCGATGGACAAAGCGGCTAGCAAAGTCTTAAAGCTTCTAGGATATAAAGATGTTGCCCATGTAAACTCGAGCTGTGGAGCTGAGCAAGAGTATTTCCTGATCGATTCTAATTTTGCCAGCCAGCGCCCAGACCTCCTGCTGGCAGGGCGAACCCTGTTTGGCAAAGCCCCTGCAAAAGGCCAAGAGTTCGACGATCATTACTTTGGTGCGATCCCAGAACGGGTTCAAGTCTACATGCAGGATGTGGAAGAAACCCTGTACAAGCTAGGCATCCCGGCAAAAACCCGACATAACGAAGTGGCCCCAGGTCAGTTTGAAATTGCCCCGTTTTTTGAGGCGGCAAACGTAGCCAGCGATCACCAGCAGCTGATTATGACCGTTCTAAAACACACGGCTAAAAAGCATGGGTTTACTTGCTTGCTGCATGAAAAACCGTTTGCGGGCATTAACGGATCTGGCAAACACGTTAACTGGTCAGTGGGGAATGCAACCCAGGGTAACTTGCTCGACCCAGGCGATTCTCCCCACGAGAATGCTCAATTTCTGGTCTTTTGCGGGGCTGTGATACGCGGTGTCCATAAATATGGGCCGCTGATGCGCGCAGCCATTGCCACCGCTAGCAATGACCACAGACTGGGGGCCAATGAAGCACCGCCTGCGATTATGTCAGTTTACTTGGGGACCCAGTTAGAAGAGGTGTTTGAGCAAATTAAAACCGGCTCAGTCACCGATTCTAAGCACAAAGGGGTGATGGATCTCGGCATTGATGTACTGCCACCGTTGACCAAAGATGCCGGTGACAGAAACCGGACATCACCCTTTGCATTTACGGGGAATCGATTTGAATTTCGGGCAGTGGGGTCAAACCAGTCGGTATCGGGGCCGTTGATTGTCCTCAATACAATGTTGGCAGATTCCCTTGAGTGGGTTGGCAATCGCCTGGAGAGCGAGTTGGGTAACGGCCTGGATCTGAACACGGCCATCATTACGGTTCTCAAAGAAGTGATGGAACAACACGGGGCTGTTGTCTTTGGGGGCAATGGTTACTCCGAAGAGTGGCACAAGATGGCGGTTGAGGAGCGGGGGTTAGCCAACTTACCCACCACGGCAGATTCACTCCCTGTGCTCAAAGCAGAAGATGTTGAAGATCTGTTCAAGAAAACGGGGGTACTGACGCCGGTTGAGCTGGAAAGTCGCTTTGAAGTCTATGCAGAGCAGTACATTCTGGCTATCGAGGTTGAGGCTAAGCTGGTGATTAGCATGGCCAAAACCACGATTTATCCGGCGGCTGTGGAGTACTTATCGAAGTTGTCCTCCACCATTGCCAGCTTGACCGGGCTGGGCATCGATTTTGAAAAGGAGAGTGCCCAGAAGGTTGCTGACCTCACGAATGCGATGGCCACAGCCACGAGTAAGCTGAGTGAAGCTCTGGAGAAGCATGATTTTGCAACGACAGAAGATCATATGCAGTACTGTGCGACCACCATTCGTCCTTTGATGGAGGCGGTTCGCGCCTATGCAGATGCGCTAGAGGGTGAGGTGGCTGATAGTTTCTGGCCATTGCCGACTTACCAGGAGATGTTGTTTATTAAGTAATATCCATCCTGACGTGATGTAACGATGCTTTTGCCTGGGGCAACGGGAGGCTCCCTCGCCTCAGGCATCTAAAAGTTGATGAGCTCACATTGGTGCCATGAAAGCCAAATCTACAAAAGGGAAAAAGCCGGACCCCACCTCCTCGGAGAATACTCTCCCGACGGTAGACCCTAAAAAGAAAGGGAAAAAAAGCCTTAAGAAACAGAAGAAGCAGAAAAAGGCCAAACTCAAAGATTCGGAACGGTCTGTATTTCACCATATCTCTGAATCAGAGGGCAGCTCTAAACTATCTAAAAAAGATTACGAAAAAGAGCTTGCCCGTCTGCAGTTGGAACTGGTGAAAATGCAGTATTGGGTTAAGCACACAGGGACTCGTATTGTGATTGTGTTTGAAGGCCGAGATGCTGCGGGTAAGGGGGGCACAATTAAGCGACTTACCGAGCCCCTCAATCCGCGAGGTTGCCGGATTGTGGCCCTGGGCACCCCGAGCGATCGTGAGAAGACTGAGTGGTATTTTCAACGCTATGTAGCGCATTTGCCTGCAGCGGGCGAAATTGTCTGTTTTGATCGCAGCTGGTACAACCGGGCTGGGGTAGAGCATGTGATGGGGTTTTGTACGGATGACCAGTACAAGGAGTTTATGGAAACTTGCCCTGAATTTGAGCGCATGCTGGTTAAGTCTGGCATTATCTTGCTGAAGTACTGGTTTTCAGTCAGTGATGAAGAGCAAGAACGTCGGTTTCAGGCTCGCACAACCGACCCGGCGCGTCGCTGGAAGCTGAGCCCCATGGATCTAGAATCGCGCGACCGCTGGGCAGACTATTCCCAAGCCAAAGACACCATGTTTGCCCACACTAATATCCCCGAAGCGCCCTGGTTTACGGTAGAGGCTGATGACAAAAAGCGGGCCCGTCTGAATTGCATCAGTCATATTTTGAGCAAGATTCCCTATGTTGATATGACGCCCGAGCCTATGGAACTCCCCCCGCGCAAGAATGCGCCCCAGGACTACGTACGCCCCCCTATTAATGAACAATTTTTTGTTCCTCAGGTATATTGACGAACAATACCTTAACTCCATCGGCATTTTCAAGTGGGTTTGATCAGACGAGTTGATCATAAAGTTCGAGGTGCATTTGGGCAGACGTTTGCCAGTTGTAGCGACTGACAATGGCGGGGTGACGGGTCAATAACGACGGGTTAGGGTTAGCCATCGCAAGCATACCGGTTGAGATCGCACTCACATCCGTCGGGTCTACCAAACAGGCATCCGCCGCCGAGAGAAATTCTGTAAAGGGGGCTTGGTTGGCGGTGAGCACCGGGAGGCCACTTGCGATCGCTTCTAACACCACCAGCCCCCACCCCTCTTTGACCGACGGAAACACAAACGCATCGGCCAGACGGTAGAGGGCGGGCAGGTCTTCGTCTGGGATCACCCCTGGCAAAACTAGCGCATCACCCAGGCCATAGACCTGGGCCAGCCCCATAAACTGTTGTCGATAGTCTTGATAGTCAAATAAGGTCGCCCCTCCGGCAATCACCAGCTGAGCATGAGGCTGCTGGCGACGCACCTGCATAAACGCCTGGAGTAACCGGATCGAGTTTTTACGCGGTTCGATGCCCCCCACCGTCAGATAAACCGGGCGACCTTGAATCCCATAGGCTTTTGCTAGCGAGGCTTCTGAGCCATCTTTGTGGGGCGAAAAACGATCGCTGACGCCGTTAATGACTCGATGGGCCTCAATGCCATAGTCAGCCTTGAGCACCCGCTGCCAGACATCGCTCACGCAGAGACAGCGATCCGGCTGGTAGATTGATTTCTCCTGACAATCTTGGAGATAGGGACTGCGAAAATTCTCAATGTGATGCACCGTGCGAACAAAATGGGGGATTTTACCCTGGTCTTTAAGCAAAGCCAGCGCATTTGCACTCAGGCAGTCTTGGGCGTGGTAAATGTCATACGACGCTGGATGTTGTTCAAAAAAATGCACAAACTCGCCAATCCGCTGCTGGATCAGCTGATCAATCCCCCAGATATAGTCCTGGGCGGGGACTGCGCAGGTCTGAAAAGCTGTCTGGCGAGGAAACCCCTGGCCGTCTTTGTCTAATGCAAAAACACAGGGCTGATGCCCGAGTTGATATAGCGCATTGGCTAGGTCTAACGTATGGATGACGCTGCCGCGCGGTTTGGTGGAGTAGGTGAGGAGGGCGATGCGGAGGGACATGGGCAAGGGGAAGGGCGAAAAGGGAAGGGCGCTAGCGTCAGCCATGCCCGCAGGGCTATAGGGGTAAAGTTGGGGGAGATGGGGGAGATGGGGAAGGGGAAAGAGGGGAAGGGGAAAGGGGAAAGAGGGGAAGGGGAAAGGGGAAAGAGGGGAAGGGGAAAGGGGAAGGGGGGGAAGGGT
>JBCBQD010000357.1:0-4415 GCA_039820425.1 Cyanobacteria bacterium J06635_1
GTCTACGCGTTTTAGCTCGAGATGATACTGGAATGGCCAGCCACCACCTGCCAGGTATTCTCGGAAGAAAGCACCCAAACACGGGTAAATCTGAAGTCATCCTCAGATGAGGTGCCGGCATAGCTACCTGATAAATGTATGCGGACAGAGACAATCACGAAACTTTCATGCACTTGAAGGTGTTGTTCAGAAGGGATTATCTCTCTGATTTTAAGGACACCTGATTGGTGGGCGGCCAGATCATCTTGCTTGCTTAGCAGCTGCCCCAGGTGATTAGTGAAAATAAGTTCAGGGGCTAGCAGTTTATCGAGAGCGCTCACATCAGAATGCAGCATCGCCAGCCTGAGCCGTTCTTCGATCTCGAGAATCTGATTTTCGATTGAATTGTCCATGGTGCTTTCTGGATAAGGGGTCGACATTGATCGGTTGATATTAAATCGATTGACATTTAAGTGAATGCTTATCTATACTATATTCAGTTAAGCATTTGCTTAAGTGTTTTGGGGTTTACCATGGCTAGACTGCCTGCCAATACAGATGTGTTTAGTGCGATCGCAGATCCCACTCGACGCTTACTGCTTGACCAGCTCCGCACAGGGGAGCAACCCGTCAAGCAGCTGGCAGATCCCTTTGATATGTCCATGCCAGCCATCTCCCAACATCTCAGTATCCTCTGCGAGGTGGGTCTCGTCACCCAGCGACGAGTCGGGCGACAGCGGTTTTATCAGCTCAACCCCGAGCCCCTAAAGCAAGTCTCAGATTGGGTTGCCTATTATGAACAGTTTTGGCAAGACAAGCTGGCAGGTCTGGGCGACTACCTGGAGGGTGATTACCTGGAGGGAGACTCATGACATCCACCTTAGTTTTTAACGCGAGGTATCCCCACTCGCCAGAGCGGGTATGGCAGGCGCTCACCCATCCCCAGGCCCTGGCTGCCTGGTTGATGGAGAATGATTTTGAAGCCTGCGTGGGGCATTGCTTCCAATTTAGGGAAGCCTCCCTGCCAGGACTAGAGATCGTTATTGACTGTGAGGTGATTGCATTAGAGCCGCCTAAGCGGTTGGTCTACACTTGGCAATCCAGTGGGATGTCGACCCCGTCAATTGTCACCTGGATACTGATGCCCATCGACGGCGGCACCCACCTACAGTTGCATCACAGTGGACTCACCACGGTTCAGTCTCCCTTGAATGCGGTGTCACTCCTCCAGCGGCACAGGTCACAAGCACAACAACTTTGGAATAGACCCAGTGCACAGCTGACTGTTCCAGCTTTCCCCACGGGTCAGAGCAGTGTCCAATCGGTAGAGCCCCATGTTTTATTGGGGATAAATTTTGAGGTTGAATGGAACCATAGGCTAAATGAAGCTCTGCCAAAGGTGTTAGCCCAGTTGGTAGCTGTATAAAGAGATAACCTGTCCACGCTTCAAAGGTACCCAATACCCGTAACAAAAACGACCTGTCTTTCGTAAGGTAAGCGTTTTGCCTGCCCAGGGTTAAAGCGACCAAGATGACTCGCTTACTTAAAGTTCAGGCAGTCAATAGATATTCTTGTAATGGAGGCTCCGTACCCATGGCCACCCGTATTCCCAAAATGCCCTATCGCTTTCCAGGGCAGCTAGAAAGCGAGGACTTTAACCTGTACGATCGGCTCCTCCAGGAACGACTGATTTTTCTCAATCAGGCGGTTGATAGTGATCTTGCCAACCAGACCATAGCCGCAATGCTCTACCTGGATGCTGAAGACACGGGTTGTGATATTCGCCTTTATATCAACTCCCAGGGCGGGTCAGGGAGAGAATCCCTCACAGCTGGCCTGGCGATTTATGACACTCTGCAATGTCTCAGCAGCGACGTCGTGACTATCTGCAACGGGACTGCAACTGGAGCGGCTGCTTTTCTGCTGGCGATGGGGACATCTGGCAAACGGCTAGCCCTACCCCATGCACGCATCCTGTTGAAGCAGCCCACACATGTCATCAATGAACGATCGGTGACCGAGATTAATATTGAGGCCAGAGAAGTTTTGCAGTTGCGGCAGATTTTGGCTGAAACCCTTGCAAAAAGGACCCAGCAAACTGCTGAGAAAATTTTAGAAGACACCGAGCGAGATTTTTATCTCTCCGCCCAAGAGGCTCTGGATTATGGCCTGATCGATCAAATTATTTCACGATAAGCAGACAACCTCAATTAGTTTGAAGACCTGAAGAGTGTGTTGAATCACTCGTCGAGGACTCCAATCCTCTTTCTTAAATGCCCCTTGGGTTAAATTCTGAGTGCTTTAGAATTTGATGATTTCCAATCTATCGCCCAAGAGATATTTCTAATAGGAGAATTATGTCTCAACAAACCTTTCAAGAAACCAAACAGTTGCCGTGGCAAGTTTTGGAACAATTTCCAGGTACTCAGCTATTGCCGCTGGCTGAACCAGTCCTACAAGGCTCGATTCATCGCCTGCGAATGGCAGCAGGTACCGTCATCCCCGCCCACACTCATCCTTGTGATGAATATGTCTATGTCTTGGCTGGAACGGTTGAAACCGGTCAGCAAACCTGTGAGCCTGGTACCTTTTGGCATACACCGGCTGGCGTCAAACAAGGTCCCCACAGAGCGGTTACCCATGTTGAGCTATTTACTATTCGCCTGGGGGCCATGGGTGATTTTGAGAAACCTTCAAGGAACGAATAGTGATGAATATTCTAATTCTCGGCGGAACTCATTTTATTGGCCCCCATGTCGTGCGCCAGCTAGTTGAGCAAGATCATCAGGTGAGCGTGTTTCATCGCGGGCAAACCCAGGCAGATTTGCCGCCAGAGGTTCAACACGTCTATGGCGATCGCACCCAGCTACCCCGCTATCGAGAAGCCTTTGATAAGCTGACCCCTGAAGTAGTGTTAGACATGATTGCCTATACCCAGGCCGATGCCCAGGCGGTAATTGAGCTTTTCAAAGACAAGGCTCAGCGGATCGTTGTCGTCAGCAGTCAGGATGTTTATCGAGCCCGCGATATTATCTGGAAAGTCGAAACGGATATTCTCGATCCGGTGCCACTGACGGAGGAATCGCCGTTGCGATCGCATCTCTATCCCTATCGCAATTTACCCGACATCCGAGGCGACCTTCCTGCCGACTACGACAAGATTTTAGTTGAGCAAACTTACCAAAGCGAACCAGAACTGCCCGCCACTATCCTTCGACTACCCATGGTTTACGGACCTGGTGATTATCGACATCGCTTTCAGGCTTACCTGAAACGAATGCGCGAGGGTCGGCCTGCCATTGTGTTAGAAACCAGTATGGCAAACTGGCAAGGTTGCTACGGATATGTCGAAAATGTAGCCCATGCCATTGCCCTGGCCGTGACTAATGAACGGGCTGCTGGGCAGATCTATAACATTTCTGAACCCGATAGCCTGTCAGAGGCAGACTTGATTAGGGCCATCGGGCAACACGCCAATTGGGAGGGTCAGGTCGTGAGCGTGGCGATAGATCAAATGCCAAGCTCCTGGCAATCGCGATCAAATACTCAACAACATTGGTCCAGTGACTCCACCCGGATTCGCCAGGAACTAGGATTTACTGAAAAAATTGCTAGAGATGAAGCCCTCCGACGCACCATTGCCTGGGAACGCACAGCTTCTCAGGCAGGCTTTATCCATAACCCAACCCTGTTAGACTACGCGGTTGAAGAGGCGCTGTTAGCGTCTTTAGTCAACCAGTCAGTCTAGGTATGATCGAGGCTTGTCACAAGATGTCGCAAGTTGACTCTAGCCTTTCATTTGATAAATGAGCTGATTAGTGTCGCCTTCACTTTGCAAAATCCCTTTGCTTACCAACTGCTTGAGATCCCGCTGGAGTGTCCGGCGTGAGGGCTGTGGGCAGATTGACTCAAAGGCCTGAATGGTCAGGCTGCCGCGTTTGAGCACATGGGCCAGGGCAGCCTGCTGACGGGGATTTAAGCCATGCTGCTGTGTGAGGGCTGCCACTTGTTCATCCACAGAATCCATAACAGAGGACAGGTGATCGCCCACGTAGGGTTGGAGATAGTTAAACAGCAAATCTTGAGTTTCTAAGTAAAGCTGGGCCCGGTGATTGACGTCACTTCTCAGCGCCACCAGCAGCAAGGCGTTATACGAGCGAATGCAAACCTCGGAAATCAGCTCGCTGGTTTCTACCGATAACGTTGCCCTGCGCAGCCTCAGCATGGCTGCAAAACGGCGGATATAGCCAACGGTAACGCTATCGTCAAAATAAGCAAACATCTCGGGGGCCATGAAATACTGACTGTAGACCACCCTAGGGGCCGGGTCTTCAAAATACTTCGCAAACAGCGACACAAACTGTTGGATGACAATCGCCAGCGGCTGACGCATAAATTCAGGGGTATACAACCGGGCATGGATCGTTTCAATGCTT
>JBCBQD010000358.1:0-4364 GCA_039820425.1 Cyanobacteria bacterium J06635_1
AGGGGGGCCGGATAGGTTTCATCCTGAGCGCACTTCACCTCCGTAGGGCGAGAGGCTCCGCCGCGGGAATCATCGACATCATCGTCGGTGGGGGGTTCAAAGCGGACGATAGGAGGAGAGGCTGAGGTCCCTGACGGCCTGCCTGTGACCGGAGATAGCAGTCTAGGAGATGGATTTTTAGGGGATGGCGTGTCGGCCTGGCTCGATGAGCCGAGGGCAAGTCCTAACAACAAGACGCTGATTAGCGTCAAACACAGGCGATTATAGGCGTGGAATTTCATCATGATGCTTGATATGTGAAGTAAAGCCGTGAAGGAGATGCTGGCAGGAGGCTATTGCAGGAGGCTATTGCGGGAAGTTGTTGAAAAAGGCTAAGGCTATTGAAGGGGCCTTTAAACTCCATTCAGTGAAACGATATCCAGTTACATTCAGCCATCTAAGCTTTGCCCTGATGGCATCACCTGATGGCATCAGATGCGGCTGCGTTTTGAAGGGGGCATTAACAGATTTTTTGGGGGCTTATGTTGTTTGTTATATCTCGCTACGATGCCCCCCGTATGCAACCAGGATCTTTCCTTATTTAATTTTCTTGTTTGATTCCCTGGGGTTTAGCGTCGCTTTATATATAGCTTTGGCCACATCGCTTACGACACACCCTAAAAGTAAACCCGTTGGCACTAAAAGCGATGGTGGCTCGCAAGCCGCACAAAGCTTTGTGCGGCTTGCTATAGAAAGGCATCGCGGTGTCCAAATAAAAGACCTGGGGGGAGAAATAGATCGGTATTTACACACAAAATCTCCTTAAAGCCAGTTGCCCACTAAAACAAACGGTGCCCAGTAGAAGGGGTGCTGGTATTGGGGCTGCTTTAACAAACTCAGCTGCGCTGCTCGGAGGGCTTCAGCCTTGGTGATACCTGGGGTCTCGGCGAGCTGCTGATAAAACTGCACCATCAAGGTGGCGGTGGATTCATCATTGACCTGCCAAAGCGTGGCCAGGGTGCTACGCGCCCCAGACCGTAGGGCAATCCCGGCCAGCCCCAGGGCGGCTCGTTTATCGCCAGCCGCGGTTTGACAGGCGCTAAGCACCAGTAGCTCCAGGGGCTGGGTGGGGTCTTGGGTTCTAGGCTGTAGCAGCGCATCGAGTTCTTTGACGTTGATGCGACCATCCCAGGTCACTAAAAAGGTCTCTTCTGCTTTAGAGCTAAATTGACCGTGGGTGGCGAGATGGATCACCGAAAAGGGCACATCATCGAGGGTGCGCTGCAGTTGAGCGGTGGTGAAGGTTTGGTTGAGCAGTGTGGTGGTGGGTAGGGTCTGGGCGATTTGGTTGACTTCGGTATCGACGGCGGGCAGGGCAACATACCCCTGTTGAGCCTCGCTCAGACCCCCCGTCAGCACTTTGAGCTGACCGATGTCGAGGGCTGCTGGCTCGAGCAGTTGCAGGCCAGGGCTCAGGGCAATGCCGTAGCGTTCGATCAGGTACTGTTGACCATCGTGCAAGGTGGCCATGGGCAGACTGCGGAGGGCACCATCTAAGACGAAGACCAGGGTTTGGGTGTCAGTCAGGACGGCCTCGGCGGGACGGATCAGCCAATCATAGAGTTGTTGAGAGAGCCTGAGTCGATCTTCGTCAAAAAAGTGAGGATTGAGGTAAAGCTGGAGCTGGGCAATGGTGGCTTCGATGTCAGCTTGGGGCAGAACAGTTTCATAGTGAAACAGGGGCTGTCCAGGTCGGGAGACAATCACCGCTAGCCGATCGGGCAAGATAATCGGATAGAGCACAGCGGCGGTGGCATCCACCGTGTCAATCAGCTGAGGCTGTGCCTGCAAACACGCATGTCGAAAAAAGTTATCGAGTTCGGCGAGCTGTAAGGATTCGATTAGCTGCCGGGCCTGCTGCAGCTTAGCCTGATCGGGGTCGGCCTCTAACAGGAGTGAGACCAGCTCTCGGTAGACGGGTTCAACCGTTTCAAGAAAAGAAAACTGCAGGTCGGGGTTGAGGGCCACCAACTCCTGTCGCAGGGACTGTAAAGCCTCAACAGCATTGCTGTAGGCTGCGATCGCAGCCTCAGTTTCTCCCTGCTGATGGAGAAGGCGTCCTAGCTGCCACTGCCAGGCGGCGCTCAAATCAGCGGCATCCATTCCTGCCGCCAGCTTCATCGCTTGCTGGGTCAGCTGCTGGGCCTCTGGCCACTGCTGGGCCATTTCGTAGAGGTGGCCCAGCTGCCCCAGGGCAAAGGCTTCGGCGCGACTATCCGACAGGCCACGGGCCTCCTGTACAGCGGTCGCCAGCAGCTGGGCAATGGCGGGGGTTGGGTCGGGCGTCTGGGGGGCCGCTTTTGCCGACTGCATCCAGCTGGCGGCAAAATTGACCTTGGCATAGACGGTATCCCGACTCGGCGTCAGGGTCGCTAAGTGATTTGGCAGGGTGGAGATCAGCGGCTGGGTCTGTGACCATTGCTCAGTTTTGACCAGCAGCTGCAGCTGATTGAGCCAGGCTTCTACGCGGGTGAGGGGGTGGGTCGTCATCTCAGCGGCTTGCTGATAGCGAGATAGCGCCGCATCGGTCTCCTGGCGAGCGGCTAGAGTATTGCCCAGACCGATCAGCGTAGCGCTGGCCTGATCGGCAAAGATCGGCTGGGTCTCGGCCAGCGACTCGGTGATCGCTAGACTTTCGGTTAAAAGGGTTTGCGATCGCGTTAAATCGCCCACTGCCTGCAGGGTCGTCCCCAGGAGTTTGAGCCCGGTGGCTTTGACCGCTGGGTCAGGCTGGGTTTGAATCGCTGAGAGGGCCTGCTCCAGCAGTTGTTGAGATTGTTGATAATGGCCCAGGCTCTGCAAGGCTCTGGCTTGATTAAGCTGAGCCCCCAGGCTCCCGGTGGCGTCATCCGCTGAGGCGTAGGCTGCTGCGGCTTGTTTCCAGGTTTCAATGCCTTGCTCAGGCTGCCCTGAGACCAGCTGCAATTGCCCTTGCAGGTTTAAGATGGCCCCCAGGAGAGCGGCTTCGGGTTCTGGGAGCGCTGTTAGCTGGGTTTGGCTTTGGCTATTGATCTGCTGAGCCTGGGCCCACTGACCCAGATTAAAATAGGCCAGGGCCAAATAGTGCAACGCCCTGGCCTGGCCCAGGCGATTGTTTTGAGTCTCATAATCCATCGCGGCTTGTTGCCATCGCTCAGCCGCCGCCGCTAGCTGCCCCGAGGCAAACAAACCGGAACCTTGATCGATCAGCGATTCGCTGGTCTGGGTGAGTTGGGTTGGGGAGACTTCACGGGCTGTGACGGGGGTTACCCAGACCGCTAGCCAACAGCTCATCACGGCGATGAGCAGCAGCCAGCCGCGCCTCCCAAAATACTTGTTAAACGCTTGCGTCATTCCCATCCCAAAGAGCGTCTAGCTGTTTTATTCAACGGACATCTTGCAAAATCGGGACGTCACTTCGGGAAATTGGGCCGAAGGAGATATTTCTTAACTACGAATCTTTCATGGATAAGTATAGATATAAATCAATGATTGCATTCAGGAATTCTCCTGGTTAGCGTTGGCAAGATTGGTATGACTGAGAGCACAAAGTTCACCTTTGGGCAAAACTTTTTAGCCTGATAAAGTGCTATGGGAATGAGGCCACATGCGGTGCCCGGTCGGTCTAAGCTGTCAACCACCGGCTGGGGAATGACAACAGCGTTGCTGGGTACCCTGATCGGGTTATCCGCTACGGCTCAAGCGCAGATCGCTCCAGATAATACCTTGCCGACTAACTCTGTTGTGCCTAACGGCTGCACGGTGTGTCCGATTACGGGGGGAACTGCTACCGCGGATGGTCAAACCTTGTTCCATAGCTTTCAGCAGTTCTCGGTGCCGACGGGCGGGGCGGCACTGTTTCAGAACGATCCGTCCCTGGCCACCATCGTCACCCGAGTGACCGGGGCGCTGCCCTCTGACATTGACGGTGCGATCGCAGCCCAGGGCAGCGTCGATTTATTTCTGCTCAACCCCAACGGGATTATTTTCGGCCCGAATGCCGTCTTACAGGTGCCGGGGTCCTTTATCGCCAGCAGCGCCGACAGTCTGGTGTTTGCCGATGGCAGTGAGTTTAGGGCCACCCAGCCCAATGCCCCGTCACTGTTAACGGTCAGTACCCCGATCGGATTACAGCTCGGGGCCACCCCAGGAGACATTCAAGTAGCAGGCCCCGGCACGTTTCCGCCTACGCTACCGGGTCTATTCGTCACCCCTGGCCATACGCTGGCGCTGGTCGGCGGCACTATTGACGTCGAGGGGGGCACAGTATCGGCCCCCTCGGGTCGGTTAGAAATCGGCAGTGCCGCCCAGGGTACGGTTAGCCTCACCCCCGTTGCCAATGGATT
>JBCBQD010000359.1:0-4337 GCA_039820425.1 Cyanobacteria bacterium J06635_1
CCCGCTATGGGTTTCAGTATCCAAATCCGTCAGTAGTTGAATGCGCTGGAAACGGGACAGATCGCCTTTGACCGTGGCAATGGCCTCCACTAATCGCTGTGGCCCCACCCGCACCATCTGCAAAAACGCCGCCAGCGCTTCAATCACGACAAGACGGTTGTGATTCGACAAGTTTTTTCGGTCAAACAGCGTTACCCCGGCCCCGTGGTGCCGCGCCTCCGCATCTAAAAAGCTGTGAAACAGATTGGCCAGTGCCGGATGGCGACAGTATTTGCTCAAGTGGCGATAGTGGCTCAACCCCCAGCCCTCCAGCACAACCTGGATGACAAATTGCAGCACGGCTCGATCAGCGGTCTCTAGAAGCGATTCTAAAAGTTTCAAAAAGGGATCGTTCGTCTCAGCAGAGGTTTGCTTAGAAATAAACGGGCTTAGCTGGGCCAGGTGAGTCGTTTCATCAGCGCTGAAGAGGGCATAGACCATTCGCTCCTCGGTGGTCTCGGCCAGCAGCGTCATCTTCGCCATGTAGCCCACCCCAGCCTTTTCGATAAAGTAAGATTCAGCTAACAGGGACTGACTTGCCAACTGCAAGATATGGGTTTGTTCCTTTGCAGTGGCAGCTTGAAACAGAGCAATCTGGGACAGGTTAAAGAAAGCGGCGTCCCAGGGGGAGGATGAGAGCTGATGAGATTCAGGCTTTCCCTTTTGCTTGAGGGCTGAGGCCAGCACTCGATGTAATTTGTGCGTGGGCTCTAATGGCGGTAAATCAAACCCCGCAACAGTCGCGTTCATGCCCATAGTCATGTCAACGGCCTCCAAGTTTTCCAAGCGAGGGCGGGCTGCCGCTCGACGTGTTGCATAAACTGCAAAATTGAGCGGTCGGCTTGCAAGGGCGTCTTAAAGTCAAACCGAATGCCCTCAAACACCTGCCGGTCGCCCTTGGCGAAATAGTTAGCCACAATCTGGGTGAGCCCAAGCACAGCCCGGTTAAACAACCAACCGGGGGGTCCCGAGCGCTTTGGGGTCAGCAAGATCATCCAGCCTTCGGTGGTGCCTCCGGCGGCGGGTCGCAGCGCAAACATTAAGTAAAAATGCAAAAAATCAGGCCCCAGGGTGACGGTGCCGGTACCACCATACCAATAGCACAGCCGATAGGTGACTTCGTTTTGATACAAAGGCCGAATCAGCCGCACAAACCGAGATACCTCACCGCCCCGCGTGGTGTTGTTAAACTGCATTGCGCTCTGGCTCAGCGTCTGGGTTTCAAACCGAATCTCGAGGGGTAGCTCGTGTACCGAATTAAAGTGGTGAGCATCGATGGCGTTGATCAGCAGCACGTTGGGGTGACAGTTGCGACGAAAGCGACTACTCAAGATCGCATCGCAGGGCCGATCGCCCAGCTCCGGCACATGGGGGAGTGGCGGCAACGCTTCGGGCTGATCAGAAGACTGCTCTCCAGTCCAGACCCACACCAGCCCATAGCGCTCCGCCGTCGGCCAGGATTGAACCCGCGCATCCGCCCCAGGCACCGCCCCAGGCACCGCCCCAGGCACCGCCACACAGGCCCCGGTTTGATCAAATTTCCAGTGATGCAGCGGACAGCGAATCTGCCCTTGCTCAACCTTTCCCTGAGCCAGTGAAGCGCCCATGTGGGGGCAGTAGGCATCCAGAGCCACAGGCTCACCTGCCTCACCTCGATAAATCACCAGCTCTCGTCCCAGCAGGGTCACCGCTTGGGGGCGTCCTGCCCTAAGCGCCCGCGAGGGCATTGCCCAATACCAACCTTGGGCAAACCGCTCCGATTGGTTAAATATCCGTTGCCGAGACGCCTTCTGTGAAGTCGTATTCTCTCCATCAATGCCCAACATAAGTTTCCAGAATCTTTGACACTGCCACCATATTGCTTTGATGTCGAACTTCTTAGACTCCCAATCCACACAGACCGATTTCGCAAAGATTGCCGAGTGGATTTTAACCACCCGGCGTTTTACCTGTCACAAGGGAGGTTTCTCCAAACCACATGCGTTGCCCCGCCGAGGTTAGATTCTCCATGGCAATTTCGGTCAAACAGACCAGCTCATCTCCTTGGGCATGACCCGGATTTTGCTGGTTAAAAAACTTAATGTGCGGATTCCGCAGCCGCTCAGTCGGAATCCCCCCCAGATGGCCCCTCAGCCGCTGTGCCGCCGGGAATCGCACCACCCCCGCTGCCTCGTCGTACCATTCGCCAAACTGACGCCGACAGAGAAAGTGCATTAGCCGTTGGTGCCATGCAGGCGTGGGCTGGTTGTGTCGAGGATAGAAGGTTTGCCAAAAGGTGGGTAAAAATCGATAAGTGCGAAACCCGGATGAGATTAGCAGCCAGTAGAGCCGGTCGCCTTGGTAGTGCGATCGCAACCCATTCACCGCCGCCACCCAGGCCCGCGACAGCGCCGAGCTTGACCACGCACTCGGGTCCATAATCGTATCGCCCGAGTAGACAATGGTCAGCACTTCACCCTCAAAGGGGATGTCGTACATCAGCAGGGTCGAAAACCCCTTGAGGTCATCTCCATCCTTGAGCAGTAGCACCCAGTTTTTGAGACTCAGGTCTGTTTCAAAAACCGCTGGCGTGACCCCGTCAAAATGGGAACTCAACAGGGCATGCATAGCTGCGCGATCGGCTGCCGTTAATTCACAGGTCTTGACTAATTCAGTCTGCATGAGTGACGTTCTCGCTGCGTTGCGTTAGCCCTATTATGCGCAGCCAATCGGGAAGGTAAAAGGCTTAAGCCGTAGGCAACCTTCCTAGAGCGAAGCGGATCGAAGTAGACCGAAGTAAATAAAAGACAGATGACAGACATCGACGCACTCATTGCAGATGTAGACCCTGTTATTTTCCAGTAGCGGACCTGCAATCAGCACACGAACCTGCTGATTGCTTTTGCGACAAAATGAGCAGCAAAGTTCTGGTTTAGCCTTGACAGAGGAGCTTGTCGTCATGGATTTAGTCTCCGCTCAGCCATGCCTCCTCGTTGAATAACGCTACTTAATAGTGGTAGACCCAAACGAAAAGGTTACTCGCTGGTCAGAGATATTGGACTTCGATGCACATCATTCATACTGAAGCAAAGGTTGTAGCGCCACCGCAAGCGGTCAACCGGCTCCTCCATCACTTCCCAAGGGTCCCAATGTTGGCTTAGATCTACCCTCATCTGAGAACCCACCAGCAGCGCCTGTATAAATCGATCCGCTACAGCCGGTTGACTTAACCAACCTTGCTGCGCCTGTGACAATAGCCCAGCCTGAACCCCTGCATGTTGTTGCAAGATGATAAACAACAGCGAAGCCAGCGGATCGCCAGTTTGTTGATACCCCACCATCAACGCCACGGCCAGTAGCTCCCCTTCAGGGGAGGTGTCAAAGCCCCCTAAAACATGGGTCATATCATGAAATAACAGCCCCTCGTGAATGCCCTTGGGTGCCCCAGGAAAGGCATAATGATGTCGTTGATAGAACTGCCAGAACTGATAACCGAGGGTGTTTGAGGGCAGAAATTGCAACTGTTGATAGCGCTGGGTTAACGCTTGATTTTGCCACCATCCCTGATAGGTGCCCATGCCGTTGAGCAGCCATCCCCATCCCCGCCGTCGCCATTCAAACCGATACTTTTGGGCAATAAACCCATGCCAGTAAACATCCAGTGCCAGCAGCCGATCGGCTCCCCTACACCAAAGCCAGAGGTAACGAAGGGCGGGTCCTTTTACCTGCAGCGTTCGAGCCAGTTGCCGAATCCGGGTAAAGGTTTGCCAATCACGGCGACCTTCTGCCACCATCAAAATCACTAGAGCCTGAATTAATCGCTGTCTGGTGTGCGGAGTTGGTATCAGAGTTGGTAAACAGGCTGCCGATTTATCTTCAGCCAAAGGAGCTAGATCGTCCCAATCCCAATCTGTTCTGAGCCAGTGGCGCTGGCTAGCCGCAATCAGCGCCCTTGCGGGTCCTGTCCCCAGGTCGCCCATTACATATTTGATCGTTTGCAGTAGCCACAATGATTGCTGGGCAGTAGGCTGGATGAGTCGCATATAGCGGTTTCCGATTGGGATAAATGCGATTGCTGATTTAGGGGATGATCCGGTCGATAGTCATCGCTATTTAACAGACTCTCACAGCTAAAGTCATCCCAATGATCAGCAATGCCGGATAAATAATATGTTGACTATGAGCAGTGAGGAAGTCGGGAAGTGTTGAACCCCTTAGTTAAGTTCCCGATCATGTTGAGAAGGCGTCCCCGTTGATGATGGCTGATGTTAGGAGTTTGATGACGAACGTAGGACTGATCACGGTGGCCAATGGTCTTG
>JBCBQD010000360.1:0-4334 GCA_039820425.1 Cyanobacteria bacterium J06635_1
GATCCCGATCATGGTTTGCATCCATATCTTCAAAGACATGTCGTAAATATGCTGAGGAATTTGGCTGAGGGCAAATTGGGAAATAAACCCATTCAGATTGTCTGTACAACACATTCAAAAGCTTTGCTTGATTACCTTCAACCCGAGGAAGTTAGGTTTATTTCCCGGCGTCGAGACACGGGTGACACTGAAGTTCATAAAGCCCCTCTAGACAACCCAAATTGGCAGCAAGTGTATGACCGTTTCCAAAACTCCCTCGGCAATATGTGGATGACGGGCACCCTAGGCGGTGTCCCTGGAGGTTAGTCAATATGACAACCGTTTGCATGGTGGTCCATGCCGAAGGTCCAGGTGATCTGGGTAATCCGCCACGGGCAGTCCTACCGGGGGAATCTCTACTGCTAGAGGAACGAGGTCCGGTTCATATCATTGTCCAAAGAGTTCTAACTGAAGGAGCGCAGATTCCTGAAGGGGCCATCGATTTTTGAGAACCCCTAAGGACACAAACAGGTGCGCCTGCCCATGGCAGCAGGCTACTTGACAGTAGAGTCCTGGATGAAATCCTGGCAGGCTGGTTGCTAAATCCTTTATTGGTTGTCCTGCTTGTGGATAGTGATGACAGCAAACCCAACGAAAGGAAGGCCTTACTTGAGAAAGCACTAAAAAGAAACGGTCTGGAAGGGGCTGTAGGCGTTGCAGTCAAAGAATTTGAGACCTGGCTTATAGCCGATACCAAGGCAGTATCAACTGTTTTAGGAGGCTCAAACAATACATCTTCTAATCCTGAATCACTGCCTTGCAGAAAAGCTAAGCAACTGCTGGCTGGATGGAGCAAAGAAATTGAAACCCCACATCGGAGTCCGGTTGACATCCGAAAAGAACTTGCATCCACAATGGACCTAGAATCCGTTTCAAATCTTTGTCCATCCTTCAAGGCGTTTCGCCAAGCTCTTTTGCAAATGCAAGCTCAGGACATTTCCCTGTAAGAAAATACCAGTTACTATGCATCACCGTCAGCTCTCATCCCCCATCCCCTTCTCCCCACGGGAGAAGGGGAGCTTACCTCAAAGTCCCTCTCCCAAAGGGCGAGGGATTTAGGGTGAGGGTCGATTGGCTGGTATCTTCTTTGCTGAAAATCGCCTTAGAAGCTTTAGACAAACCACTGTTGATAGCTATTTCAACAGTGATATCCCTCACTGCCTACAGGCTAAATTTGCCTCATACTCAAGGGCATCTCATCTGGTTTGATTAAAGCATTCGTAAACTTTCTTTTAGAAAGTTGAAAGATCATTCGTATTTTGAATCGTTTGCTAGAAAAGGCCTTACCTTACTGCTAAGTTAAGTGCTAAAGTACTTGACAAAATAATGACTGTTCTCATCGTTTCGGGGATAGATATACAGGAGCGACCTAACCTGGGCCGTTTTCTATGTTTTACCTTCTCTTAATCAAAAGACAATCTTTTCAACACCGTATTTTTGCTGAGGCTTAATCTCGGCCCGCTACTGTACCTGTGGTTTTCAATATAGCCACGGAGTGTTTTGTTATGGTAGTCAGCGGAATTAAGAGCCGCCTGAAGTACGTCGGCGTTGCAGCTGCAGCTGCCGCTACGGTGGGTTTGACGGCGACCGAGGCCGTTTCCCAGAGTGTGATTGCAATCGACGGTTCCAGTACCGTTTTCCCGATCACCGAAGCAATGGCTGAGGAGTTCAGTATCGCTAATCCTGACGTGAGCGTCACGGTTGGTGTTTCTGGAACCGGTGGTGGTTTCAAGAAATTTTGCGCAGGTGAGACGGTTATCTCCAATGCGTCTCGCCCAATTAAAGATACCGAGATGGAGCTCTGTGCAGCCAACGGGATCGAGTATGTCCAAATCCCTGTTGCCTACGATGCCCTCACAGTGGTTGTAAACCCCGAAAACACCTTTGCAACTGAGATGACCGTGGCTGATCTCAATACGCTATGGAGTCCTGAGGCTGAAGGCACCATCACTCGCTGGAGCCAGCTTAACCCTGCTTGGCCCGATGAGGAGATCAGCTTGTATGGTCCAGGTACTGACTCCGGTACTTTTGACTACTTTACCGATGAGATCAACGGTGAAGAAGGCGCTAGCCGCGGTGACTATACCGCTAGTGAAGATGATAATGTCCTGGTGCTCGGTGTCGCCCGCGATCCCTATGCGCTTGGCTACTTTGGGATGTCCTACTACTTGGAGAACCAGGATAGTCTGACCGCTGTGGGTATTGACGACGGTGAAGGGGACGAGGGCTTTGTGGTGCCTTCTCCTGAAACCATTGATGCTTATGAGCCTCTGGCTCGTCCCATCTTCATCTATGTGAATACCGCTGAGCTGTCTGGCAACCCTCAGCTGCGCGCTTTTGTCGAGTACTACATCCAGACTGCCTCTGACATCGTGCCTGAGGTTGGCTATGTAGCACTGCCTGATAGTGACTATGCCGACTCCTTGGCGGGTCTCTAGTCACGAATTGTCTGTATCAGGTCCTTAGGATCTGACAACTGTTCATCACTCAATGTGCATCAACCTTTATAGGCCCTGGGACTAAGCTTTTTGCCAGAGTCCCAGGGCCTATTGCTCTGAGTTGTAAGGGGTCTATAGGCATGATTGATCTGTCTCGCCAGATTTCTAACCGGCAGCCTAAGTCGCGAAACCGCTTTCTGCGGATTTTATTCCACCCATTGACTTTAGTGTCAGTGGGGCTGCATGCGTTGCTGTTATTTATGCCTGCTTGGGAGTTGGAACACTCAGAAGCCGAGGAACCAGAAATTCTCGAGGAGGAGCCTGTTATTGAGGTCGAGAGTTTAGCCGATCTTCTCGGCACGCCTGATCAAGCGCCGCCACCCGAGGCACCTGCAGAGCCCCCGTCCCAGGCACAGGCTCCAGAACCACCCCAAAAGCAGGTTTTGACTGAGGTGCCAGAGGAGCTTCCAGAGGAGCTACCCCCTGAGGACTTGCCTCTAGAGGAATTACCCCCGGACGAGCTCCCCCTGGACGAGCCGCCGCCGTTCGACCCGGTAGTTCAGGCCCAATTCAAAAGTGCGTTGAGTAATTATTTGTCAGTGGGGTCCACCAATGCAGCGGGCACGTCTTCTAACTTCGACAACACAGATCAGTGGCCTATTCCTGCCCCATGGATTCCCCGCTCTTTTGGCGATCCTGGAGCATTTTTTACCGCGGATAGCATGGCAGATGAGTCATTTCAGCCCTATCCTGGGGTTGAGTTTAAGTACATCGGTAGGAATTTTGATCTGGTCTCTAGCGAAGGGCTAGGGCCTGCTGTTCAAGAGAACGGGTTATCTTTTGAACAGATAGATACGTATGGGGGAAGTGACCTCTATGTGGTGATCTCTCCAGAGGGAAACCCGATGAATTACATTTCCTTGGTGGATATGAAAGGGTCTACCGCTGTGTTTGTTTGGCCAGATGATCCCAGACAGGGGTTATCTGGTGTGTAAAAAGGGATTGTCTTGCAATCGACTTATGGCTATCTATAGTCACTCAGTTATCCAGGTAACACTGCCGCATTTATGAAATTTTCAAAGGCAATACATCCTATTTTTCTCTTAGCCTTGGGTCTGCATGCAGCGCTCTTGATGATTCCCATTTCAGGGTCATCAGATGAGGTGGTCCCCGCCCCTGACCCTGAGGGAGAAACCATCTCGGTTACACGCATTCCAACCGAAGATGATAAAGGGGCAACTGTGGCTGCGAAACCAGCAACTTCGTCCCAGACAGTTGCTGCCAAACCTGCCCAAGCCAGCCGTCCTGCTCAACAGGCTCAAGCAGGCCCCCCTCGCACCAGTGCGCAACGGAGTGCTCAAAGTAATCGCCAGGCAAACGGTGGCGCTAACCGTGCAAACGGTCGGAATACTCAGGGAGGCAATCGCAATGCTGCCAATCGTAATGTCGATGACGAAATCGCCAGTTTAGGCGAGTCTTCTACCCCACCCCCACCTCCCGGTTCCAGAGAGACACCGCCTGCGAATGCAACGCCCCCTGCAAGCCCCCAAGAGCCTCTGACGTTAGCGGCCTTGCTTGAGAAAGCAAAGCGCCCTGTCCCTGAGCGTTTAAAGGATCTGCTGGCTTTATTTAGCACGGCCTATAACTATCAAGCCGGGCAAACCAATGACGCGGCTGAAACCCAGGCCCGTGACAGTTGGTTAGCCGGGATTCGCGATCGCACCGGCCTTACTCTGGAGCCTGAGTCCCTCGAAAAGCCGGTCAAAATTCCCTATCCCCTCGAACGGGAAGACTCCTTTTTACAAAAATATGGAGATTATGAATACGATTTAGACTTCGTCGTTTGTCTGAAAGAAG
>JBCBQD010000361.1:0-4222 GCA_039820425.1 Cyanobacteria bacterium J06635_1
AAAATAAATGATCATGCCATGACCAATTTGTCGGCAAGCGAAACGCCTGCGATCGCAGCCAGCTATGATTTTTCATCCGAAATATCGCCACAGATGGCAATCATGCCGATGATGAGTTCCTACTGGATCTCTCAGGCAATCTATGTGGCAGCCAAGCTTGGCATTGCCGATTTGTTGAAAGCGGGCGCTCAGAATTGCAAAGCGTTGGCAGAAAGCACAAATACAAACCCAAGGGCACTTTATCGGCTAATGCGTGCCCTGGCGAGTGTTGGCATCTTCGCGGAACTGGAAGGGGGATTCTTTACCTTGACCCCCCTGGCTGCTTGTCTCCAAAGTGATGTTCCCGACTCCCTACGTAGTTTGGCAATTATATCTGGTGAGGAAGAATATCAAGCTTGGGGAGACCTTCTCTACAGTATACAAACTGGAAATAGCGCTTTTGAGCATTTGTATCAGAGGCATCTAGATGAGTACCATCAGCAAAACCCAGAAAGTGGGAAAATAAATGATCATGCCATGACCAATTTGTCGGCAAGCGAAACGCCTGCGATCGCAGCCAGCTATGATTTTTCATCGATCCACAGGTTAGTTGATGTGGCAGGGGGGCAAGGCGATTTCATTACCTCCATTCTCAAAGCCAACCCAACGATGCAGGGCATTCTCTTCGACCAAGCGTCTGTGATTGAAGGCGCAACCATTCCCAAGGAAGCTGAGGGAGTTGCCGACCGCTGCCAACTGGTAGCTGGAGATTTCTTTGAGTCTGTCCCTAGCGGTGGCGATGCCTATATGCTCAAGCGGATTCTTCACAATTGGGATGATCGACGGGCGATCGCAATCCTCAAGAACTGTCACCGTGCCATGAAAGCAAACAGCAAGCTCTTAGTCATCGAGCCAGTTATTCCGCCAGGAAATGAACCTAGCTTTAGCAAGTTGCTCGATCTCAATGTGTTGGTCATGTTGTTCCCAGGTGCCTGTGAACGCACGAAGGCTGAATTTCAAGTCCTCTTTGAGGCTGCTGGGTTTGAGCTAACCCAAATCATACCGGCAACCTCATCTGAGGTCAGCATCATTGAAGGTATTCGTGAGGTCAGCATCATTGAAGGTATTCGCCGGTAGTCTCATTCTCTCCTCCTGCTCCTACTAAGGATACACAAGTCATCTTTTTGTTTACAAAGCCATCTCAGACCCCCTCTAACTCCCCCTTGGCAAGGGGGAGAACTTGATTTCCCCCCTTGGTAAGGGGGGATTGAGGGGGGTAATGCAGGAATTTGAGCTGCAAATCGAGATGTGTGCATAGTAGCCCCCTGCTCAGAAAGTCAGAGAGCGTTTGCTGGGCTTTATCGTCCTAAGGCCGTTAACCATGATTGCCATTTCGAGCAAAAACCGTCTCCGTACTGAAGTGCTGGCGTTCTTAAAACTTGCCGTGCCCCTGGCCAGCGCTCAGGTTGTCCAATCGGCCACAGGGTTTGCCGACACCCTGATGATGGGTCGGATGGGACCTGAGGTGCTGGCGGCTGGTGGATTGGCCGCCATTATTTTTATTTCAATCATAATCATCGCCAGCGGTATTGTAATGGGGGTGAGTCCACTTGTGGCTGAGGCCTTCGGTGCAGGCCAAAAACCGCGCATCCAGCAGATTATCCGCCAGGGGCTATGGTTGGCCCTGCTGGTTTCAATCCCGGTCATGATGGTGACCGCACATACGGAGACCTGGATGCGCCATACCGGTCAGGCTGAAACCACGGTGGTGCTGGCTAAGACCTATCTCGACATTATGCTTTGGAGCTTGTTTCCTGCGGTCGGGTTTATGGCGCTGCGGTTTGGGATCTCTGCCCTGTCTCAAACCCAGCCAATCATCGTGATTGCGGCGACAGGCACCGTATTTAACATTCTCGGCAACTACATATTAGGCTTTGGCAAATGGGGCTTTCCCAACATGGGGTTGGCCGGGCTGGCACTGGCAACGACGCTGACCTGGTGGGGCATGTTCATTGCGCTGGCGCTCTATGTGCTGCTCCATCCAGCGCTAAAAGACTATCAGATTCTTCAAGGACTGCATCGCATTCGCCCCCGGATTATCTGGCAATTAGTGAGGGTGGGGGTGCCCATTGGTCTTTTTTGTGGGTTAGAAACGGGCTTTTTTACGGTGATCACGGTTTGGATGGGGACACTGGGCACCGATATTTTGGCGGCCCATCAGGTCGTCTTTCAATCGATTGTTGTGGCCTTTATGGTGCCGTTGGGTCTCTCTCAGGCAACGACCGTGAGAGTGGGGCAATGGCTGGGACGGCGCGAGCTGGCCGGCATTCAACAGACCACCTGGGTTAGTATCACCCTCACTACCCTAGTGACCATTGTTTTTTCAAGTGTCTTCTTGCTATTTCCCACTCAGGTTATTGGGCTCTACCTGAATGTGCAAAATCCAGACAATGCACCGATTGTTAATCTGGCTTTGCCCCTGCTGACGATTGCCGCGATCGCACAGATCCTGGATGGTCTCCAGAAGGCGGTGTATGGGGCTCTGCAGGGGCTCCAAGATACCCAGGTGCCCACAATATTGAATATCTTGGGCTTTTGGGGCGTGGGGCTCTCGCTCGGGTACGGTCTGGGATTTCGCCTGGGAATGGGGAGTGTTGGGCTATGGATCGGTCAGTCGGTTGCGATCGCAGTGGTTGCCGGCCTATTCATCTGGCGATTCCAGCAGGTGATCAGGCGGTCGGATTTGAAGTATCAGGACACTGAGAAAAACTAAGATGTCACCAATTTGTACACACTGCTCAAGGGTGCAGCAATGGGAGTGTGATGAAAATGAACATATGAATGCCCAATTCTATGCCGATCGATTTCAACAGGCTGCAGCCGAATTTGCCAGGGTAGCTAATCTGGTTCGCCCACCTGATTGGGAACAACGTTTAACCCTGCGGTTTCATGGCGAGGCCCAAGCCGAACAACCTCTGGTTATAGAAAGTGCGCTGATTGAAGACTATCCTCAGGGGTATGCCATCGGCCATCGGCTATTAGCGGCATCCAGTGGACAATTACTTGCCTCCACAATCGATCGATCACCCTGGCAACCGCAGAACTTATCCATCCCCTCCCGCCCCTTTGAACCCCGTTTCGACAATCCTGGTGAGAATCCAAACGCCGATGCCCCAAAGACAGAAGAGGACGCTCTCAGAGCGGGGGGGTTTGCCAGTGGCGGCATCACTATCGGCCCTGCCGACGTTGATGCCGCAGGCCATTGCCTCAATCGATTACATGTCGGCCTTTTCGGCGATGGTGCGGCGATCGCATGGCAGGTGATGGAGCTCAGTCGTGATGTGTTGAAATCCCATCGTTGGGGCTGCATGGTGGTCAATTTATCCATGGTGATTCTGTCATCATTGAAACCAGGGATTGCCGTTAAACAAGTGTCTCGTATCGTGAAGCTGCGCAGCCGCACAGTCACCCTGCGGCATGACCAGTTCAATGTTGTCACGGGCGAACCGATCGCTCGGTCCCTGGCAACTGGCCTGCTGGTCAGCCTGGACACGCGCCGGGCCATCGCCTTCCCCCCCGCCATAAACCTGAATAAATATGAGTATTTACCTGAATAAATCTGAACCTTTCGGGATGTTTTCTGCGGGTTGTTTTTGCAATAGTGAGGCCATTGAAAGAGTTTACCGTTAACGTTATGAAAAAGACGCTCAAATTCAAAAACACGGTTGAGGCCTGTGAACATCCATCCCAATCCATCCTGGATGTTGTCCCCTTGTTTTCTGCCTGTCGGCGTCATCTTACTGAGGCGGAGATGGGCTACTGGCCTCATCTCACCCACGCATTCCATCAAAGTAACCGCCTTGTGGCTGTGGCCATCAAGAGCTACATCCACGGCGTCTTTCCGTTGTGGTTCAAGGCCGATGGCCCCAAGACAATCATCCGTATCTATCACGAGATCCGCCGCATCCGGCACATTGATCGCATTGCCCGAGCCATGGAAAAGGACATGCGGTCTTAGCTGGGGTCTAGCCGACAAATCACCTTAAAGGTCATTTTTCCAGAAATAACAGACGTCATTGAGCAGAAAGAATCATGAAACGCAAAATTCGCAGTATTGTCATCGTCGGGGGCGGGGCGGCTGGCTGGTGGACCGCTGGCTATCTTGCGGCCAAGCATTCCCATCTCAAAATTACCCTGGTCGAGAGCGATCTCATCCCAACGATCGGCGTTGGCGAGTCGATGT
>JBCBQD010000362.1:0-4165 GCA_039820425.1 Cyanobacteria bacterium J06635_1
GACTACCAGACTAAATATTGACAGGAGAAATAAAATGAGAACACAGACCCAGTAGGAAACAAAGTCATTACAAAAAAAGCTCTTGGTGAAGGAAATCCATCAAGAAGCTCTAAAACCTAATAGCTGGAACATACCTCAGCACAAAAACGTGCCTACCAGGAAGACTGCATATGTTTTTCTCAGGTTACCTTGCAAAATCGCGTATTTCTACACGTCTAAACGCTATCAGTAACATTTCAGACACATCTGTTAAATCCATTACATCTTTGCATAACCTAATGGATTGCTTTTACGAATAGCTGTATTGCGTTCACGAATAGGTCGTGCCGTTCATGTTGTTGTAGGGAAAGTCCCGCGCAGCCCTCACCACATATCACCAACCCTGACAAGAACAAGCGAAACCGATAGGTATTTACGGCCATCTACTTGTTTACAATTTGCGCAGTTTTTTTGCGCAGTTTTATAGTCAGATTTATAGTCAGACGACTACGTCTGTATCCATAGAGACAACGCATCCTAATAAAATTCGCTAGAGTCCCTGTTGAGCACTTAACTGAGAGTTCAAATCTCTGTGTGCTCGGGTTATACCCCCCCTGCCAAATCTTTAGATGCTTCAGGTCAATGGGTTCTCTGCTTCAGGAGAGTGGTGCTGCCGGTTCCCAACGGCCCCGTTCCCAACAGCCCCGTTACCAACAGCCAGCTAAGCTGATGGTAACTTCAGTTTCAGAGGACTATCCCCTCAAAGGCAAAACCCTCTCCGCCATTCGTAATGTTTCATTCCAGGTAGATGAAGGCGATATTTGTGTTTTACTCGGGCCATCAGGGTGTGGCAAGTCTACGCTGCTGCGCATGATTGCGGGTTTACTGCCGGTATCATCGGGTGAAATTATCCTATCAAGTGAGCCCGTCTCGGGGCCAGGGCGAGACCGGGGCATGGTTTTTCAAGTTTACCCATGTTTTCATTAGCCAACAAAATTGCCGTGGTTACTGGGGGCGCTTCCGGGATTGGGGAAGCGATCGCACAGCGATTCCTGGAGGCAGGGGCAACAGTTTATTCTATCGATCTCACAGACACTGCCCCGGCGGGCGCTAAGGCCCTGGTTGGCGATGTTTCCAAAGAGTCAGACATTGTCCGCCTGTTTAAGGCAGTCGCCGCTGCCTCCGGTCGCATTGACATCCTCGTCAACAATGCGGGCATCCAACCCCTGGGCATTCCCTTCGCAGACCTGACCGAGCAAACCCTACGCCGCACCTTTGAGGTCAACGTCCATGGCGTGACCTTTGGGGTAAAACACGCACCCACGTTTATGCCCGAAACCGGGGGACGGATCATCAATACCTCGTCATTTGTGGGGATGATCGGCATTCCCCTCGGGTCTGCCTACGCCGTCTCAAAGGCAGCGGTGGTGCAGATTACAAAATGTGCCGCGATTGAGCTAGCGGCTAAGGGGATTACGGTGAATGCGATCTCACCTGGCACTGTCCTCACCCCCGCCGTCACCAACATCCCCGATAACCCCGAGATCCCCTTTGTCGCCAACCGCACTCCCTTAGGGCGACTTGCCCACCCCAAAGAAATCGCCGCCGCCTTTCACTTTTTAGCCTCCGACGAAGCCGCTTACATAACCGGGGCCATTCTCCCCGTCGACGGCGGCATCACCGCCGGATGGGAGCAGTATGACCTACCCCCTCCCGATCCAGGCGTTACAGCCGTTTAAACGCACCTCCTTTCCCTCTGGTTTGATTTCCTCCATCTGATTTAATTTTCTCCACTTGGTGGGCAATGCCCACCCTGCGCTTCTCTGGGGTTTGATTTCCTCCATCTGGTGGGCAATGCCCACCCTACGTTTCTCTCCCCCTTTCCCCCACTCTCTACCCACCACCCTTTACCCACCACCCTTTACCCACCACCCTCTACCCACCACCCACCACCCTCTACCCACCACCCTCTACCCCCAAAAACCATGACTAGCCTGATCAAACCCAAACCCGCCAGTATCGAAACCATCAACGCCGCCATTCTGGAAGCCGCGTCAATGGATCTGGCCCATGCCCACACGCTGCCTGCATCCGCCTATACCTCAGAAGCGTACTTTGCCTATGAGGTCGAAACCATTTTCAAGCAAGAATGGCTCTGCATTGCCCATGTCTCACAGGTGTCAAAGCCAGGAGACTATATCAGTCTCGACGTATTGGGTGAACCCGTGATCGTCGTCCGGGGTAAAGACAACCAGGTCCGGGTGCTATCGAGGGTGTGTCCCCACCGGGCGATGGATATCATGCCCACGGGGTTTGGCTATGACGAGCGGGGTAAGGTGCGCGGCTTTATGTGCCCGTACCACAGCTGGACCTTTGATCTCAAAGGACAGCTCAAAGGGGCTCCCGCCATGCAAAAGACCTGTGACTTTAGCCCCAAAGATTTCAGTCTGGTCGAGTTTCGCAGCGAAATCTGGGAGGGCTATGTTTTTCTCACCTTTAACCCCGATGTTGAGCCTGTCGCGACTCAGCTTGCCGACCTGCACCCGCTGGTGGCCGACTGGCACATGGCCGAGATGGACATTGTCGCCGAGCTGGAGTGGGATCTCGATATCAACTGGAAAAACATGATCGAAAACTGGATGGAACCCTACCACCACATGGGCATCCACGTAAAAACGCTGCAGACAGCGATGCCTGCTGTGGGCTGCTGGACCGATGACTATCATCCCCACTACACCCGTGCCCATCTGCCGTACCGACAAAGTCTCATCGATGCCCTCAAAGCAGCCGAGGCCAAAGGCGAACACTTTGGCACATTTCCCCCCCTGCCCAACCTGCCCGAGCCGTATAAATATGAGTGGACGGTCCATACGGGTTTTCCAGATTATCTAATGCTCACCGGGCCAAACTGCGCCCTCTGGTATCGCATGCTGCCCATCAGTGCTGAGAAGATTCACCTGGTGACAACTCTCCTGGTCAACAAAGAAGCCCAGGCCCACCCCGATTTTGAGCAGCATCTGGCGGAGGAGGTCCAGGCGTTAAAAGATTTCCACACCGAAGATATTGAAGTGTGCACCGCGGTGCAGCGAGGGTTTAACTCCATCGCCTTCCAAACCGGGCGGATGAGTCATCTAGAAAAGCCGGTTCACCAGATCCAGCGCTATCTGGCCAGTCGAATCCGGGCAACGGGTAATGTGCCCGCCAATATGCCTACAGATATGCCCGCCAATATGCCCACAGATGTGCCCACAAATATGCCCACAGCCTTACAGGAGACATCCGTATGAGTGAACGAACGGTGGTCTACATTATGCCCTTACCGCCGGGCTTGCATCCAGGCATGGATACGGTGGCCCACGGCATTGCCTATGGTCTGGAGGGCACGGATACTCAACTGCGCATCCTGCCAGCGGACCTGAGGGACCCTCACTATGCGATCGCACAAAACCAGGCAGTGGTGGCCGCCACAGAGGCTAAAGTCGATGGTATTTGTATTTTTATGTTGGATGAGCAAGAGCCAGCCCCAGCGGTGTGGCGAGCGATTGGTAAGAATATTCCGGTGATCACGCTCCACAAAGCGGCTTTTCCGGTGACGGCTACTGTGGCGATGCCAAACTTCTACCATGGGATTTTTCTCACCCAGTTTTTGGCCCGCCATGTGGAGGAAAATGCCAATGTTGTCATCATGGGAGGGCCACCAATTTTGGATGACTCAGAATTGGTTGAAGGTCTGATCGCTGGGACTCAACGCTGCAAGTTTAACCTGTTGAACGACCCCCACGATCCCAGGTGTAGCAATGTGTCTGATGTAGCGGGGGCAGGGGTCGAGGCGGCTCGCTATATTTTGGACACTTATGCAGACCTCGATGCGCTGATTGTTTTTAATGATGAAACACTCCTCGATGTATTGCCCGTGCTAAAAGAACGGGGCCTGTTGGGAACGCTGCCGGTGGTCTCTCGCAATGGCAGTCCGTCTGCTGTCGAGGCAGTGCGACGGGGAGATTCTCTCGCCACTTATGATTATTGTTTGACTGAGCTTGGCATTGCGGCAGGGAAGATCTTTCATGATATTTTCCTCAATGATGCCGACCCAGAAGATTTCGTCGTTTGTCCGACCTATGGTCGGGTGATCAGCGAGGAGAAGATAGACACCTAGGTGCCGTGGGATAAACGACCGCCTGCGGTG
>JBCBQD010000363.1:0-4131 GCA_039820425.1 Cyanobacteria bacterium J06635_1
GCTTATAAAGATTACTTGGCTAAAATTGAGCTAGAGAAGGTAGAACATCAAAATGCTCAGGAGGAAAGGAAGCAAATTTGGAATAGCGAAGAACAATATCGAGGGCGGTTAAGAAACGCTGTAAATTCACAAGATCCGGAGCCACTTGCAGAACTGCTCGAAGTCGAGCTTTCTAACGAAGATTTACCGATTCCTCTTGTCTTTGATATTGAGTTCGTAGACGTTAACTCGGTTTGTATTTTCATGGAGCTGCCAGAGCTAGACGTAGTTCCTGAAGAGAAAATGAGCTTAACTAAAACTGGTAAATTGTCTTCCAGAAAAATGGCTCAGAAAGACAGGTTTAAATTATATTCTGACATTTGCACTGGTTTAACTTTGCGCCTAATTCATGAGACATTCAGGGTGATTCACTCTGTAGATACAGTAGAACTGCATGGTTTAACTGAACAAGTAAATCCAGCTAACGGACACCCTGAAAATATTACTTCCCTCCGCATTAAGATTTCAAAGCAAGATTTTGAACAGTTGAATTTAGATTACTTAGATCCAAAATCAGCATTTACAAGTTTGAATGGTAAATTTGCCTGTAGTAAAAAAGGTGAATTATCACCTCTTAAGGCTTGATAGATCAAGTAAAGTTTTAGGCTGTTGTCAGCCGCCCAACACTGCGTGGCAGCGGACGGGCGAGAGTTACTGGTGTGGGTTTTAAGGTTGCCTGCCGCCGCTGCACTTCACCGTTAGCCATCAATTCTAGTAAGCATCTTTGCTATTGGAATTTTATTTGCAATTACCTCCAAGGTAATTGCGAGCATAGCCTCTTTACCAAATACTAAATGTTGCATAGACACAGTCAGGTCAATTCAACTTTGACTCCACCTGTTTGCTTTTGCTTTCAGGGCTATGGATTGCCTAACAACTTCTTACCCAGTCATTCCGCCATATCTGTTATTCACGGCTTTCTAAGCCAGTGATTACATAAGTATTCTTTTTTTGGGAAAGAAGAGGGTATTTGGAAAATTGTGCCTAAAGGGACCAAGTTATCGTAGCTATAAAGTTACAGCTTAGATCAAAACAAAGTTCTATATGATGACCGATAAAATTTGCAAGCAAATAGCCTTAAATTTCTGTTTCTAGGAGGATGCAAATGCAGAACCAATCTATGGCAAGAACTGTTCTTGCTGCTCTCATTTTATGGATTGCTGGAGTTATTATAATTAGGCTCACAGATCATCTAGTTCTTGTTGAGGGAACAGGCATTATCACTGGTTACATTTGTGCTGCTTTAGGAGGACCACCCTCAGTTTGGATTTGTTCAAAGATAATCGGTTGCAAGCCAGATGATATGGCTGTACCAACACTGATCGTTTGTGCTCTGGCTCTGATGGCTGATGGGTTTGTTATGGAATTTACTCCAACTGTCTACACTGACCCTCAAAAAATAAAATTCCTTGCACCATTATTCCTTTGGACCTTTGGTTGTGCTGCTCTTTCTGGTTTTGTTATGTCTAAAGGTAGCCTTGAATTCAAAGAAGACTGAGATTAATTGGCAAAAAATAACGACTATCACCATATCTCATAAGTCACCAGCGGCGACTTATGAGATATGGTAGGTATCGCTAATTTCACTGACAGTTATTATTATCTTTTCTTTGTCATTAAGCTGCTAATAGCTTGATCGTACTGACCTAAATTGTATTATTGGTTGCCTCGTGGCAACTCTTCTCTTCGTATTTGGAGATTAACTTAACAAGCCATCAATGCCTAACCTCTGCGTGCAACGGACTGTTGGATAAAGGAGTGTCTGGTAGAATAGGCCGTCTGCAGCCGCTGACGCCGACCGTTATGAGTCCCTCAATAAACAAAGATTGACAACCCAAAAATCTGTATGTGACAGAGTCTTTGCAAGCCACTGCTCCAGCAGAAAATGAGCTGTTAATCGCTGCGGAGACTACACTGTAAGAACACGGCAACCCAAGCAGGTGAGTAGGTGGAGTAACATGCTGACCCTGAGCTATCCACATATTGAAAAGCAGGGTACTCAGCCTGCACACCTACAGCGATTGCCCCGTATTCGAGCCGCGCAAATTGTGATGGACTATCTCACCTACGGTTGGTCTGTGGAAGAAATTTGTCGGCAGCATCCCTACTTAAAGCCAGCCGAAGCTCATGCGGCTATAGGCTACTATTTCGCTCATCAAGAAGAAATTGATCAAGAAATTACCCAGGAATGGGATCAAGTACAGGCAAGTACGGCCCAAGCTGTTAGATCACTTTTTTACACGCGAATGAAAGCTAAAGGTTTGCTTTAAGTAACCCAACACTTCCGGGATGTTGGGTTTCATACCTCAACCCAACTACGCATCTTATTAAATCCATCGATCCTGCATGAATTGCTAAGATGTAGCCATAAGGTTTAATAATTCCAGTGCTTATGACTTCCCAGCAACTAGACAATCGTTCTCAACACCTTGAAGGGCGAGTTGCAACTTTGGAAGCAGAGCTATCAAAGTTGCAACAGTTACTTTCCGGTTTGCTTCAAAAGGAAACCCCATGGTGGGTGAGCATAGCAGGTAGCTTCGAGGATGATCCAATATTTGAAGAAGCGGTTCAACTCGGCCAAGAATGGCGTCAGTCTGCTGATTAGCAACCTAGCGCTTCACCATGTATATCCTGGATACTGACCATCTCAGCCTGATTCAGAGGAATAATCCAGCAGGAAAGCGAATTCTAGCAAGATTGGCAGTCATAGAGGACGTTTCAGTTGCAGTCACAATCATTTACCTACGAAGAGCAACTCAGGGGGCGTCTTAATGTTCTCTCCAAGGCAAAAACACTGGATGAGCAAGTAGTGGCATATCGATGGCTGCAAAAGCTTTCGGAAAATTATCGATCAATCCAGATTATTCCGTTTGATCAAGCTGCTGGTGTGGAATATCAGCGTTTGAGAAAATTCTATCCACGTCTGGGATCTATGGATCTTAGGATTGCCGCAATTTCTATTGTGAAGAATGCAACTCTTCTAACCAGAAACACATCAGATTTCGACAAAATTAAAGAGCTGCCAATAGATGATTGGTCGAAATCATAGAAACATGCTCGCATATAGCGGTAGCCTAACACTCTGGTGCAGCGGACTAACTGAAGTTGCTTGGATTTCAATATTTTACGAAGCTGCACTACCCGCCAATGCCGGTTCTGATAAAGCCCCTTGCATGTAACCCAACCAATCAATCAGATTTTCTAACTGCTTATCCGGCTTCATCACGCCCAACCCGCGAACGGTGACTTTACCAGGGGCGTAGACAAACCGCGATTTCAAATGTCCTGGCAGCTTGTCTTGCAGCAGCTTAAAGGCGGGGCCTTCCATGGGGGTCTCTAGCACCACATGCTGTTTGCCCTCGGGTTTGATGCGAGAAAAGCCAAGGGGTTTGGCGATTTGCTTAAGCTCAAGCACTTTGATCAGCTGGGTAACCGCCGGGGGGATGTTGCCAAAGCGGTCGTTGAGGTCGGCGACGAGCTGCATCAGTTCACGTTTGGTGTCGGCGGCGACGAGGGACCGATAAATACCCATCTTTTGATCGATGTCGGGGATGTAGTCGGTGGGGATAAAGGCGGTGACTTTCAGATCTACCTGGGTTTCGTCCACCTGGGGGATTTCTTGACCGCGAATCTCGGCAATGGCTTCGTCGAGCATGTCCATGTAGAGATCAAAGCCGATAATTTCCATCTGGCCTGACTGTTGGACGCCGAGCAGGTTGCCCACGCCGCGAATTTCCATGTCGCGCATGGCGAGCTGATAGCCGGAGCCGAGCTGGGTAAATTCTTGGATGGCGCGCAGGCGTTTTCGGGCTTTATCGGAGAGCTTATTTTGCTGGGGGTAAAACAGCCAGGCGTGGGCTTGCACACCGGAGCGGCCCACCCGCCCCCTGAGCTGATAAAGCTGGGAGAGGCCAAACATGTGGGCCGCTTCGATCAAAATCGTGTTGACGCGGGGGATATCGAGGCCGGATTCGATGATGGTGGTACAGACCATCAGGTCGGCGTCGCCGTTGCTAAAGCCCAGCATGGTGGCTTCGAGTTCGCCTTCGGGCATTTGGCCGTGGGCAATGGCCAGGCGGATGGTAGGGATCA
>JBCBQD010000364.1:0-4126 GCA_039820425.1 Cyanobacteria bacterium J06635_1
GCTTAACTCAAGCAGAACGTCAAGAGCTATCGGAGTTAAGGCAAACTGCTGACCGCCTTATGTTGTGCAAAGCGTATGCATGGTCAATATTGCGTTGGCGAGGGCAGAGAGTACCAATGCTACAAGAGTTGCCAAATCCTCAATGAGTATTCCAAGCGCTCTGCGTAAGCAGGTCATCGCTGAAGCCGACTATCGCTGCGAGTATTGTAAGACGTCCTCACGTCTGACCGGAACGCCTTTAGTTATGGAGCACATATTACCGAGGTCGTTGGGGGGCAATGATGGGCATATAGGGTTCCAATGGCATGGACGAAAACGAGGACTATTGACGTACTAAATTGGCATATTTAAAGTAAGTCAGATGGCTGATTTTCTATCTTTAACCGTGTACGAATCGCGTTAGATCGCTTACACTGCCCGTGTTACCTGAGAGGTGCCCCGATGATGCTGGCTGACTATGACTCGCTTAAGAAACGCTCTGTCATGGGGTTGCCAGTTCATCAAAGTCCGGACTATACCGGCTGGCTGCTAGACAGATTGCGCCAGGGGCAAGGCGCTCATGTGGTCACGCTCAATGCTGAGATGTGCATACAGGCAGAAGCCAACGCCAACCTTAACCAGATCATCCAAAACGCGGATCTGATCATCCCTGACGGGGCGGGTATAGAGCTTTACTTTCGATATTTTGAGGGTTGCCGAGTTAAACGCTATGCGGGCATAGAGTTGGCGGCGGACTTACTCTCACAGCTCAGCAGTACAACTAAAGTTGTTTTTTACGGAGGCGCACCTGGTGTGACCACCACCGCCGCCCAAAACTGGCGACTGCGGGTGCCCCAACTTAACATTGCAATGACCCAGCATGGCTTTCTCACCGATGACGAACAAACTGAGTTTCACGAAGCCTTGCGATCGCAACAACCCCAGGTGATTTTTGTCGGCTTAGGAGTCCCCCGACAGGAGTTTTGGATTTCGGCCCATCGCCACCTCTGCCCCCATGCGATCTGGATCGGGGTGGGCGGTAGCTTTGATATCTGGGCGGGGGTAAAATCCCGTGCGCCGAAATGGTTTTGCGACAACCACCTGGAGTGGCTCTATCGTCTTTATAAAGAACCCTGGCGCTGGCGGCGGATGCTGGCTTTGCCCAAGTTTGTCTGGCGGGCTGGGATTCACCGCTGGCGCAAGCGGTAGGTTGGGGTCGTGTCAGGCTTCAAAACTCAAGCTTAAAACTTCGGTCGGGGGAGGACGCGGAGAAGGGAGGACACGGTGACGCGGAGATCGCCTATTAGCTTCATCTTTTGAATCATCTTCTCCGCGTCCTCTCCCTCTCCGCGTCTCCGCGTCAGTCTTAGCCGATATTTCAGGTATAACAGACGACTAGGTCATCTCCTCACTCTCCTCCAAAAGGCTTTACAAACTCCTGACCAATCGCCCAATCAATGGCCAGCTGAGCGATCGCAAATAACCCAAAGCTTTCACCCAGCATCACGGCATAGCTCATCAGCGGTAGGGCGTCACCCCAGGTGGCCTCGATTTGCGAGAGCCCCCTGACCAAAGCAAACGCCCCCAGCGCGCCACTGCGTAAATGGGGATTAGCGTCTTGTCGAATGATGTAGCGATAGGTAATGCCAAAGAGAAAGGCGCAAAAGATCGGGATTGCAATTGTCAGAATGCTCTCAGGGGTGAGGCTCGCATCCGTGAAGGTAATTTTGATGCCCCAGAAAAAAAGGGCTGTTAGTCCGCCTGCGATCGCAGCAATCAAGCCCGCCTTGACGGATTCAATGCGTTCCTGGGCACTCAGCACGGCAGATGACGAAGCATAACGCATGTTAAAACTGGCTCTGGGATGTCTGGCTGGGATGTTTGTTCGGAATGTCTTTCCGGGATATATTTACCGTATGATAGAGAATAGCTGACCAAGCAATTCTTCGTTTTAAAGCAAGCTTTATGGACATTTTGACACTGGGTTGGGTAGGGTTTCTGGCATTCTTCACCTTTTCGCTTTCGCTGGTTATTTGGGGCCGTAACGGCTTTTAGCTGTCAACTCAGTACCCTTTTGGATCATGATGGAGCTAGGATCTCAGGCATATAACGCTTTAGCCATTGCGGCGATTGCTTTGTTAGTGGTCGTCACAGGCGGTGTGGTTTATCTGACCTCTGTTGAGTGGCGAGATCGACGTCGGCAAAGCGATGAGATGCTCAAAAATCGCCCCCGCAAGCGTCGCCAGTCCTAATCTCCCCTCGAGAAAATTAGCCAGGCATACGAGGGTGATCGCCGCAGATCGTCTCTATAGCCGGTAAATAAAGTAGCATCTACAGAGGTGTTGGGCCATTGGGCTCGGCACCTCTTTACTCGTCTCTAAAATTTTGAGTCAATCTTCTAACCCATCCGACATTAATACCCCGCTCAATGTCACCGCCCGGCAGGTTGCTTTGACCGTGCTGAAATCCATTGAACGGGGGGCCTTTGCAGATGTAGAACTCGACCGACAGCTAAACCGAACGTCTCTTAGTCACGTAGATCGACGGCTGGTAACCGCGCTGGTCTATGGCAGTGTCCGCCGTCAGCGGACCCTGGATGCCCTGATCGATCAGTTTGGCAAGAAAACCGCCCAGCAGCAGCCCGCCGATTTGCGGCAGATTTTGCACCTGGGGTTTTATCAACTGCGCTACCTCGACCAGATTCCTCACCATGCCGTGGTCGATACCTCGGTAGAGTTGGCCAAGGCCCAACGTTTGGGCAAGCTCAGCGGTGTGGTCAATGGCATGTTGCGGGCCTACATTCGAGCCACGGAAAAGGGCGATGATCCGCTTCAGCTTCCGGTTAGCAAGACAACCGCACTGGGGATTTTACATAGCTATCCCGATTGGATTATCCAGGTGTGGCAAACGTTGCTGCCCTCTCAGGATGAGGTTGGAGCGCTCTGCCAGTGGTTTAATCAATCGCCCCATATCGACCTGCGGATCAATCGCCTGCGTACCTCGGTCGAGCAAGTCGAAGCCGCCTTCACCACTGCTGGGATTCCGACTGAGCGCTTACCGTATTCACCCGATGCGCTGCGATTCAAAGCTCACATTGGTAATATCCGAGCCCTGCCGGGCTATGGCAAGGGCTGGTGGGTGGTGCAAGATAGCAGCGCTCAGCTGGTTGGCTATCTGGTCGATCCGCAGCCGGGGGAAACGATTATTGACGCCTGCGCGGCACCGGGGGGTAAGACGACCCATCTGGCTGAGCTGATGGGGGATGAGGGGACGGTGATTGGGTGCGATCGCACCTCGTCACGCACCCGCAAAATCCAGCAAAACTTGAAACGATTGCAGCTTAACTCTATTGCTACTGTCATCTGCGATAGCCGCAACAACCCTGACTTTGCCGCAACCGCCGACCGGGTGCTGTTAGATGTGCCCTGCTCAGGGTTGGGCACGTTGCACCGCCATGCCGACGCTCGCTGGCGACAAAATCCTGGGTCAGTTAAAGATCTGGTGCAGCTCCAAAAAGAATTACTCGCCCATACCGCCACCTGGGTAAAACCGGGCGGAGTCTTAGTCTATTCAACCTGCACCCTTCACCCGGAAGAGAACGAGGGGCAGATTAAAGGATTTCTGGAGACCCATCCTGACTGGCGGATTGAAGTCCCCGCCATGGACTCCCCAGCGGCACCCTTTGCAGAACCGGAAGGCTGGGTCAAGGTATGGCCCCATCGCCACGATATGGATGGCTTTTTTATGGTGAAGTTAAGGGCACCTGAAAATTAGCGATCAGCCCATCCCCGTCGGACTGGTAGGGACGTTGCCTTTCTAGGAGAAACCCCCATTCATCGTTCATCGTTCATCCTTCATCATTTGCTTTCTGGCCCAGTCGCGGAGCTGCTTGTCATTGTCGTTTTCAGTACGATCTTTGAGCAGCTCTTGTGTTTTGGGGTGGTCTGAGTATTGCTGAACGAGGATTTCAAGGGCAGCCTGACGCGGGTTCTCTTCCCAGTCGTACTCACGCATAAATGGATCTTGTTGTACCTGTAAACAGAGAGCCTCAAAGACTGGGGAATTATCCTTCAGTGATTCAGAAATACCCTGGATAACCATAGTACGAATAATATGGCTTTCCTCATTTTGAATAACTTTTATTGCT
>JBCBQD010000365.1:0-4065 GCA_039820425.1 Cyanobacteria bacterium J06635_1
GGGACTGATTGCAGGGGTTTTAACCATTGCCATCTCGCAGGTAAGTCATCGCCTGATCAGCTCCGGAGGCCCATCAGGTTAAACAACTTGTAAACAATCCGTGCCCCCACATTGCCATCCCACTCCCCTGGCCCCGCCTCACACAGATCAAACCCAATAATCTCTCGCCCGCTCTCCACCACTGTTCTCAGCAAACAATACGCCTCCTCCAACGCTAGCCCCCCCGGCACTGGCGTCCCCGTCCCGGGGCAGAGTTTTGGGTCCAGACCGTCTACATCAAAACTGACATAAACCCGTTGAGGCAGATCAGTCACAATCTCCTGACAAGTCACCAACCAGGGCGTACCCCCATACCCTTTTTGCTTGAGCACCGAGTCAAAATGCATCACCACCCGACCCTCTGAGCGATTAGCCAACGCCACCTCTACTGGTGAAACATCTCGAACCCCCACCTGCACGAGTTTAGAGATCTGCGGCACCTTAAGCGCATTGTACATAATCGACGCATGGGAAAACTCAAATCCCTCATAGGCATCGCGCAGATCCGCATGGGCATCGATGTGGAGAATGCCAAACTCAGGATAAATCTCGGCCAACGCCTGTAAATACCCCAGGGGCACACTGTGATCTCCCCCCACAACCGCCACTTTTTTACCCTGGGCCAGGACCTGCCGACTCTGATCGCGCACCCATTGGTTCATCGCCTCACAGCCCCGATTCACCTCAGCCAGCTTCCCAGCCAGGGTGTCATCTTGAACAATATCCAGCCCCCGCTCTTGCCCCGCAATCACCTGGGCCGCTTGACTCCGCAAATCGGCGTTGCTCGCCATTAGCCCAGACGAAATCGGCATCATCCAGATACCCTGGTGCCACCCCGTCGGGTTATCCAGATCAAAAAAATCAAGCTGGGGTGATGCCGCTAACACCGCCTGTGGCCCCTGGGCAGTGCCCGCTCCGTAAGAAACCGTCACCTCCCACGGCACCCCCAACACAATCACATCCGCCGTCTCAGCGTCAAACGGAAAGCCAAACAGATTTCCGTTGCTGACCGCAACCTCGCTGGGGTCAAAACTGGCGATTATCTCTTGCTTGGTGACCATCCTTTGGATTTCTATTGAACAAATTTGGGCCTTCGAGCGGTGCGTTGTTAAGAGATATCCCTAGTGTTTTTGAGATATCGACTATGCTGAACGCACTCTACCCTCTACCCCTGCTCACACCTTCAACATGTTTTGAATAAAGGTAGGCAAACAAAACGCCGCTCGGTGGATGCCTGGATTGTAATATTGCAAGTCGTAGTCTTGGGAAATTTGCTGCGATCTCACCTCATCTACCCCCTCAATCGGATGCGGCCCGCCCTTGGTGCAGTAAGTGAAGCTCCACATCCCGGTTGGATAGGTCGGGATAAACGCCAGATAGCAAAACACATTTTGAGACTCAAAAATACTGCGCAAACAGCGATTCAAATCCACAAAGGCATTTTGGTTAAAGTGCGGCGATTCACTTTGGGCCGTAATCACCCCGCCCGGTTTTAAACAGCGATACACATCTTTGTAAAAAGCTGCACTAAACAAACCTTCCGACGGCCCCACCGGGTCAGATGAGTCAACCACAATCATATCGAATTGCTCATCCGGTGCTTCGCTGACATACCGGATGCCATCATCAATGATCAGGTCGAGTTTCGGATCATCCAACGAAGACGACAGGGCCGGTAAAAACTGTCGAGAGGCCCGGACGACCGCCTCGTCAATCTCGACCATGGTAACGCGCTCAACCTGCGGATAGCGCAAAATCTCGCGCACGCTACCCCCATCGCCACCGCCAATCACCAGCACATTTTTCACATCTGGCTTACTCACCATTGGCACATGGATAATCATCTCGTGGTAAGCCTTCTCATCTTTCTCACTGCACATCACCATCTTGTCGACGGCGAGCAGCTTGCCATATTCAAAGGTGTCAAAAATCTCGACGGTTTGGTAAGGCGACTTTTCTCGAAAGATGCGCTCCCCACTATGGCGAATCGACAGCGCCATATTCTCGTTGCGGTCAGTAAACCATACGCTGCGGCTATACTTCGGCGTTGTTAGCTTTTGAGTTGCCTGGTCCCTCAGGTCACCCAGGTCGATATCTGTTTCAATTCTCTCTAGCAGCTCTAGCTGACCGCGATCGATCTCAACCGCAGAGCCATGCTCTGCCTGAAACGCTCGTTTGAGCATTTTGTAGGACACCCACGGGTTAACCGAGTCACCGCAGGTAAACAAATCCACCGCCGCATAGCGATACTCGGGCCAGGTATGAATCGCCAAATGACTTTCTTGAATCACCACCACCCCTGAAACCCCAAACGGTGAAAAGTGGTGAAACACAGAGCTGATAATCGTCGCCCCCGACTCCTTAGCTGCCTCAACCATGCTGGACTCAATCAACGGCACCTCATTTAGGATCTCAGCAGAGCAACCGTGAAACTCCACCAGAATATGTCTTCCAAGCGATTCCATAGACACCCCGTTATCAGCTCATTCAGTGTATAACCATTCGCGATCTGAAGAAAATCTCAACAGCCTTTAGTGAAAGCTTAATTTCCCTTTGAACCAGACTTAAGCAAGCCCTAACCCCAGCTTCTTGTGTTTTGTCTAAGCTCCGCACCGCTAACGATGGACTATTTCAGTCTGACGAATGGTCACCTCTGGGCCAAGTATATTGAGATCGACGGCGCTGAAGTAAACGCCACTAGCATAGTCTAAACGCCCCTTTAGGCTGAATAAACCGGGTTCCATAGCAGGAGCCCGGTTTTTAATGGCCATTCAGTTAGAATAGAGCCGTACCGGAGCAACACTGACCAAATATAATGCAACCCCTGCTAAATGTTGATATTGATCAAATAAGCATCGCTGAACGAATACAGCTAGCTGAAGATCTCTGGGATAGCATCCTCGCCAACCCAGAAGCACTCCCTGTTACGGACATGCAAAAACAGGAACTCGATCATCGACTGGAGAAGTATCGCCAAACGCCAGAAGCTGGGTCGAGTTGGCAAGACGTTAAGGATCGACTGAATGCTTCGCAATGAGCTACTCATTTTTGATCCGTCCCGATGCAGAGCTTGATATTCAAGAGGCTTACCAATATTACGAAGAACGAGATCAGGGTCTAGGCTCCGAATTTGTCCGAGTAGTTGATGCTTGCTTTTCTAAAATTGGACGAAATCCGTTATCTTATCCAGCGGTATATCGTCAAATACGTCGAGCTTTGATTCGTAAATTTCCCTATGGCATCTTCTATCTTATTGAAGATGAGAAAATTATTGTAATTGCTTGTTTCCACGCCAAGCGGGATCCAAAACGTTGGCAAGAGCGTGGACTGTGAAGGCTAATGTCAGCTTTCACTTTGATTCTCACTAAGGAATCAAAATGGACGAAGCAAAACTAAAGCCTGTTCATTATGCTTAACTCGACCTACCACCAACTCACCACACACCACCAACTCACCACCGACGAAGTAGCTCAACTTGGAGAACGCTATGAGCTGTTAGAGGCGATTGGGCAAGGCGGTATGGGGATTGTCTTGCGGGGTCACGATCAGGTGCTAAACCGGGCGGTTGCCCTCAAGTTATGCAGACCCCATGCTGACGTTTCGCGACTCCATCGGGAAGCCGTTGCGATGGCTGGCATTCAATCTCGGCATGTGGTGTCCGTTCATGATTTTTTGAAACTCAATCAGCACCGGGGGGTGCTGGTCATGGATTGGATTGACGGTAAAGACCTGGCAACGATTATGCGCGACCGTTCGATAATACTCAACGACGATGTCGTTCGGCAGTGGATGCGCGATGTCTGTACTGGCATGATCGATGCCGAGGCTAAAGGGGTCATTCACCGAGACCTAAAGCCATCCAACATTATCATCGACGCGCACCAGCGGGCTTTGGTGATGGATTTCGGCATTGCCACCGGGCAAACGATGGAACATCTAACGTTGGATGGTCAGGTACTGGGCACTCCCTGGTACATGGCTCCAGAACAAGCCGAAGACCCTAGCAATGTTGATACGCGGGCCGAT
>JBCBQD010000366.1:0-4053 GCA_039820425.1 Cyanobacteria bacterium J06635_1
AAAAATCACGCAGACTCAAAAATCACGCAGACTCAAAAATCACGCAGACTCAAAAATCATGCAGACTCAAAAATCATGCAGACTCAAAAATCATGCAGACAGTGGGCAAGCAGATACACAAACTTCTTCGAGCTGCAAAACAGGAAATATCCTGGAGCCGCTATGGGTGGGTTGTAATGAGCTGTTGGTCATTTGAGTAACCCATCACCCATCACCCTCTCCCAACCTGACCTACACCTAACTACTGAGACCAAAACCCAGTAATCAACAGGGGGACCAAAATCAAAATCGACAAGATGAACACTAAAGTGCCGGGATCAATATTGAGAGTTGGCGGTTTTTTAGGCGGCTCTGGCATAGACAATCGAGCTGATACACGACACATTTCAAGCTTTTGCAAGCTTCGTAGCTGATGGTGTCTTTGTTTATACCGTGATTTCAATTTTACTTTTGTGAAGCAAACCGCTGCTCACCTGTGATCTCAGACGATGATGGGGCTGACGTAAGTCAGTCTCCCCTCCTAACCCCTTTCACCGTAAGGACATCCCTGTGAGTAGCAAACAAAGAAATGGCCTAATTGTTAATCAACTCCTGACCCATCCACAAAACGATGCAGTGTTAGAACACTCGATTTTGGTGGTAGGAGGGTCAACCGCCGCCTACTCAGCTACGCTGATGGCCCTCAAGATGAACCTGGACGTATGCTTGGTACAGCCCCAGATCGTGGTGGGGGGGCAGTTCACAGCCCAGGCCCTGCCCGCCTCTGACGATGGGGATTTACTTCTAAAAAAAGCAACCCTATACAGTGTTAAAGGCGAAGAATTTGCCATTTCCCGCGCCCAGCGACAGTTTCGAGAGCGGCAGCGACAGTTGCAACCCCTGGCTGGGCGGGTGATCGACAACCCTGGCGGGGCCTGGGTAAGTGAGTTTACAACCACCCCCGTAGTGGCAGCAACGGCCCTAAATGAGCCGTTGATTCCCTACCTAGAGAACCAAAAACTGACCCTGATTCCCCATGCGGAACCCATTGAAGTGTTGATAACCCTTGATAGCGCCAATCCTAACAACACAGTTCGAAAACGCATTACAGGGGTTAAATTTCGCGGTATCCAGACCCAATACACCTTCACCGTCAACGCCAACATCACCCTCGAGGCCACTGACTTTGGCGACCTGCTAGAGCTCGCAGAGCTGCCCTCTCGGGTGGGTCAAGAGGCTCGCAGCGATACCGGTGAAGCAATCTTGCCCGACCAAGCTCGTCCCCAGTGCCAGCAGTCATTTACCTTTGATGTCCTGGTAGAGCGCACTCAACCGGGCCGCGGCGTCCCAATTGGTAAGCCCAGCAGCTACGGCTTTGCCGATTGGCTCAATCTGAACGAATTTACGGGCACCTTTTGGAAACTCGATCCCAAACACAATCAATGGAGCAAACGCAGTTTTTTCAACCCGTTTGGTATCTTTCGCTATCGGCGACTGTGGCGCAGTAGTCTCTACGACAAGGCCGTTCGCCCTGGTGACGTCAGCGTCATTAACTGGGGCACCTCCCCCCACCCAGAGCGGGGCCAATGCTGCGGCAATGACTATCGTAACGGCTATCTGATTGGCCTCAACCGCAAAGAGCGCAAAGCACAGATCCAACGGGCCCGAGAGCGCGCCCAGTCCTATATCCACTATCTACAAACCAATGGGGTGCCTGATTTGAAACCCCGCGGTGACCTCACCTGGACCTCAGATGGCATTGCCCTCGAACCCTATATCCGCGAATCCCGACGAGGAGTCGCCATGACCACCATCCGTCACGAAGATGTCGCCCAGTCATTTTTTCCCAACCAGGCCCGCGCCCGCTGCTTTGAAGATTCCGTAGGCATTGGCCAGTATCACTACCTCGACCTGCACGGCAACTTGATGGATGGCCACGTTACCCCCAAGGGTAAAGAGGTCTTCGCCCTGCCCTTTTCCCTACCCGCTGGGGCCTTGGTACCCAGTACCGTAGACGGGCTGATCCTCTCGGCCAAAAGCATTGGCACTACCCACATCACCAATGCCGCCTATCGCATGCACCCGGTTGAGTGGGCCATTGGCGAAGCCAGCGGCTTTTTAGCCGTCTTTTCGATCTGGACTGGGCAAGCCCCCCAACAAATTGTCAGTGACCCGGCCCTACTGCGAAAATTCCAAGGATTTGTCACCCGCAACGGCATCCCGATTTTCTGGTTTGACGACATCTCCCACCGCGATCCTGACTTTGAAGCCATCCAGGTGATGGCCGCCTCAGGCATCATCCGCAGTGCAAACAAAGCCAACCTACACTTTCGCCCCTACGGCAGCGTTACCCGCGCCGTCGTCTGTACGGCCCTGGTTAACTTGCTCGAGCTTGAGAAAGTTGCCCCGCCTCAGCCCAGCTTTAGCGATGTGCTACCCGGCAAGCACTGGGCCTACAGCAATATCGAAACCCTCAAAACCCTCGGCTATGTCTCAGGAATGCGCAACGGACGCTTTGCCCCCAATGCCCCCATGACCCGTGAGCAACTCGGCTTTGTGATCAAAAAAGCCATGCCCCAGGTCTTTGATGCGGCCTTTGCGAGAACCCCCCGCGATCAGAAATATCTACAGCGCCGTGAGCTGTCTCGGGTGTTTTATGAGCTGATGAAGGCGAAGTTGGGGATTGCGTAGGGAGAGGTAGTGGGTGGTGGGTAGTGGGTAGTGGGTAAAAGGGGAAAGGGGAGAGGGGGAGGACAGGGGAAAGGGGAAAGGGGAAAGGGGAAAGGGGAAAGGGGAACCTAAAGCCCTACGGGCATACCAGAAAAGCGGAGCCATATCCGTAGGGTTATTGCCCGAAGGGCTATAAGGCGAAAGGATAATGAATGATGAAGTTTTAGACCCCAGAACTATCTTGACAAAGCCTATTTCTGAGATCTATTTCTTTTTGCTATCTCCTTCCTCCTTCCTCCTTCCTCCTTCAAAGGGGCCATCCTCCGGCAGCTCTCTGGCTTCCTCACGAACTGTCAACAACGGCTCAGTCCGTGCCAGCTCACCCCGCGTTAAGGTACGGATCTCAGCTTCGAGCTGCTCACGCCCCGCCTCAAAAAACTCACGGGAGGCGTTGTTGACCAGGGTGCCATTGATCACCGTATTGGGAATGCTGCGCGGTGGCGGTGGCGTTTGAGCCTGGGCAGATAGCACTGTGAGTAGGATAGTTGCTATCGCCAAACTCGACGCACTAACCAAATGATGAAGTGATTTCATAGGCTCTCCTACGAGAAGATGAGCGACTCAATCTCCCTATCTCTAGCCTAGCGCGCAGGACAAGCTAGCTGCCCCGATACGTACTGTATGACCACGGTGACACCAGCAGCGGCACATGGTAATGGGCCTTTATATCAGCAATCCCAAACTGAATGGAAATTTCATCCAAAAAGTTAGGCTCAGGCAGGGTCAGACCCCGGCTAGCAAAGTAATCGCCCACATAAAACACCAGTCGATAGCGCCCCACTTGAAAATCAGCCCCGCTCAACATAGCCTCATCAGTGCGGCCATCGGCGTTAGTCTTAAGCGACTTAAGCAAATCAAACTCAACGTCAGACTTAAGAAACCATAGCTCTATCTTGACATCAGCAGCCGGGCAACCGTGGGCCGTATCGAGAACATGAGTTGTGAGCAGACCAGCAGACATGGCTCAATGGATAAATAGAAAGGTTTTCCTATGTCCAAAGTTTAACGGTCAACCGTTTGATTAGCGAAGGGTTGATTATGATTTGTGATTTCTCCCATTACCCATCACCTATCAACCATTCCCCATTCCCCATTCCCCATTGCCTAATGAATCTCCGCCCCTTCCACCTCGCCTTCCCGGTTAAAGACCTTCCCACCACCCAGCAATTTTACGAAACTGTCCTGGGCTGCCAACTGGGTAGACGCTCAGACACGTGGCTTGATTTCGATTTCTTTGGTCACCAGCTCACCGCACACCTTAAGCCCAATCAGTGCCAAAGCCCAGACACAAACACCGTCGATGACCACGCAGTGCCCGTCCGCCATTGGGGCATCATTCTCACC
>JBCBQD010000367.1:0-3951 GCA_039820425.1 Cyanobacteria bacterium J06635_1
TGTAGCCTGTGTCCAGGCAAAAACCAATAGTGCAGGCTCAAACTCCCCAACAACTGATTGAGAAAGCACTATTGGTTTTTGCCTGGACACAGGCTACAAATGTGCCCCTTATTCTGGGGCAGGTTAACTTCTTTATGGAGTTTGATGTTTGTTTCTATCGTTCACAGTTACAGTTTGAGATCAGTTCGAAATCTGCAACCTTAGGATAAAGCAAAGAAGACAAAGTTTACCTCGCTAATGTCTTTACTGACTGCCTTTCGGGTCTAACGCATCTCGCAGGCCATCACCTAGCAGATTAAAGGCTAGGACGGTCAAGGTGATAAACAACCCTGGGAAGGCAATTGTCCAGGGAGCTGAGAGTGAATACCCGCCTTTAAACGCATCAGAGAGCATCGTGCCCAGCTCCGGCGTGGGGGGCTGTGCGCCCAGGCCCAAAAAGCCGAGTCCGGCAGCTTCTAGGGTAGAGGTGCCAATCGCCAGGGTAGCCTGCACCACCAGCGGGGCCAGGCTGGCGGGTAAAATGTGCAGGAAAACAATGCGCGGTGCCTTTGCCCCAAAGGCGCGGACGGTTTGGACAAATTCTTGCTCACGCAGGGAGAGCACCATGCTGCGGGTAAGGCGAATAAATTTGGGGATTTGGACAATGCCGACGGCCATCATCACGCTGAGGACGCTGGGGCCGGTGATGGTGACCACTGCGATCGCAAGCAAAATCGACGGAAACGCCAGCATCACGTCGGTCACCCAGCCCACGATGATTTCTACCCAGCCCCGAAAATAGCCCGACGCCAGCCCCAGCGCCACACCAATCAACAACCCAATTAACACAGACACCAGACCGATCACCAGCGACGTTCTCAGCCCGTACCACACCAGGGTCAAAATATCGCGACCCAGGCCATCCGCCCCGAACCAGTGCTCCAGGCTGGGACCTTGCAGCCGCGCGGCATAGTCACGGTCTGAGGCGACATCGTATGGATTTAAGACAGGGGCGAGTAGGGCTGCGAGTATAATCAATACCGTCAACCCTAGGCCAATTAACCCCGAAGTGGATTCTAAAAATCGTTGAACCGCTCGATTTTTGAGCAGTCGCGATGTGCGGTTAGGAGCAGCGGTAGTCGCCATAGGTCAAATGATTGAGCGAAGGGGTTGAGAGACTAAAACTATTCACTTGTACTGAATCCTGGGGTCTAAAAACGCATAGGAAATATCGACCAGCAAGTTGACCAACACAAACACAAACGCCACAAACACAATGCCTCCTTGCACGACAGGATAATCGCGGAGCAAAATCCCCTCATAAATCCATTTACCAATGCCGGGCCAGGAGAAAATAGTCTCGGTCAGAATTGCCCCGCCCAGCAGCGTGCCAAACTCTAGACCGATAATAGTGACCACCGGCAGCATGGCATTTTTTAACGCGTGTTTGCCAATCACCCAAAACTCTATTAGCCCCTTGGCCCTGGCTGTGCGAATATAGTCTTGGGAGAGCACTTCTAACATGGCGCTGCGGGTAATCCGAGCCAAAATCGCCAGCGGAATGGTGCTCAGTGTGATGGCTGGCAGTGCCAGATGGGCGACAACATCTCGCAGGGCTGCAAAGTTACCCTGAATGAGCGCGTCGAAGATAAAAAAGCCCGTAATTGGCTTAAAAACATAGCCAACGTTGACCCCAATCCGTCCACTTGGCGGCAGCCACTGTAAATTGACAGCAAACAGGTAGACCAGCAACAGCCCCAGCCAGTAAACCGGCATAGACACCCCCAGCAGCGAACCGCTCATGGTCAAGTTGTCGACAATGCTGTTTTTGCGCACAGCGGCAATTACCCCCGCCGGGATGCCCAGCAGTAAGGCGATTAGCATAGCCATCACCGACAATTCAAACGTGGCGGGCCAGCGCAGCTTGATCTCTTCCCAAATTGGGACGCCAGTAAAGATACTGGTGCCCAGATCAAACGTCAGCAAACTGCCCAAAAAAGACAGGTACTGGAGTGGTAGCGGTTGATTTAGGCCCATGCGTTCCCGCAACGCTTCTATCTGGTCGAGGTTGGCCCGATCTCCTAGCATCGTCACCGCCGGATCGCCTGGAATCAGATGCAAGAAGGCAAACACCAGGAGTGAAATGCCCAGCAGCACTGGCACAAGCTGAAGCAATCGTTTGAGAATGTATCTACCCACGGGGTACCTTGCAGAGTATTGTTGATTGAAATCTCAATAGAACCTAGGTCTTCTCTACTTCAATAAAGGCTTCGTTCGACAGCGGGCTAGGCACCCATCCCTCTACGCCCGTGCGTTTTGCCAACAGCGGTTGGGAATGCACAATCGGAATCCGCAGGGCTTCTTCAAAGAGGAGATCGTCGACCTGCTTATAGAGATCTTCTCTCTCGCCTTTTTCGCTCGCCGCACGGGCTTTGTTCAACAGATCAAACATCTCCGGGTTTTTGTAATCCCCTAGATCGCTAGTGGCCCCAGGCCCAAAGTGGGCATAGAGAAAATTGTCGGGGTCGCCATAGTCGCCGCTCCAGCCCAGCATAAAGGACTGAAAGCCGGGGGGCTGTTTGCTGTCTTCTAAATAAGCGCCCCAATCTTTGGTTTGCAAGTTGACTCGAATCCCAATTTCGCTCAGTTCGGCGGCAAAGGCTTCGGCAATGGGCTTGGGGTTGGGATAGTAGGGGCGGCTGACGGGCATATACCACAGGTCTAGATCAAACCCGTCAGGGTAGCCTGCTGCTGCGATCGCAGCCTTAGCCGCCTCTGGATCATACGCATAATCATCGACCGCATCGCTGGTGTAATCTTCAAGGGCGGGGGGGATAAAGTGACCAGTGGTCTGACCCAGCTCTCCCCAAAAGGCCTCTACAATGGCGGGTTTGTTGATAGCCTGGGCAATGGCCTGACGCACTTCTACCGAGGCCAACGGTTCATAAATCGGGTTTAGGGCCAAATATCCCACATTAAATGAGGGTCGAAAAACCGCTTCCAGGTTTGGGTCCGACTCAATTTCGGGGAGCTGATCAGGGGTGAGGTCAACGGTAAAGTCGAGGGTGCCCGCCCGAAGCTGCGCCAGACGGGCTGCTGGGTCTTCTACGAAACTGATCACCAGCTGATCTGTTTTGGGCAGCCCCTCATCCCAGTAGTCCGCAAATTTGGAGAAGGTAATACGATCGCCGCTGCGCCATTCTTCAAACACGAAGGGGCCAGTCCCTACGGCCAGACCTGAGGGCGTACCGTAGTCTGCGCCTGATTCTTGCATGGCTGCGGGGCTAGCGATGCCAAAGTAGGCAGACGAAATCGCTGCTGGAAAGGCTGCAAACGGCTCGACCAGCTCAAACTCCACGGTCAGATCGTCAACCGCCCGCACATCCACCAGCGTAGAGGCTTCATCGCCCTTAAAGCCGCCAAAGAGATCGGTCCAAATTTCGAAGAGATTCCCCTCTGCCCGAAAGCCATATTCAAAGTCTGGATCCCACCAGCGAGTGACATTGAAAACAACTGCCTCGGCGTTGAAGTCAGTGCCATCGTGAAACTTAACTCCTTCGCGCAAATTAAACGTCCAGGTCAAGCCGTCGTCAGAGGCGCTCCATTCTGTCGCCAGCTCAGGTTTCAGGTCGGTGGTACCGGGCTCAGTACCCAGTAAATAATTGTAAATCTGCAATTGGACGTAGAGAGAATTGCCATCGGTCACGTTCGCTGGGGTGAGATTGACTGGCTGACCGTTGGAGCCAAACACAAGCGCACCGGTATCGGCTGCTGGGGCAGCAGCGGGATCAGGGGCATCGCCAGCGACCTCTGGCGCAGTGTTGCAGTTAGCCAGCACCACCGCTAAGGTCACCGCAAATAAGGCTAAAACAACTCGTCGAAAGGACCGCCGAAAAAACCTTTGTTTGCGCATTATGATAAGTTCCTGATAGTTGAAAATGGCTTGAAAGCTACTTTACTAAGTGTCTCGAA
>JBCBQD010000368.1:0-3895 GCA_039820425.1 Cyanobacteria bacterium J06635_1
TGGCCAATTTTGCATTGCGACTTTAGTCAATATCCCGAATTGGGCATTGCCTTCGCTGGGATCACCTGACCAGGAGCCGTCCATGATGCAGCCGGTGAAATCACCCTTTTCGACTAACTGGTTGAAATTGCCGGTACTTTTGCCGAGGGGCGGTTTGTACTCATAAAACGGGCTACCGTCGTCGCGCTGCTGCACCTCTGGTGATTTGTTGGCGTTGGTAAACCAGCGCACAACTCGACCGATCAGCCTATTACCTTAAGCATCATGCTGTCCTGGCAAAACATGGTGGGCTGGTTTACCAACGCCAACAAATCACCAGAGGTGCAGCAGCGCGACGACGGCAGCCCGTTTTATGAGTACAAACCGCCCCTGGGCAACAGCGCTGGCTGTTTCAATCAGCTCGTCGAAGCGGGAGATTTCGTGGGTTGCCTGATGGATGGCTCCTGGTCAGGCAATCCCACCGAAGGTGACGGCCAATTTTGCATCGCGACTCTGGCAAATATCCCGAATTGGGCAGGCACAAGGCCAGCCCCTACGTTCCCCGATTCCCCGCGTCTCTCCCGCTCCGCATCCTCCCCATCTCCCCCATCCTCCCCATCTTCCAACACTACCCACCACACCCACTGGCACCCTACCGACCCCGCCCTCTGGCAAGCCTTCTCTGCCGACGGTACCCTCCCTAACGTTGCTAATACAACTTCCACTGTGGTGGAACTGGAAATAGAAGAACCGGTGGGCTGCGCGATCGCAACCCGATTTACCCTCCAACCCGGCGAAACTCTGGAAATCCCCTTCGTCCTCAGCTGGGATCTACCCGTGACCGAGTTTGCTGCGGGCAAGCAGGCATACCGGCGTTATACCGACTTCTTTGGCCGCAGCGGTCGCAATGCCTGGGCGATTGCCCAAACTGCCCTGGAGAATTATTCAACCTGGCAAGCGAAAATCGATCAGTGGCAGCAGCCCATCCTCGACCGAGAAGATTTGCCTGCCTGGTTTAAGATGGCGCTGTTCAATGAACTCTATGAGCTGACCAGTGGGGGGACGTTGTGGAGTGCCGCTAGCGATCGCGACCCCGTCGGGCAGTTTGCCGTGCTGGAGTGCATGGACTACCGCTGGTATGAAAGCCTGGATGTGCGCCTCTATGGAGGGTTTGCCACGCTGATGCTGTGGCCTGAGTTAGAGAAATCAGTGATTCGCGCCTTTGCGCGGGCGATCCCCACTGAAGATAACAGGTTGCGAATCATTGGCTATTACTACACCATCGGTGACACTGAGCATAAAGCGATTCGCAAAGCTAAAGGAGCCACGCCCCATGATCTGGGTGCGCCTAATGAAAACCCTTGGGTAGCGACGAATTACACCAGCTATCAAGACTGCAACCAGTGGAAGGATCTGCCCAGCGACTTTGTGATTCAGGTTTATCGAGCCTTTGCGCTAACTGGCGGCGACGATGTGGTATTTTTGGCGGAGTGCTGGCCTGCGGTGATCGAGACGCTGAAGTACCTCAAGCAGTTTGACCAGGATAGCGATGGCATTCCTGAAAATGGCGGTGCCCCTGACCAGACCTTTGATGACTGGCGGCTTAAGGGGATTAGTGCCTACTGTGGCGGGCTGTGGCTGGCGGCATTGCAAAGCGCGATCGCAATTGCCAATGTGCTCGAAACCCACCATCAGGCACCGGGGAATTTGGCGGTGTTGCGATCTCAATATCAGCGTTGGTATGACCAGGGTCGAACCATCCTCCACAAAAAACTTTGGAACGGTCGATACTACCGCCTCGACACCGGCAGCGGCTCTGATGTGGTGATGGCCGATCAGCTCTGCGGCCAGTTTATGGCCCAGCTGATGGGGCTACCCGATATCGTTTCCCCAGAGTTTGCCGAGTCAGCCCTGGAGGCTGTTTACGACGCCTGCTTCGTCAAATTTAATGAATATGCAGCTCAGCACGTGGCTCCTCAAAACCAAAAATTTGAAGGAGCCCAGACCGGCCACTTTAGTGCCACCGCCCTCGGCATGAAAATTGGCGCAGCTAACGGTGTGTGCCCTGACGGCTCACCCCAAAACCCCGATGACACCCATCAGCTCGAAGTATGGACGGGCATTAATTTTGGACTCGCTGCCTATTTAGCCCACATGGGGAAACCTGATCAAGCCCTAGAAATTGCCGAAGCTGTTGTGCGCCAGGTGTATGAGTTTGGGCTTCAGTTTCGTACCCCTGAGGCAATTACGGTCCTGGGCACCTTCCGCGCCTGTCATTACCTACGCCCCATGGCAATTTGGGGGCTTTATGGGACGCTGACCCAGCAGTTCACAGATTAGACACATTACAGATATCGCTAGAGCGACAAGACCAGCTGCAACTCATCATTAACAGCCGTGCGCAAGTCTTCAGGTAAAGCGCCAAGCCGCTCAGTGAGTGAGGCTTTAGTGAGGGTAAACAGCTGCGATAGATTTGCGATCGCGGCTTGCGAAAAGCCCGTGACCTCAGTCGGCACCTGCACCGTACCTGGCGCTTCGGCTAGCCGCTCGTTGATGGTAATCGCAGCTACCACGACTGTCTGGATCAGACTTTCGTTAAACACATCATCTTGCACAACTAGCACCGGTAGGCGAAGCTGGGCTGCACTGCCGGGTGCTGCCAACGTCGCCCACCAAATCTCACCACGATACATTTATTGATTTTCACGCAAGAAAGACATCAGTTGCATGGAGAGCAGCGCCGGATCGTTTTCCGCATTGGCATAGATTTCGTTGAGCTTCTCCAGGGTTTGCGCTCGGTTATACCGGCCTAAGAACGCCTCCAATGCTTTGGAATAGAGTTCGCTGCGGGAAACGCCCAGCCGGTCTGCGGCTCCCTCTGCATCGGTAAAAAGCCAGTCAGGTAAAGAAATTGCGGTTTTCATAAGGTTGCCCTCGTTAGGTGAGTTTGTCGGTATAACCAGAGTTATACCATGCGGATCTGCGATCGCACTTTCCCATAAGCAAATGCGATCGCACCGGGCCTGATCCATAGGCGGGTGCGATCGCACTGCAAGCATATTTTGAGTATTTAAGTGTCTATAAAGACTTATAACCGACGAGAAGCGTTGATGTTTGACAGGGTCTTTAACCTAGCAACTTCGATTTCACCAACGCCTGCACCTTAGCGCCGTCCGCTTTGCCCTTCAATTCTTTCATTGCAGGCCCCATGACTTTGCCCATATCTTTGGGTCTACTGGCACCGGTCTTAGCAATCAGACCATCAATGACCGCTTCGACCTCTGCATCTGAGAGCTGAGCGGGTAAGTATTCTTCCAGGATGGTGAGTTCTTGGGCTTCTTTCTCAGCCAGCTCATCACGGCCTGCTTTTTTATACTGCTCGATCGAATCCCGTCGCTGTTTAGCCAGCTGGGTGAGGATCGCTAACTCCTGCTCTTCGGTCAGTTCGTCCTGACCTTTGGCCCGCACCTCACTTTCTTTTTCAAGAATGAGTTTCTTGATGCCGCGCACCGTCTCAAGGCGAATTTTATCCTTGGCTTTCATCGCGGTTTTGATTTCTGCGCTGATGCGGTCTTTGAGGCTCATTGTGTAGGGAGGGTTAGGGTTGGGGTTTAAGGTATGGGAAAAGTGATGGGTAGTGGGTAGTGGGTAGTGGGTCACGAGTAAGAGATGAGGAAGATGGGGAGGATAAGGAAGGTAGAGCGTAAGACCAGAAATTCCGTCTTCCTTCCCCATCTCCCCCACCCTCCCCATCTCTCCTATCTAAATCTCTACCTCAATATTCCGGTACCGAAGGGTCTACTTCCCGGCTCCAGGCGAGAATCCCGCCTTTCACATTGGTGCCTTCAATCCCGGCGGCTTTGAGGATGCCGAGGGCTTTGGCTGAGCGTCCGCCCATCTTGCAGTGGGCGATTAG
>JBCBQD010000369.1:0-3872 GCA_039820425.1 Cyanobacteria bacterium J06635_1
AAGCCCCCCTATCCGGTCTAGTCATTGATGCCTGGACCGAATCACTCCCCCAAGATAAAACCGTCACCGGCCTCGCCTTCCACTACGACGAACCCAAAGCCCAAGCTCCCCAAGCCATCCTCATAGCTGTCCCGCCCGACATGAATCGCGACTGGCAATTCGAAGACCTCGAAAGTGCGCTACTCGAAACCTTCGATTTACTCAAACTCCGTGCCGTCAGCCTCGCCCCCCGCAACCTCGGGAACTACCTCCCTGCAATCACCACCCTCGGCGATCAACGCCCTGATGTTTAAAGTCATTCACTTGGCGGGCCAGGAGGTAGGAAACAGCAGTCAAAAACCAACCAACCTTTGACATCTAAGCCTTAATTTCCCTCCTCCCTATCTCCCCATCTCCCCACCTCCCCTGCCCCTCTCCCCCCATCCCCACGAGGACCCCACCATGCCACTTAACTGGAGTCAATTCACCCCCTTCTACGGCAAAAAAGACCTCTCCACTAACATCGCCGCCCCCATCCACGACCCCCTTTGGCTCCTCACCCGTCAGTGGCAAATGGGCGAATTCCACGGGGAAGATGCCGGTTCTCCGGTTAAAGTCACCGTTGAGCACGATGCTTTCAGAATCGATCGCATCCGCATTGATGACCAACCAGAACAACCTTATGACGCCAAGCAGGCTCCACTCGAAACGGTGATTGAGCGAGAAACCCGACAACAGGTCGTACCCGACTTACGCACTCGGGCGCAGCATGGCTTGCTGCTGTGGCAACAGCTCTCCCAGGTCAACTTAACCTTTGACAAAACAACCATGCTTGATCGCTTTGGCTTTGATCCGGTAGCCTTCACCACCGATCTGGACTTGGCTGCTCAACTCCTACTACGCCGGGCCCTTGACGCCGAAAAGCTTTGCCAGCAGTTGATAGCCGGGCCACTGGACGATGACCAGATGAGCCAGATTTTTGGGCTCCAGGACACCACCCAGCTCAGTCGCTATCGTCGCATTATCGCGTTTTGGATCCAAGCCTATGAAGCGATCGTGGGTCAACCGACCCAGCCTGATGCCTGGCGAGAAGACCGGCTGGAATATCGCTTCAATCTATCGGTACCTACCGACCAGGGACGCGTAACGCTGGCGGCGGCAGAATATCCAGGGGGACGCTTAGATTGGGATAGCTTTGATGTCCCGTCTGTCGCCCCACTCAGCACAGATGAGCCCAGGGTTAAACCGATTCGTACCAAAGTCTCACTTTTACCAAGTCCTGTGACCTATGTGGGTATGCCCGCCCCCCGCTTTTGGGAATTTGAAAATGGGGCCGTCGATTTTGGTAACCCCGAAGCTGCCGATCGCGATCTGGGGCGTCTGCTTTTGGCCGAATTTGTCATGTCTTGGGGAAATGACTGGTTCCAGGTGCCTGTCGAGGTGCCCACGGGTGCCCTCTGCCGGATTAACCAACTGTTAGTCACCGATACCTTTGGGGTCACCAGCCAGATTAAGCCTCAGTATCAGCACAGTGCTTACTGGGGCATGAACTATCTGCGGCAGCAGCAGGATAAAAATCAGGTTAATCTGCGCGATTTTCTGTTTGTGCCCCCCGTGTTGCCCAATGCTCACCAGGCGACTCCACTGGAAGAAGTGATCTTCTTGCGTGATGAAATGGCAAATCTTACCTGGGCTATTGAGAAAACGGCTGCGGATGCGATGGGTCGTCCCCAGCCTTTGATTGATGGGGGGCCGGCACCTATTTCAAGGTTCGCTCAGCTCAGCTCCAGCACGTTAGCCCATTATCAGACGATGACCAATTTGCCCGACCATTGGATTCCTCTCGTGCCCACTAAAGCCCCGGATAACGCCCATCGCTATTTTGTTCGGGCAGGACTGTTGGATGAGTTGCAGGCTGAGGCTCCAGAACCAGTTGGAGAGTTGTTAACCGTCCGCGATCGCTTTCAGGTTCATGAAGAAGAAATTCCCTATGAAGGCGCTCAGGTCAATCGTGCCTATCAGTTGACCCGCTGGTACGATGGTCGTCGTGTGCTCTGGGTGGGGCGTCGTAAACGGGTCGGCTTGGGCGAAGTACGCAGCCATTTGGAGTTTGATACGCTCACAAACATGTCTGAATGATGAGAGCAACATCAGGGCACATGAAGTCTATGTATGTTAGATCTCAGGCTTGAAGAAATCCATTACCGCAAGCAGCGCCCCACCCACAATCAGCAAACAGGCCAACCACACTGACCAAGTCGCCTCAGCTAATCCACAGGCGATCAGCAAAATCGTCGATAGCAAAGGGGCTGTATAAGAAAGCGCCCCGAGCACCTTGATATTGCCGTGTTTCACCCCGTAGTCCCAGGTGAAAAACGCCAGCCCAACCGGGCCTAACCCCAAACATAGAATGGCAACCCATTGCCAACCTGTCGGCCATATCGTTGATTCAAACCCAAAATGGCAGATCCAAGCGAGAATCGCCGTTGCCCCGCAAAATCCCCCCACCGCGTTGGTAGAAATGGCCCCAAATCGGCGAGATAACACGGAATAGCTTGACCAAGTCAACGCACAAATCAGAGCCGCCAGATATCCAGTGGTATACCGGGCATCAAAGCTAAAGGACTGCCCTTTTGTTACCAGCAACCCAGCACCGATAAACCCCGCGATCGCCCCTGCCCCATGAAACCATCGTAATCGCTCACCTGGCAGCAACGCCGAGAAAAAGACGATCAACAACGGCCACAGATAGGCAATCAAACTCGCCTCAACCGCAGGGGCATTTCTTAAGGCAATGAAATAGAAAAAGTGATAGCCAAACAGCCCTGCAATGCCTAAGCCCCAAACCACCTTGGGTAGTTTCAGATGATGTAGTGGATTACCCCCATCTCTGACCCAGGTCGCCACCCCAATCAAGAAGGCAATCGTAAATGACATCGCCGTCAACTGAAATGGGGGCACCTTACCGCTGAGTTCAGTGAGCAAAGCTAAGGTGGCCCACATCAAAATGGCCGTCAACCCAACTAGGGTCGGTTGTCTTTGGCTTGTGGCGGTTTGCACAATCACCCCTCAAATTGGCTGCGCTGCCCATCGTAAAAGCTGTGCTCTCCGCTAAATTAGCCGGATTTCAGCAATCAATTCGCTGAACCTTGGGTTTTTGCTCGATAATGCCTTGGTGTCATGCCTTCCCATTGCTGAAACAGCCGCGTTAGCGAAGACGCCCGCTCAAAGCCAACCTGTTGAGCAATGTGCCAAATCGGTAAATCAGTGTGGCGAAGCAGTTCTTTTGCCCGGTTAAGGCGTAGGGCCTGTAGATATGCCTTGGGCGACTGCCCTGTTTGGGCTTTAAACCACTCGCTGTAATAGGGCAGACTATAGCCCTCAATCTGGGCCAGTTGAGTTACATCCAGGGCGCAATGATAGTGCTGATGTATGTAGTGCAACGAACGAGATGTAGAGGGCTGGGCCAGCAAATCACTGATGTAGCGCGTTAAATGCAGCAACGACCCGGATGGAGAGATTGGCGCAGCCTCATCAATTTCAGACAGTAGTAGCGTCCGAATGGCAGACCACCGCGCTTCTAAATCAGCGCGGATGCCGCAGGATGTTTCTTCAGTCACTAAATCGGTGACGAGATAGCTGGGAATATCCAGAGTTAAAAACTCATTGGTATCGCGGGCATAAAAATAATGTTGACATGCCGGCGGTAGAAAAAAGACAGACGACTCGTCCAGTGCAAACTGATGCGTCTGAGTTTCTAGAAATAACGTGCCCGTCAGCGGCAAAATTAGCTGGGCAAAGGCATGATCATGGGAACACCCAACATCTGAGTAGGTTCGTCGTTCACCGATAATCAAGTCTTGTGCATCCATTGCAATTCAGCGTCTTCTTTG
>JBCBQD010000370.1:0-3840 GCA_039820425.1 Cyanobacteria bacterium J06635_1
ATTCCGACCGGATAAGTTTGCACTGTCGCGCAGTTCACCAGCTAACTCATGGATGACCGTTAACTTGTTACGCGACCGATTAAAAATGCAGGTTGCAATCTCTGGCGTGAGTCTGGGGATAAACCCATTGATCAGTAAACAGAGGCTGCCAAGAACCACCAAAGAGGCCATCAAAAAAGGACTATCCCTAAACCCCAACCAGAGCCCTGTAAACAGACAAGCCACACCAATAAATTTGCCAAATTGACTAAAAAAGCGCCTGCCTAGGCGACCCTCACGGTCTGAGAACCGTAGGATCAGTTCATGTTCTGTTTTACGAATTTGCCTCACGGCCTGATTGCCTCAGTTGCTTTTATCACAACCTCGCCGTATAAAGGGGTACAAACGTTCGTAGCGCGCCCATGGATGCTATTGTTCATGTCGACTGAACCCATAGCTAATTTATCAGAGCCTTGCCCTCTCCTGCTTTAAAAAGTCACGGATGGATAACTGCCCCTCAATAGCTAATTTTACAGCTGGTCCCACAGCTGGCCTTACCTCAGCGACCCCCCCCTCGCCTACCCACGATCCATCCTGCAAAGCGCTCAATCAGCTAACGCCTCAAGATCGCGCCTTTCACGACTGGTATCGTTTTATTCTTTCATTTCCACCCCATTTGGTGCGGCACTACCTCACTCAGTTTCAGGTGACACCCCAACAAACCGTGCTAGACCCGTTTGCGGGCACAGGCACCACCCTGGTGGAGTGCAAAAAGCTGGGGATTCCGTGTGTGGGCACTGAGGCCAATCCCATGGCTCATTTTGCCAGCCAGACTAAGCTGCGCTGGTCTGTTAACCCCCAACAGCTGCAGCACCACGCCCAGCAAATTGCTGAGGCAACCCACAGTGATTTAGCGCTGCTCAGCCTTGACGGGCTGCGTCCGACCCTATCCCCCGAGGCCGCCAAGCTATTGCTCAAAAATGCCATTAGCCATCGCCCCCTGCACAAAGTACTGACCCTCCTGGGCCGCATTGATCAGAGCCCACACCCTGACTTTTATGCCCATGAGCGCCTCGCCCTCGCTAAAGTTGCTGTTCTCGCCAGTAATTTGCGGTTTGCCCCGGAGATTAGTGTTACCAAACGACCGAAAGAAGATGCCCAGGTGGTTGACCTGTGGTTAGCGGCAATCGATGCGATCGCAACCGACCTCACCACCATAACGCCTAGATCTACCTCGCCCAGCCAGGTTCATCTGGGCGATGCCCGTAGCCTCCAGCAGCTGCCACCCCAGTCTATCGACGCCGTCATCACCTCCCCCCCTTACCCCAACGAAAAAGACTACACCCGCGCCACTCGCCTGGAGTCTGTCTTGCTCGGTTTCTTTCATAACAAAGCAGAGCTACAAGCTATCAAAAAAACACTGGTGCGCTCCAACAGCCGTAGCATCTATACCCAAGACACCGATGATCAAGTGATTGCCCACTATCCCAGTGTTGTCAAGGTCGCCCAAGAAATCGACCGTCGCCGCCAAGCCTGGGGCAAAACCAGCGGCTTTTCACGGCTCTACGCCCGTGCCACCAAACTCTACTTTGGCGGCATGGTCAAGCATTTCACCAATCTGGCACCCGCCCTACGCCCCGGTGCCAGGTTGGCCTACGTCGTCGGAGACCAGGCCTCTTACCTGCAGGTCCATATAAAAACCGGCCAGCTCCTAGCTGAGATTGCTCAATCCCTTGGCTATGAGCTGGTCGATATTCATCTCTTCCGCACCCGCCGAGCCTCTAAAACCGCGGTGGACCTGCGCGAAGAGGTGGTGATTTTGAGATGGCCAGGGTAGAGGGGCAGAGGAGGTGAGAGAGGCAGAGGGGGTGAGAGAGGCAGAGAAATAAAGAAAATCAACGCCCAATCTTCCCCTGCCTCCTCTGCTCCCCCTGCCTCCTCTGCCTTTTAACCTAGCCTGCGCTCACATTGACCTTAACCACCTTATTCCGCTCCTGCGCGGTCTTTGGCAGCACCAGACTGAGGATGCCATCCTGGTAGTCAGCGGTCACGTCGGTATTCTCCACCCGAGCTGAGAGGGGAATCACACGCTCAAACTTGCCATAGTAGAACTCACTGCGAGACTTTCCGTTTTCCTCGGATGTCTGCTCAGACTTGCGCTCACCGCGAATGGCCACTGCTCGCTCAGTTACCTCAATGTCGAAATCTTCTGCCTTGAGACCAGGCACCTCTAACTTAAGGTGAATCGCCTCATCGGTTTCAGTTAGCTCAGCAGCCGGCACCTTAGTAAAGTTGCCAAATTCTGAAAAAGAGACTGGGGCCAGCGTGTCCTCAAATAGGCGATTGAGCTGACGCTCTAACGTGCCCATTTCTTGCCAGGGACTCCAACGAATTAGCGTAGACATAAGATTCTCTCCTTGAAGCTGTGGAATGTTGTTCATGGTTTCATTGTAGGCAGGCAAAAAAGAGTCGGTATTCGGTTTCTATCCCCTATCCATAGAGCGTTTCCCGTACCCTACCTAAACCGAACAAATTACTTCGGTTTGCCGAAAAGAAATGCTAGAGTTGCAAAATATGAACACCCATTATCAGCCTCAGCGCACCCAATGGCTAAGTCTCCCGCATTTGCCCGGATTAAACAAGATGTGCTGCAAATCACCAAGGCGATTCCTGCCGGTCGAGTGACGACCTTTAAGGCCATTGGGCAACATCTCGACGTCATGCCTCGCCACGTCGCTTATATTCTGACCATGCTCACCCCCGCCGAGAAAGACGACCTTCCCTGGTTTCGGGTGGTTGCGGACAACGGTAAGCTGGGCAAAACCAAACGTAACGGCCTCGGAGAAAGCCAGGCCGATCTCCTCAAAGCAGAGGGCCTCGACTTAGTCAAAGCCCAATGCATAGATAACTTTGATACCGTCTTTATAAAGATAGACAGCCTTAACAGTGGCGTGCCTAAACAAACCCGTCCAACCTAGCTAAGGTTGTCAACTCAGCCACAAAACGATCGACCCCCTATCGACTAACCCACCAACCGCCCCTTACCCAAACGAAGCCAGAATCTAGTTCGGGGGGTCTGGGGGAGGTCGTCCCCCAGGCAACACTTAACGCTGGAGTAAAAGGGAGGGGGCGGGAGGGAAAGTCCCGCGCAGCCCCTGATTCACATCACCAACCCTGACAAGAACAGTCGATGCTTGCCACCCACGTTAATACCTCTCAAAAATGCGATATGCGTGTTCATTCGACATTTCCTGTCTAGTCTAAGCGGCACACCCAAATAAACTATCCAGATAAAATCGACTGACCTGACGCTGGTTCATGCCATTCTGCAATAAAAATAACGCCGTCGCCGCACAAACGACCCGATCTTGATCCCATTCCGTATGGGTGCCCAGAAAACTCTGTAGCGAGTCGAGTAATTCTTCGGGAACTTCTACCATCAAGCTCACTTTTTGTGCGGCCATTCTAACTTCCATATTCTCGATCCTTATGAGTATGCAAAGACACCTCAAAACTACCCCTAACCAAACAATGCAGCGTTCCACGGACATTGCTTAGAAGAGGTCGCTTTTGGCAGTGGATGCCATTGTGAAACAAGCCTTCCTAATTTGCAATATCGGCTCAAATACAACCACGGTTTAGAAAATCTTTGGCTTCACGAAGTCAAGCGAGTCGGGCCGCAATTTTTGTAACATTGCTTAACATAGGGCAGCCGCTCATATCTCCTCAAACCGCGATGCGTTTTCCACAACCTGACCTGAGAAGCACCCCATTCCGTAGCTCACCTGTGGAATACCTGTGGAATACCTGTGGAAAGGAACTGCCCTTTGCAAAGAGTTGTTAAGTTTCACAATCGTTAGC
>JBCBQD010000371.1:0-3838 GCA_039820425.1 Cyanobacteria bacterium J06635_1
CGGCTGAGCTCACGCCGAAGCCCACTACCCACTACCCACTACCCACTACCCACTACTCACTCATATCCCAGCGCGTAATGCAGCACCAACGGCTGCAGGCCAAGCTGCTCAGGGCTGACAGCCTCTGCCTCAAAAAAAGCGAGCATGTCCTTGATGCGAGGATTGCCACGGGCGCTGCCTGAGACCCCAGCCGCTACCACGATGCCACATCGCCCCTGGCTATTGACCTGACTGGTTTGCCAGTGGTCGAGGGCTTTGACATGGTTGGGGTTATCCATCTCGTACTCGTGAAAAAGATGCAGAGAGGTATCTAGGGTCTTGATCAGTCCGAGCTGAAAGCGTTGCTGGCTAAAGGGATCGCTGCCGGGGTTAAAGCACAGGGCTTCGATGCCGCCCAGGGTGCGAAACTGATCAATCAGGGCATTGGCCTTGGGACGGGTGGTTTGGATAATTAAGACCGGCCAGGGGACAGCTTTAGCAAATTTAGTCTGTTCGTGTAGCAACGGTTGTCGGTAAACCTTGGGGGCCTGTCGCAAATTATCCAGCATCTCAGGGGTGAGCTGGGTGAGTAAAATCAGTGAGCCATCTGGGATTAAATCATCCCGAATCTCTGCTGCGATCGCAGGCTCTGGCATATTCGCCTCAGTTTCATCCATCAGCTCAGCGGTGACCTCGGGCATGGTTTTGACCGCCACCGATAGGGTCTTAGGCTTGGGCGGCATCACCGGATTAGGGATCCGATACTTGCCCTCGATTAACCGCAACGTCAGCCCCTCGAGCTGATCATCATACTTCTTAAAAAATCGATGCAGGGCCTCCAACGCCACAATCAAGGCAGCGGCTTCCTCGTCAGCCAGCTGGGTACGCAATCCCTCAAACGGATGAATGCTGCCAAATTCGCAATTAGCCAGGGCAAACAGGCCATCGTCTTCTACCTCAAAGTTGATAAACAGACAGTCCTGGCTCAAAAAGGCCTGCTGAATCTCCTTATTGGAGAGCTCCTGCTTGGTCAAAATCGCCTGACGAAACTGGCGCAGCGAGTCCAGCTCACGGTAGAGCAATAAACCATATTCAACATCGGCCATCCCCAGCACTGAGACATAGAGGGTGCCGATATCCCACTGATTGAGCTCAACGGCCAAAATTTCTTGCTCACTGAGCAGATACCAGGGAGCATCTTGCCAGATGGCTTCCGCTTTTTCGAGCAGGGGGGCTTCAAAGGCGGGCGGCAGAGAAGGCTCTAGGGAGTCAGACTGGAGCAGCGTCTCAAAAATTTCGTCAATCAGGGGCAGCTCTGGAACGTAGTCCACCTCAATATCCAGATTTTGTAAGGCCCCCCGCAAAAAGAACTGCAGCTCGCGATCTTTGACCACAATTTTGCGAGGCCGAGCCGGATCAATCGACCCTTGGGGATGCTCGATAGCCTGCAACAAAGCCCGCACCACCGCTTCGTGACCCGTGTCGCTGGGCACCATACTCAGCGCCCGGACAACACCCTGGGTGCCATCTACCCAAATAATGCAGTCTCCCTGGGCAGGCTCTTCCCCCAACTCGGCGTCGATCAGCTCCGCAGACAGGTGACGTCGATCGCCTTCCCAGGTGCTGATTAGCTTGGGAAGGCGGTTTAATCGACGACACGTAAACGAACTTAGATGTTGCATAGGGATGGCTTCAACCAGGATTCAGCCCATCACCGGGCCTGACGCTCTCCCTATTGTGGAGAAGAATAGGAAGCTTGGCTATGGGACTATAAATTTGTTCAATCGTTAACTGAGTGGGTTATCTGAGATAAACACCATAGCTGTGAGCTATGATATTACCCAAAGAGGGGACTCGCCCCAAATTGTAGCGAACGGCTCGTGACGACGTTGTCGTCATGAAGAGACATCATCAACGGACGGAGCGACCATGACTCAAGCGACTCAGCCCCAGGCCACCCAACCTCAAAAAGGCATTCTGATGACCGAGGCAGCTCTTAAGCACGTGCTAGCCCTCAAAGAAAAGCAGGGCAAAGATTTGTGCCTACGGGTCGGGGTCCGACAGGGCGGCTGCTCAGGGATGTCTTACATGATGGATTTTGAAGATATCAACAACGCCACCGAGCACGACGAAATTTACGACTATCAAGGGTTTAAGGTGATTTGCGATCGCAAAAGCCTGCTCTATCTCTACGGTATGATGCTCGACTACAGCGACGCCCTGATCGGCGGCGGCTTCCAATTTACCAACCCCAATGCGGCCCAGACCTGTGGCTGCGGCAAATCGTTTGGGACGTAGGGGCGAGGTAACCACGCCCCTACGGGCATAAAATTTTCAACCGGGGGCGTGGTGTGACCATGCCCCCGTAAAATTATGGGGTTTATTCTTTAACGTTTCTAACCCATGACTCAGACCGTAGAGGCTTTGTTCGACGATGGCATTCAACGCTATAAGGCGGGGGAGTCAACCGAAACCCTGATTCCTGTCTTCAAAGAAATTTGCGATCGCGCCCCCAAAAATAGCGCTGCTTGGACCTGCCTATCGTGGCTTTATTTGCTCAGCGATAAGCCCAATGCCGCCTATAAAGCCGCTCAAAAAGCCGTCAAACTCAATCCCCAAGATCCCCAAGCTCGGGTGAATATCTCCATTGCGATTTTAGATAGCAATCGCAGCGGCGTTCGCGAACACGTTGATATGGCCAGTCAGGTCCTAACGGCGGTCGAAGAGTTAAGAACCGAGATTCAACAGAATCTTGAAGAAGGGTTAAGCCGGAAACCCAACTGGAAAAACCTTCAAAAAGTTCAGAAGTGGATTTTTGAGGGTTGATTCCTCGTAAAATCAGCCCTTTTCGCCTTAAAAAATGGCCTCGAATGGAAATCAATCCTTAATAGTTGTTAATCAAAACTTGTAAAAACCCACTGAAAAATACTCTCGGGGATCAGGAATTATTCTGATCCCCGTTTTTTCTTCTCCTCTTAGTGTAAGGGTTTCAGTTATTTGAACCGTACAAGATCGAAGGTAAATTATTGAGTCAGATAAATTAACAACCGAATTGGGGATCAACTGATAAGCTTGGATAAAGGTTGCGATAAGTATTTCTTTTGATTTCGTAAACCCCCCTCTTACTTTCAGTTTTCTAGGAGCCAAATCATGGATAAGCGTGCTGTTAATATCAAGCCCGAAACTAGAAATCATAAAGGCTTTTTTGTTCAACAAGGGCCCTATGAATTAGTAGACATTGACAAGTCTGGTTGGGCGCTTATTTGCATTGATGAAGCCGTTTGCCACTATGTCGATCCCGACAACTTAACGGCTTCTCAACTGGGCGGGCGGGAGGCCGTGTAGGGCTCTGGTGGTCAGCTAATTGACCCATCAGCATCCAAACAGCTAACGCATCATAGGTTAAGAAAGTTAAGGCTGCAATGGTTAACAAATCAACGCAGTGATCTAGCGATCAAGAAATGCTTAAGGCGATTTAGTCGTCGGTAAAACTCAACTTCTACAGGGTGGCTGTTCCTTTTTTGGGCAGCCATCTTTATTTTGGGAAGACGCACTGGGAAGAAGGCAGAATTGGAAGTAGTGGGTAGTGGGTAGTGGGTAGTGGGTAGTGGGTAGTGAGTAGTGGGTAGTGGGTAGTGGGTAGTGAGTAAAATCAGAGTTTTTTCTTTTCTGCTCCTAACTCCTAACTCCTGTATTCTGAACTAACCCCACCCATAGGAGCTGCTCACAAATGAAAGATCGTCTCATCAGTTGGCTCAACACAGCCCTGATGATCAACCTATTTTTTGTGCTCTTTAGCTTTGGCTGGTTTGCGATCGCACTCGTCGGCAAGACCACCCAAATCAACCTTGGCTTTGAC
>JBCBQD010000372.1:0-3830 GCA_039820425.1 Cyanobacteria bacterium J06635_1
ATGCGCACCGACCCACCGGTCACGATTCCCTATCTCTATGCCACCTACATCCTCGACTATATTGACCCAGCCAAAACCCGCATAATCAACTCCCCCAGCGGCATTCGCGCCGCCAATGAGAAACTGTACGCATTGCAGTTTAAGCGGTCTATCCCCGAAAGCATTGTCACCCAGGATAAAAAGGTGATCCGCACCGCCGTTGAGGGTTGGGGCTTTGCAGTCCTCAAACCGCTTGGCGGCAAGGCTGGAGAGGGAATTTTATTCTTGGATGGCCGCGATCGCAACTTTAACTCCATCATCGAAGTCAGCACCCAACAGGGCAAAGAGCCCGTCATGGTGCTGACTTCGATGATGGAGTTAAAGTTGCGATCGCGACCATCCAAGAACAAGATCCCCTCACCAGCCTTGCCGCCGAGCGGTTTGAGGACTGCAAAGCCCCAGCCCTCAACGGCAGTCCGAATCACCTTTTTATCCTGGGTGACAATGCTCTCGGGGATAGACCGCTTAAACTGCAGTGCATATAGCTTTTCATTGGCGGCGCGGATGCCGCTGGGGGAGTTGATTACGCGGGTTTTGGCTGGATCAATATAATCCAGGATGTAGGTGGCGTAGAGATAGGGAATCGTGACCGGTGGGTCAGTGCGCATAAACACCGCATCCATCTCGTCGAGGGGTCGCCACTCAGGCTCACCCAGGGAAAACCACTCAGGTTTAGCAACCCAATGGCCGTCTTCGAGCGTCACCGGGGTCAGTTGCACAGGCTGGAGCCAGGCAAAGGCCCGACTGCGATCGATGCCCAGTTGGGGGGCTTCTGTGATCCAAACTTCGTGGCCTAGCTCATGGGCGGCCTCCATCATGGCCACGCTGGTGTCGTGGGTGGGGTCGAGCTTGGCAATCGGGTCAATGATAAAGGCAAGTTTCACAAGCGTACAGCGTCAGAAAAAGGGCAGGCACGGTTTTGATCTTGACATACCTTTAGGGGGATATCGATCTGAGTTGAGATGTTTTTGGGGGAGTCAGGGGATAGGAGTCAGGAGATAGAAGATAGAAATCAGGTCTGCCCCTACTCGGTTCCTAATCTGCTACACGAGCCTGGGAAGGAGAGGATGTCTTGAGATCAGCCCCGTAGCTGTCGGCGATGCGATCGCAATCAGCCACGATGTTATTCAGCAAAAAAAACGACAGATCCAAGGATCTGCCGTAGGAGAGCTGTTATTTAGGAGATGGGTCGTAAACCTCAGACATCAAAGAACGTCGATGATGAAGTTTGCTGGTGAGAGAACCATTTTCGAATTGATTTAGGCGGTAGATGCCCCTGGTCCTGTCACGGCAAAGGATTTATCGTGTCCTTTGATGGTTTAAGTATGTCGGGTCGACAGGGGAGTATGCCAGTTGAGTGTGACAGTTCCTTACCCGTTCCTGAATATTGACCCACTTCCCACTACCCACCACCCTTCGCCTTTCGCCTTTCGCCTTTTACCCTGGTTCTTCCAACAGCCCCTGACCCTTCATACAGCTCAACAACCAATTCGCCATCGTGGCCCGGCGGGTCAGTCGTGGTACCAGCTGATCAACGCTGTAGCCCTTGAAATCCAGATACTCCTTGAGGAGTTGCTTGTTTTCTTTAGGGATAGCCCGCGTGAGCTGCACGGTGGCGGGGCGGCTTTCAATAAAATTAGGCGGCGTAGGGTATTTCTCTCGCCAGAGGGCCTCAGTTGACCCGGTGTCCCACTGGTTGCTGTGGGCATTGTAGTGATAGCCCAGGGTGGTCCACACGAGCTGGTTGACGGTGTCATCCTCCAGTTCATCATTGAGGATGGCCCAAATAGTTGCATTTGTTAACGGGGGCAGTTTTACCATAGTCAACATCATACCCACAAGCAGACATGCCACCCGTAGATACCCAAAGGATTTATCACACCCTGGCGAATGGTCCCTACGACTTAGGGGTTGATATTGGTCGGCTGCGGCCTCAGTTTCACCTCCACTGGTTTGAGACTCTATCATCTACTAATACCCAGCTTTGGCAAATGGCGGCGGCGGGGGCGACCTCAGGCACGGTGGTGATCGCTCAAACCCAATCCACTGGCAAAGGCCAATGGGGACGCTGTTGGCAGTCCAAAGCCGGCGGGCTTTATCTTTCGCTTTTGTTAGAACCTGATTGGCCTGTGCAGTCAGCGTCGCAGCTGACCCTATGCAGTGCCTGGGGGATTGCGATCGCATTCAATGCCCTGGATATTCCAGTGAAAATTAAATGGCCCAATGATTTAGTGGTGCAGGGCCAAAAGTTGGGGGGCATCTTAACTGAAACCAAAATCGACGCTGATAAGGTAACCCAGGCGGTAATTGGCATTGGCATCAATTGGCAGAATCCAGTGCCCACCACCGGGATTACCCTTAACCAAATTCTCGAAAAGTCTCCCAATAAAGCGATAACATGCCTTGAGGACTTAACAGCAATTGTGCTGAAAGGTCTCTGGCAAGGCATTTGCCATCGCCAGCAAGTTGGGGCCGCCGCTTTTATGAAAAACTACCAAACTTTACTGATGCATCTGGGGCAGTTTGTAAGCCTAGAGGGGCATACTGGCAACGTTGTCGGGGTTTCTGCCTCGGGTCAGCTGCAGGTGCAGCTACACTCAGATCACACTAGTGAGGTCGCTCAGCTCATATCCTTACAACCAGGCGAGATTTCCCTGGGCTACAATAGCCTTGAACTGGACAGTTCAGTTTAACTTTCTTGGACTGTAATTTAGTTCAGCTTAAAATTCTATGTTAAAGACTTCTCAGCTACAGCAGACTATGGATGCTTCTACAAAGGACTCTAATCGTGCCGCCGCCCCAAAGCCAATGCTCTGGTTAACTCGCCTGGGCGTGTTGGGTTGCCTGAGTCTGATGGGGGCGCAGCAGGTATTGGCACAAACCGCTCTCGAGATCGCGCCCCCTGAGGCGGCGGCCCCTACTGCGGAACCGGCCCTTGCCCCCCCTGCCGCTGTTGTTGCCCCTGCCCCCGCGCCTGCCCCTCCTCCAGCGCCTGTGGTGATTACGCCTGCGCCAGAGCCTGCGCCAGAGCCGGTAGCTACCCCAGCGCCAGTGTCCCCTGATACCGCGCCCGCGCCTGGTACGATTGCTTTGCCAGAGCCGATTGAGCCGGGTGGGGTGCCCAACGAAATTGAACCTGCTTCTATCCCCACTGCCGAGGCTTCCCCGGCGGATTTTGGCAATGTCTTGATTGACACCACCGATTACAGTGTTGGGGCAACGGCGAATCCTAATATCCCCAGCGTGGTGATTGCAGAGCGCTCGACGGGCTGTAAGTTTATGCTGCAGCAGGGGCAATCTGTCCCGACCAGTGTCTGTAGCCGTTCTCCTCAACAGGCTGCGTCCGGTGGTGACCCCCGGTTTTCATCGAATGTGTCGGCCAATGCGCCAGCTTTTCGAGTCGGGCCTGTCAGCGTTAACTCTTCAGGGGTTCGAGTGGCAGGGGTGCCTGTTTCAGGAATCACCTCAGCTGCCAGCCGAGCCTATTACAATCGCTTAGCGCGCCCGCTGGTCAATTTGCAGGCCCGTGAGCCTTTTCTTTTTCCCTTATCGATGCCCTCCCCGATCACCTCTTTCTTCGGCTGGCGGTTTCACCCCGTTCACGGTGACCGACGTTTTCACACCGGTACTGATTTGGGTGCGCCTTTGGGGACCCCTGTTCTGGCGACTCGGGAGGGACGTGTGCAGGTGGCAGATTTCTTAGGGGGCTATGGTCTGACCGTGATATTGCGCCACGAGGCAGAAGCGGTCGGCCAACTTGAAAGTCGCTATGCCCACTTGTCTCAGCTGAT
>JBCBQD010000373.1:0-3819 GCA_039820425.1 Cyanobacteria bacterium J06635_1
ATCCTCAGGGGGATGATGATAGTAGCCATGGCCCGCCTTTAGTCAAACAGTGCCAAGGGATAGTTAACCGACAGGGGGGCAACTTTGAGCCGTCAATTAGGAGCGCGTTGCGTAGCTATAGCGTTGCTTAAGTTTTCGCTGTTCCACGATTGAGGTGGCGTCTTGCAGCGCTCGCACCCGCAGTAAATTTTGATAGATATTGGTTTGGTAAACCAGGTCATTGTCAAAGTCAACCGCCGTTAGCCAGCCGCTCTTGGGATGATAAGCGCCTGTGTCAATGTCTAACCAACCGGGCCCTTGGGCCAACTGTCCTGGCTCAATCCCCGGTAGCGTAAACGTGATGGTGTGTCCGGTCACGATCAGTTTGTCAGGAAAGTAAGGGCTGTCATGGCTGTGAAAGGTTTCACGAATCCAGCAAAATTCATGAATGGTTTGTTGCTGGAGTAACCGCTGAGGGTTGACACCTGCATGGACGAGCCAAATGTCACCCAGGTCTAAGTACGGCGGTAGGGTCTTAATCCAGGCAATGTGTTCAAACAGATCGTCGGTGTTGCTATAGCTAGCCAGGGTCGCCTGACCGCCACTATACATCCAGCCTTGAAAAGAGGGCATGTAGGCTTCCCCTTTGGGAAAGGCTTCGATTAAAAGCTGCTCATGGTTGCCTAAGACACACTTGTAGTCGTGGCTGCGAACTAGCTCAATCACTTTGTAGCTTTTGGGACCCCGATCAATCAGGTCGCCGACAAAGTACACCTCATCGGTATTGTCTGGTGCGATCGCATCTAACAGGTGCATGAGCCCGTCATAATGTCCGTGAATATCACCTATAAAAATGCGACGGGGCATCAGCGCTACATAAACCTTCGCTAAACAGCTCAACCATTGGCATAGAGAGGGCTCTCCGAACCTCTCGGGATGAGAGATATCTGGAACATCATTTACCTGACTTGTTGAAGCCCACTTGCCTTACTTTAAGGGATTGACTCACTCAAGCTGGTTTCATTATGCCTCTTCTACTATTGAGAACATCACGACGGGTGAGTTAATTTCAGTAGGCTTCAAAGATCTTTCATGTACGATTCATTAAGCCATGATGTTTTGGTGGGGGTTAGCCTCCTAGAAAGTTCAATCTATCAGGCTGTTTGGGTTAAGGATAGCGCTATATCGCTGAGGCCCTCTAGTCACGATTTTTTAGGCTCACCCACTATGCTGACGATGACAAAATAAACCGATCAATCTGCTCGAATAGTAATCGAATATCCTCTGCGGTTGTAAATGGGTTGAGCAGGACTGCTTTAAGCCAGCGCTGGCCGCGATAGACCGGCAGAGACAAGAAAGTATGTCCGTGGTTCAAAAGATGGGTTTGCAACGTTTGATTCCATTTATCCCAGCCCGTTTCAGGTAACCAGTCAGGGGTCCCGCGAAAACAAATCAGATTCATTTGGGGTTGGCTAGCCAAGGTGAGAAAAGATCGTTTTTGAACTTCTGCTGCAAAAAAGTCAGTCAAGGCAAAATTGTGGTGGATGATGTCGGCATAGCCTTGCTTGCCGATGTGTTGTAACGACAGCCAAAGCTTCAAAATATCGGGGTGGCGCGTGCCCTGCACGGTGAGTTCACCCAGATTTGCCCATTCGTCGTGGTCATTCATGTAAGGGGCGAGAATGCGAAACTGCTGATTGAGCAGGTCAAAGTTACGAAACAGCACCATTGCGCAGGTTTTGGTGACATAGAGCCACTTTTGAGGGTTAAAGGTGATGGAGTCGGCCTGTTCAATGCCCGCGAGCAGCGGGCGATGCTCAGGCGAGAAGATAACTGCGCCACCATAGGCGGCATCGACGTGAAACCAAAGGTTTTGGGCTTTAGCCACGGCTGCGATCGCGCCCAGCGGATCCACATTGCCTGTCACAGTCGTCCCGGCGGTGGCCACAACAGCAAAGGGCTGGTGACCTTGCTGGTGAGCCTGCTCGATTTTGGCTTGCAGATCGCTGACCTGCATTTGCGAATCCGCATTGGTCGCAATGGGAATAGCTGCTTCGGTGCCTAACCCCAAGAACATGGCAGCTTTTTTCATCGAGGTATGGGCAACCTCAGAGACAAAGAATACCGGCTTGTGGGCCAGACCCACGATGCCTGATTTGAGTGCATCAAACTCGACATTGCGCGCCACGCTCAGGGCCTGTAAATTGGCCAGACTGCCGCCGCTGACTAAGACGCCATTGGCCTGTGGCCCCAGCCCAAACTCCGCTGCGATTTGCTTTAGCACCAGCGGCTCTAGCCTTGAGAAAACCGGCGACATCTCCACGCTGAGCATGTTGTTATTGACAGCGGCCACCAGCAGATCGCCAATCACCGACATCGTGGTGGGGATTGAGTCCATGTGGCCGATATAGCCAGGGTGGGCGGCATTCATCGAATGGAGGAGCTGCGATCGCACCCTCTCTAACAGACGTTCGGCATCGATGGCGGTATCGGTCAGCTGTGCCCACTCCTCTAAAGCCAGCGGCTCTGGCAGGGGAGAACGCGCAATTGCCGTCGTCATGGTCTCAACCAGGAGGTCAACGACTCGGTGTAAGAGCGTTGCGATCGCCGCTCGATTTTGCCCGTCAGGGTGGATAAAGGCCGTCTCAGGCAGATGAGATTTTGGATTTTGGATTTTGGATTTTGGATTGATTGCCATTCCAGGGACATTTGGATTTTGGATTTTGGCCTAGTTGCCATTCCAACTCAGTTCCACTACGATATCTAACCCTAAGTAATCCCAGGGCTCCCCTTTGCCAAAATCCAAAATCGGCACTCTAAAATTTCTAAACGTGGATACCGCATTCCGTTTTTTGACTGCCGCGCCATCTGCCCGCCCGTTCATCTTCTCCGGCTAAAACAGGTGTGGTCAGTGGTTCATCGCCGATGCTGCTATAGCCCTGATCGTATAGAGGATTGTAGAGGACACTGTTCTCCATAATATATTTCCACAGAGCTTTGCGGGTCCAATTTGCCAGGGGGTTTACCTTTAGACGACCCTCCCGATCTAACTCAAAGATGGGCATCTGCTGACGGCTATTTGACTGATCGCGTCGTCTCCCCGTGATCCAGGCTTTAACGTTGAGCTGCTCAAAGGCACGCTGCATAGGTTCTATTTTGGTTAACTGATAGAACTGGTCGAGATTGTGCTCCCAAAGCCGGTCACCGTAGCGATGGGCAAAGGCATGACGGCTGTGGACTCCCCTGGTGTGAAAGGTATGGACATCTAAGGTGTAGTGCTCTCTCGCCTGACGAGCCGTTGCCAGGGTTTCAGGAAAAAGGTGCAGTGTATCTAAGAAAATCACAGGCACCTGGGCCCCCAGGTCATGTTTGAGCATGTGGCTGATGGTCAGGGTGCTAAACGAAGAGAGCTGCACCAGGCCTGAGGGGATATGCTCTAAACACCAGGCTAAAATTTCCTGCGGAGTAGCTGTTTCAAAGGTTTGGTTAAGCCAATCGATATCTAGCGTCAACGCCCTTGGCGGTGCTTCGATGCATTGAACCATGGTGTCCTTCTACTTTTGGAGGGTGATTAAATCCAGGGTGATTTGAAATCTGACGAGACCGATATAAATCTAGTCTTGAAATATCGTACCCTATTAAATACACAAAACCCGACCGGGATACCGTAGATTAACCGAACCGCACGGTCAACTGTAGGAATTGTTTGAGTCTTCGTCAGATAAGACCGGATTGTACCTTAATGAATCTTTACAGAGGGGTCGTCTGTGTGACGGTTTTGGGGTACTGGGTAGAGTGGAAGGCAGCGCTGCCTTCCACTCTACCCAGTACTTTTTTCGT
>JBCBQD010000374.1:0-3813 GCA_039820425.1 Cyanobacteria bacterium J06635_1
CATGCCATAGCCAATCACCCAGATCGCCAAAAAGCCCCCCACTTGTTCAAAGCGCCAGCCAAGGGTGCCATAGAGAAACACAGGCAGCCCCACCACAAACCAGACATCTCGCGCCCCAAACAAGAAAAACCGCGCCGCCGAGAGAATGTTAATGACCTGAGATTTAGAAAACAGCTGTTTGAATTTCACCTTGGCCTTGACCTTACCCAGCCCCGACGGCAGCCAACGACTGCTTAGCAATACCAGGGTCAGACCCCCAGCCATCACTAGCAGCGCATTTACATAGCCTAATCCCGCCAATAACACGCTGCCTAAAAAGAACCCCACCCCTTTGAGCGCATTCTTAGAGCCGGTCAAAATCGCCACCCATTTGAAGAGTGCTGACTGTGCATCTTTCGGAATCACCAGCCGCACAGCGGTCTTGGCACTCATCTTGGTGAAATCTTTGGCAATCCCTGAAAGGGCCTGGGCAATCATCACATAGGGCACCGCCAGCCAAAGTCCCCAGGTTTCATTGACCGGCGTCATCAGCAACAGCGCCACAATCTGTATGGCAATGCCACTGTAGAGAGTCAACTTAATGCCAAACTTCGAGCCAATCCACCCGCCAAACAAATTGGTGACAATGCCAAAAATCTCGTAGAACAAAAACAGCAGCGCCACCTCTAAGGGTGAGTAGCCCAGGGTATGAAAATATAGCAGCACCAACATCCGTAAGGCCCCATCGGTGAGGGTAAACCCCCAGTAGGCCAGGGTCACTAAGGCGTAATTGCGCACACTGGATTGATTGAGTGCAGAAGACGTCATGACAAGTAGAAGCTCCTGAATTTTGATAAGCAACGCTATCTTCGGAGGCGCTGCCTATTTTTGTATTTCTATAATCATAAAAATATAAAGTCCTGTCAAGAGGCTGCGAGACTCCAAGTATCACAGACGACAAAATATCTTCAATGACTCCAGACAGAGGATGCAGCAGGCTCAATCTCTGAGTCTTCAAGACTATTCGTTCAAGAGTTGGACGTTTGAAGAAGTCGGTTGGGCTCCCACGGCATCAACCCAACCGACGAGATTTGTTCTCAAGAAATCTTATTCCTGCAAATTCTTTAGGTCAAAAATAAACGGCACCGACCCCTGAGATTCACCCATCACGAGCACGCGGGGCATTTGGGCTCCGCCTTCTTTCCAGGCTTCGATGGCTTCTTTTTGCAGCACCAGGTTACCGCCCTGGGCTTTTAGGGTTTCGGCCAACAAACGTTGGGCTTCGGCTCGACCTTTGGCCCGGTTGATCTCAGCCTGCGCTTCCTGCTCAGCTTCCTGGGCAATGTAGACGGCTCGGCGGGCGCGCTGCTCAGCAATTTGCTTGTCTTCGACCGCTTTAGAGAACTCGGTCGAAAAGGTCAGGTCAACCACGCTGGTGTCGAGCACAATGATGCCGTATTTCTCAAGGCGGCTGCTCAGGGCAATGTCAAAGTCTTCTTTGAGCTGAGACCGCTGGGTAATGGCCTGCTCCACCGTGCGGCGGGCGGCGGCGATTTTGAACGATTCTTGGGTTTGGGGGGCAATGATTTTTGAGACAATATTCGCCAGGGTGCCTTGGGTTCGGCGGATTTTGACAATCTCAGTCGGATCCAGCCGAAAGTTAATTGCAAATCGGGCTTTGAGATCTTGCAAGTCTTTCGTCGAGCTTTCGGCGGGGACTTCAAACTTTTGGACGGTGATGTCGTAGATATCGACAAATGAGACAAACGGGGGTTTGAAATGGACCCCTTCGAGCAGGGGGTTATTTTGAGCTTTACCCAAAACACTCAAGACGCCTGCCTGTCCTGGATTAATAATGACTAAGCTGCTGGTTAACACCAGCCCGACGATGATGGCTACGATTGCGATCGCAGCGGGCTGCCAACTTCCTGGTCGAGCGCTCAAAATTCCGTGCCTCCGGTTTTTAAGATGATTTTTTTACGGTCACTAGAGATATCCTAACCCTCTGGCAGCCCCTGCAATGTGCCATCTCCTGCGACAACGGTGCCAATAGGGTAAGCAGATATCCCCTGGGCTTGCAAACACTCGATTATCGTGTCCTTCGTTTGGGGGGCAACGATCATCACAAATCCGATGCCCATATTGAACGTATTAAACATCTCTGAATGGGCCACTGCCCCCGCTGACATGAGCCAGTCAAAAATAGGCAGTCTGGGCCAACTATTGACATCTATATATATAGACTGATCAGCCCCCAAGCATCGCGGCAGGTTTTCGGGTAGTCCACCCCCGGTAATGTGGGCCATAGCATGGATCTCGAGGCCCTGCTTGAGTACTGCCAGGATGGGCTTCACATAGATTTGTGTTGGGGTCAGCAGCACCTCGCCGAGAGACTTCCCGCCCAAGGACTCTGGGGTTGCAGACCAGTCATAGCCAACCCCGGTCAGTCGAGGCGCTTCGGCCACAATTTTGCGCACCAGGCTAAACCCGTTGCTATGGACCCCGCTGCTAACCAGCCCAATCGCCACATCCCCCGGCTGTACCTGGCTACCGTCTAAAATCCGTTGTTTCTCAACGATGCCAACGCAAAAGCCCGCTACATCATACTCCCCAGGGGCATAAAAACCAGGCATCTCCGCCGTCTCGCCCCCCAGCAGCGCACAGCCCGCCTGCCGACAGCCATCGGTCACCCCCATCACCACCTGGGCCAGTTGCTCGGGCTCTAACTGCCCCGTCGCCAAATAATCCAAAAAGAACAGCGGCTCCGCCCCGCAGGTCAGCACATCGTTGACGCACATCGCCACCAAATCAATCCCCACAGTGTCATGGCGATTGATTTGGTGGGCCAGCTTTAGCTTGGTACCCACCCCGTCTGTCCCCGACACCAGCACGGGCTCTTGATACCCCCCCGGCAGCTCAAAACACCCCCCAAAACCACCCAGCCCGCCCAAAACCTCTGGCCGACGCGTACTATTAACCAGCCCGCGAATACGATCTACAAACGCCCGCCCTGCCTCAACGTCTACCCCTGCCTGCCGATAATCCATGAAAGTACTGTCCTGTGATCACTGTATGGACTGCTTTTGAATACTTTAGTGGTTGGTGGGGACGCTGTGCTGGGGCGCGCACGGCGCTGGTGAGTTCGCTGCGCTAGTGAGTTCGCTGCGCTGGTGAATGAAAAAGTTGCTAACTCACCCACTCACCCACTCACCCACTCACCCACCCAAATCAAACCGAAATATGCACTAAGTTGCATAATAAACCGGGGCTGATTAATCAATAATCTGTAATCTAATCAGGCGTATGTATAACTTTTTGAAAAGCAAATAATCACACTTACGCGGTGATTTAAATCGCTCAAACGCTGATTTTGAAATTACTAGAGCATCCACATAAAGTTTGGATGAAATTTACCTGGGGGGGCTGATCGCGAGAAAACCCGGATTTTCTTCCAAAATCCATTCGTGCTAGCGTTACTTTCGTTCATTAACAAAAGTGATCTGGTGCACATGTCCCGGCAATTTGCGGCGAAGTTCTCGAATAGCTTGCAACCTTGGCGCAAACGGCTGCGATGTTATGGCCCCTTTCAAAACGCTTGTTTTTTATGAAACTTAAAATCACTGGTAGTTTAACTGCGACCCTCCTGATATCTGCGCTCAGTGCACTGCCTGCTTCGGCACAGGAGTTTCAAGGCTGGCAGGTATCCCCCAACGATAGTCCACTCAGCGATGGTCAACAGGCTAACGAAACCGGATCAGCTGTTCCATCCGAGCAAAGCTCTCAAGCGCCTGATTCCCTAGATCAAGATTTTTCTATCCGCCAGCCGCAAGAATC
>JBCBQD010000375.1:0-3768 GCA_039820425.1 Cyanobacteria bacterium J06635_1
ATCCGATTTTTGCGGCGGTTGAGTCACTACCGACCCTGCCACGACGCCAGGTGTTGCTGACCACTCCCCAGGGTGAGGTGTTGACTCAACCCATGTTTCGCGATTGGGCTACCGAATGGGATCAGCTGATTATTCTCTGCGGCCATTACGAAGGCATTGATGAACGGGTCTTGAACCTTGTCGATCGTGAAATTTCCCTGGGGGATTTTGTCCTGACCTGTGGCGAAATCCCAGCGCTGACCCTGCTCAACGGCGTGATTCGATTGCTGCCGGGTACCGTTGGCAAAGTGGATTCAATCAAAAATGATAGCTTTGAGGCCGGGCTCCTGGACTATCCCCATTACACCCGACCCGCGATGTTTCGCGATTGGTCGATACCAGAGGTGCTGCGATCTGGCAATCATGAGGCCATTGCCCAGTGGCGACGGCAGCAGCAGATTGAGCGGACGCGGGAACGGCGACCGGATTTGTACGAGAAGTGGATAGAAGGTAGTGAGGGATAAACGTTGCGCAGTATGCTGTTACTGCGCAACGTTTATCCCTCACTACCCTATGGATATCCGCATTGGCAACGGTTATGACATCCATCGTCTGACCCCCGAGCGACCGCTGATTTTGGGCGGGGTCAAGATTGAGCATTCCCTAGGTTTACTGGGCCATAGTGATGCGGATGTACTCACCCATGCGATTATGGATGCCCTGCTGGGGGCGTTGAGTCTGGGGGATATTGGGCTATATTTTCCACCCAGCGATTCGCAGTGGGCTGGGGCAGATAGTCTGGTGCTGCTAGAGCAGGTGCATCAGCTAATACAGTCTAAGGGTTGGACGATTGGTAACTTGGATAGCGTGGTTGTGGCGGAGCGACCCAAGCTCAAGCCCCATATCGAGGCAATGCGATTGCAGCTGGCTCAGCGTCTGAGTCTGGAGCCCGATCAAATTGGCATCAAGGCAACTACGAATGAAAAGCTAGGGCCAACTGGACGCGAGGAAGGCATTGCTGCCTATGCGGTAGCGCTTTTGAAGAAGGCTCATTAAAAATAAACTGGTACGCATATTGCCATCCTAAAATCAAGTTTAATTTTGGCTTTTGGAATCCAAAAAAATCTACGTTTTTGGCCCTATTTAGGCTAGGAGTTGAGAATTTCGGTGTTCAAAAATTGGGCTGGCGAATTCATGTTGAGCTGGCTAGAATGGGCGGCAGCGGCTTTAGGAAAGGTTTTCGCGCGTTCCATTAATGCGGTTAAGAAGGATTAATCAACCTGACCTATTCACTCTAAAAAGTTTGAAAAAGTCTCTAGATATACTTACTTATGCGTAGTTATTTAATAGGATTTTAAGAATTCTTCCGAAATGTAAGGAGTTTCCCTATATCCTGAAGAGGCATCCGTAGTAACGGAATGAAACTTCGAGTAAGGTGCAGGAAAGTTCCGGACGCTGTTTTTTCTGAGATCTAGGTGGCTAGATGTAGACACTGGCTCAAGAAGGCATGAGATCGGAGGTTTTTCAAGATGATGTCAGCGATGGAATCTCCCTCCAAGCTTGATTAGAGAATGGATGTAGAGGTGATATTTATGGGTGCAATGAGTCAAGTAGCTATGGTGTCTACGTTGCCTTCAGAGGTAATGATCCAAACTGGGGGAGCTCCCTCTGAGCCGAATCCTCAGTCTGTTAAAGCTCAAATACGGTGGTTCAAAACTTTGCCTCCTGAGCGGATTGGCCCTGATGGTGAGTACGACTACTACGGTCTCTCAAAGCGGGTGTATCAGCATTTACATGATTTGGTGGGTGCCTCGATTATGCAGGGCCTCAAGGTTCGTCAACGAGGACGGGTAATTTTATTGAGCGGCTATATCCCCACTGTCAAACTTTTAGAACAACTCAAGCAAGCGGCCCTCGGGGTTGAGGGGGCTGATGCGGTGGAAACCTGTGTGGTTCCCCTCGAAGCCAACTGGGCTGTGTCGGCCTAGTGGCTGATGGGTCTAATGAATTTGCTCTAACGAAGATGGCTGCTTAGATAACGTACTCCTAAGAAGTGCGCTGTCTAAGCAGGCATTTTTTTAGAATAAATATTCTTTAGGATAGACATTCTCTAGGAAAGGGGGTTTGGACCTTCCGGCGAGAACCGTAGGCGAATCAATGACAAAGTCAGAATAATTAAAAACAGCGCCAACCCAATGGTGCAGGCATAGCTCATCTCAAGATCTTGGAACGCCTGCTCGTAGACGTAATAGACGACGGTTTTGCTGCTGCTGCGAGGGCCGCCCTGGGTCATAATAAAGACTTCTTCAAATACCTTGGTGGCTGCGATCGCAGAAATCACCGCCACCAAAAACAGGTAGGGTCGCATCAACGGCACCGTGATATCCCAATGCTTGCGCCAGCCATCTGAGCCATCGATGGCGGCAGCCTCGTAAAGATCCTGGGGAATGCCCTGAAGCCCGGCCAAGTAGATCACCATGTAGTAGCCCAGCCCTTTCCAGATAGTGACGGCCATGACGCTAAACAGGGCCAGGTCTGGGCTGGTCAACCAGGGAATGGACTGACCGCCCAGCCCCTGGATCAGCTGATTAAGCAAACCCGTCTCAGCATAGAGCCAGCGCCAGGCAATCCCGGCGACGACCATCGAAATCACCACGGGGGTGTAGTAGGCCACCCGAAACCAGCGGATGCCCCGCAGTTTTTGGTTAACCAAGATGGCGAGGCCGAGGGGTGCGATCGCTAAAATTGGCACCACCCCTACCAGATAGATCAGCGTATTGCGAAGGGTTTGCCAGAAAGTCTTGTCCTTGAGCAGACGCTGGAAATTCTCAAGCCCGACCCACTGGGGCGGCTGGGTAATGTCATAGCCGTATTCTGTGAAGCTCAAATAGAATGCCTGAATCGCTGGCCAAAACACCGTCAGTCCCAGTACCAAAAGGGCCGGAGCCAAAAATAAATAGGGCGTTAGCTGCTGGCGAGAAAATTTCACAAGGGTTGAAAATTACAAATAGCCAGTGCCTATGGTATTACGTTCTGGCTTAGAGCGTTTGTACTGTTCTCTAAGCGGGTCTCTGCTAAGGTGAAAGTCTGAAAATGTTGAACCCACCCTACGATGCTTCAACCTCATAACTTTTAACTCATGACCTCCCCACCTCCCCGCCTCCCCACCGCCCCACCCACCGACCGCGAAACCCAGCTACAGCTGATCCGCGATGGCCTGCGACCTGGGCAGCGTCGTCTGGCCGATTGGCGGGGTGGGCCGCTGGCGGTCTCAGCGGTGCCTGGATCGGGCAAATCAACCGGGATGGCGGCTGGGGCAGCGATTGCCATTGCACAATTTGGGCTCCACGCCCGCAAGCAGCTGGTGCTGGTCACCTTTACCCGGTCGGCGGCGGCCAATCTCAAGGTCAAGGTGCGGCGGCATCTGAGGGATCTAAATCTGCCCCAAAATAGCTTTGTGGTGCAAACCCTCCACGGGTTGGCCCTCAATATTGCCACCCGCAACCCAGAAATCTCGGGCATTAACTTAGAAACCACTACGCTGGTGTCGCTCAACCAGAGCAATCGTCTGATCCGCGCTGCGGTTGAGCAGTGTATTACAACCCATCCGGCCCTCTATCAGCGGCTGATTGAGGGCCGACAGTTTGACGGAGAGGAGGCCGAGCGGCTGCGGCGGCAGTCGGTCTTGCGCACCGAGGTCTTGCCGGACCTGGCTTATACCGTGGTTCATGAGGCTAAAAGCTCTGGCCTGTTGCCTGAGGCGCTGGCCGATCTGGCCCGAAATTTGAC
>JBCBQD010000376.1:0-3736 GCA_039820425.1 Cyanobacteria bacterium J06635_1
GGTAGGGGTTAACGGCGCGGGTAAATCAACCCAGCTCAAGATCGTGATGGGCGAAATCGAGCCCACCTCTGGCACAATTGTGAGGCCAGCAGAGTTGCACATTGGCTATCTCAATCAAGAATTTGAAGTAGATCTGTGTCGAACGGTCCGCGAAGAATTTTGGACCGTCTTCGAAGAGGCCAATGCAGTACAGTATGCCCTGCATAAGATTCCCCTCCAGATGGAGGCCGCTGACCCCGATCAGCTGGAGAAGTTGATTAACCAGCTCGATCGCAAACAGCGCCAGTTTGAAGCCCTCGACGGCTATGGCCTGGAAGCCAGGATTGAAAAAATTCTGCCCGAGATGGGCTTTCAATCAGACGACGGGGATCGCCTCGTCAGCTCCTTTAGTGGCGGCTGGCAAATGCGCATGGGCCTCGGCAAAGTGATGCTGAAATCGCCCGATCTGCTGCTGCTTGACGAGCCCACCAACCACCTTGATCTCGAAACCATTGAGTGGCTAGAGTCTTACCTCAAAGGACTAACCACTCCAATGGTGATTGTCTCCCACGACCGAGAGTTCCTCGATCGCCTCTGCACCCAGATTGTTGAAACTGAGCGCGGCGTATCCACCACCTATCTGGGTAACTACAGCGCCTACCTCCAGCAAAAAGCCGAAAGTAAAATTGCTCAGCAGGCCACCTACGATCGCCAGCAAAAAGAAATTGCTAAGCAGCAAGTCTTTGTAGATCGTTTTCGGGCCAGCGCCACCCGCAGCACCCAGGCCAAAAGTCGCGAACGACAGCTTGAAAAAATTGAGCGCATCGAGGCCCCTATCTCAGATCTCAAAACCCTGCAGTTCCAATTTTCGCCAGCCCCCCGCAGTGGCCGTGAGGTAGTTCAGATCGAAGAACTCACCCACATCTACGATGACAACATTTTATTCCTGGGCGCAAATTTGCTGATTGAACGGGGGGATCGCATTGCCTTTGTGGGCCCGAATGGGGCCGGTAAATCAACCCTGCTACGTTTGATCATGGGGCTAGAGACCCCTACCGAGGGCGAGGCTCAGATCGGCCAACACAATGTGCTCCCCAGCTATTTTGAGCAAAATCAGGCAGAGGCCCTTGATCTGGATAAAACCGTGATGGCCACCATCCATGACGAAGTCCCCGACTGGAAAAATGAGGAAGTTCGCACCCTGTTAGGCCGGTTTTTATTCAGCGGAGATACTGCCTTTAAGTCTGTCTCCGCCCTGAGTGGGGGAGAAAAGGCACGACTAGCCCTGGCTAAAATGCTGCTGCGTCCGGCAAATCTTTTGGTGTTAGACGAGCCCACCAATCACCTCGATATTCCCGCCAAGGAGATGCTAGAGAATGCGCTCCAAAGCTACGAGGGCACTGTCCTCGTGGTATCCCACGATCGCTTTTTTATCTCTCAAATCGCCAATAAAATTGTCGAGCTGAGGGAGGGTGAACTGAAGCTTTATCGAGGTGACTATCACTACTACCTCGATAAGATTGCCGAGGAAAAAGAACGTGCTAAACTTGAGAAAATAGAAGCGGAAAAGTCGGCAAAAACGGCTGCAAAGAGAGAGAAGCAGCGGGAAAAGCAAAAAGCAAAAGCCGCTGCGAAGAAGGTCACAAAAGGGTAGCTCTAGTCATTAGGGGGTTCTACTCGTGGTTCTACCAGGTCTGCTCAGGCACATTTGCCCGAGACAGATATTTAAGAAGCCAATTGAACTGGGACAGGTTGGTTTTAGGTAGGATGCCTTTTCAATCTCAAACATAAATTTTCCCAAGAAATAAAATGCTGTTTTAGGGAGTCTAGGCATTTAGTTAAGCCCAGGATAAAGCAGTTCAACAATCTCTTCAGCTAGGAGTTTTTGGACATAGCGCTCTATCGTATAGGCTGTAGACAACGCTTAAGAGACCTCCTTTCCTAAACTTAGTTTTTAAAGGACTGATAAGAAATCGTGAAGAAAATCCAAAGATCTCGAGAGGTCTGAATGATATGATCTCTGAGACTTTGTCAACACTTGAAAAAAGGACGCTCTGGTATGACACAGGTGCCGGTTTCTCCAATGGTACTCGTCATTTTAGATGGATGGGGCTACCGAGAAGAGTTGGATGGCAATGCTGTTACTTCTGCCAATACCCCCGTAATAGATAGCCTTTGGCAGGCTTACCCCCACACCACAATCAGGACATCTGGGAAGGATGTGGGATTGCCGGATGGGCAGATGGGTAACTCTGAGGTTGGACATCTGAATATTGGGGCAGGGCGGGTGGTGCCACAGGAGCTGGTTCGCATTTCTGATGCGGTAGAAGACGGGACCCTCCAAGAAAATCCAGCGCTTTTAGAGGTTTGTCAAAAAGTCCGTTACAACGGCAGTAAGCTCCATCTGGTAGGGCTTTGTTCAGAGGGGGGGGTGCACTCTCACCTCAATCACCTGTTTGGTCTGCTTGATATGGCCAGAGCGCAGGATCTGTCCGAGGTGTGCATACATGCCATCACCGATGGTCGAGATACCAAACCCAGTGACGGGCATTTAGCGCTGCAAAAGATTCAAGACTACATCAGTGAGCATCAGTTTGGCCGCATTGTGACCCTGAGCGGTCGTTATTTCGCAATGGACCGCGATCGCCGCTGGGATCGCATTGAAAAGGTCTATCAGGTCATGACGGTAGACGGCGAAGGGGCGAACCACACTGCTGTTGAAGCCATCAAAGCTTCCTATCAAGCGGGGACCACAGATGAGTTTGTAGAGCCTCTGCGGTTAGCCCCCGGCGCAGTCCAGCCAGGTGACGGGGTAATTTTCTTTAACTTCCGACCTGATCGAGCCCGTCAGCTCACCCAGGCGTTTGTAGATCCCAATTTCAACGGGTTTGAACGAGCAAAAATCGAACCGCTGACGTTTGTCACCATGACCCAGTATGATGCGGCGTTGCCCGTCTCTCTGGCGTTTGAGCCACAGAACTTAAGCAACATATTGGGACAGGTGGTGGCTGACCACGGGCTCAAGCAGTTCCGCACAGCTGAAACCGAAAAGTACGCCCATGTCACCTACTTCTTTAACGGTGGCCTGGAGGAACCCTTTGAAGGGGAAGACCGTGAACTGGTGCCCAGCCCAATGGTGGCAACCTATGACAAAGATCCGGCCATGTCAGCCCAAAAGGTGACCGACGTTGCGATCGCAGCCATCCAAAAGGGTATCTACTCGCTGGTGGTAATCAACTACGCCAACCCCGATATGGTCGGCCATACTGGCAAAATGGAGGCCACCGTTGAAGCCTTGCAAACAGTCGATACCCAGGTGGGTCGTCTGGTGGGGGCGGTCAGTCAAGCCGGGGGCAGCACTATTATCATTGCCGATCACGGCAACGCTGAATACATGTGTGACGAGCAGGGCAAACCCTGGACAGCCCATACAACTAACCCGGTACCCTTCATCCTGGTCGAAGGGGAGCGGGTTAAAATCCCCGGCTATGGCTGTGAACCTGCTCTTCGAGAAGATGGCCGCTTAGCAGACATCGCACCGACAATTCTAGAGATCCTCAATTTGCCTAAACCAGAGGAGATGACCGGACACTCGATGCTGCTCCCGGCGACGATACAAGTCAAGCCCAATCGAACCCCGGTGCGGGTCTCACTTTAAACCTGGGATCCACTGGCCTCAAACAGCAATTCTCATTATGGCCAATGACTATTCAACCGGCTGATATGCGGTTATTGTATTGGCATCAGGATGTTCAGT
>JBCBQD010000377.1:0-3693 GCA_039820425.1 Cyanobacteria bacterium J06635_1
CCCACAGACCATAGTGCTCAATATGATCGCGGGTTTGGATGATAATGCCCACCGTGCGCTCGATCAGCAGCCAAAACAACAAGTACTTGAAAATGTTGTGGCCGGTGAAATAGAGAAAAGACATCACACTGCTTTGAATCAGGGCAATGCTGGCTAAGTCCAGGGTCATCTGCGTCCGCAGGCGCGGCTGGATATCTTGCAAGTAAATGCCCTGGAGCAGGGTTTTAATAATCAGCCCAATGCCACTGAGCACAAAAATATCGATAATCCACTGATGGCGAACGTACCAGCGCAGCAGCGGATGGGCTTGCTGATATTCACCCTGGGTCCAATGCACCCGCTCTGGATCGCGCAGGTCAGTGCCATTCCAGCCGTGGTGCAGGCGATGGAGGGTGGCATAGGTCCCAAAGGGCCAAACCATCGGCCACGAAATCAGGCGCGGCATCACAGTATCAAACCAATGCCAGCCGGTCAGGGTTTGGTGGGTAGCATCATGGGTGCAGATAAACCAAAAAGCATAAGCGATACCGGCTAGCACCGTCACCCCAGCAAAGAGAAACAGATTGGAGAATTGCCATGCGATCGCACCCAAACTGACGACCGCTAACCCTATCACCATAAATCGCCACAACCCAACCCAAGGATGTATCTGGTGTAAATCAGCCACAGCTGCACGTAACTCTTTCGCAAGCTGGGTATGGGTACCCGAGGACTGAAGCATGCACCTACCTCCTTTAGCCTCTAGAGCTGATGTCTATGCTTGGATTATAGCGAGCGACCCAAAATAGCTTTAGAGAACTATATAACGCTGAAAGGATAATAAAAACAACCGATACTCACCATTTAACCTACTAATTTTGCGTTAAACCGACGTCCCCCACGGGAACGCTGATTTAACAGCATTTTGCAAAATCATACGAAAAATTAGTAGGAGCATCTCCATGGCAAGCGTAGGTCTAAACAAGTGGGTCGTGAGTGGCAATCTTGCCGCTGATGCCGAAGTCAAAACCGTTGAGGTCCGTAGCGGCAAAACAGTACAAGTCGCCGAAGCCACTATTTATGTGCGCGATGTGAAAAATCGGGAAGCGTCTTTTACAGTCGCCCTAACCATTTGGGAAGACTCCGCCGCCTGGCGCAAGCTACCTTTCCTTAAAAAAGGCTCCCTGATTATCTGCACTGGCAGCGTTAACCCCAGCCCCTACATTTCTAAAAAAGACAATGCCCCTAAAGCCGGGTTAAAAATGTCTGTGCTAGACATTGACCTGGATGTTATCCGCAATTTTGAAGAAGACAGCTCCGCCATGAGCCAGGCCAACCCTAAAAGAGTTGCTGCAGCCAGCGCGTAATAACACAGTGTTGCCCTCCCCAAACGCGGGGAACACTATTAAAGTCACCTCTATAACTTTCTACCCCGCCAGCTAATCGGCGGGGTTTTCTCTATGACTGATTTTTACAATCTCCAGGACTATCAGAGCACCGTCGCAACCACAAGCTCAAACGCAGTGCTACCCCATGGTCAACCGGAACGCGACCTGGGCAGTGCCCTAGAGTCACTGGCACTGTTTGGGTTACTACTTTTTGTCGCGTTTGGGTTTAAGTGGTAGATTTCACAGAACCTGCATCGTGACCACCTTAAGTCAAGACATTTGATTTACTTTTCTAGCAAGATATAGACTATGTCATCACCCAAAGGCTGGAACAACCTGTCAGTCGGTTAACAGCGACATCCAAAGCCCTTACTTCTAGCATATCTACGCAGGACTTGTGGAATTTTTTTTGGAAATGTTAACTGATTACACTTATTTGGGTTGAATAGTCTTAACAGATGAACGTTTTATACAGAAAACCCACCCTACTAAAGCAAGCTTGATCTATACAGAAACCAGCCGGTGCCTTTTATTTAGGGCATCGGCTTATATGCTTTAAACCGATAGGTGTGGATTTTATGGGGAGCGTTGAAGCTAGCGTCCACGGACTGTTCTAAAAGATTGGTTGGCGCTGCCAACCCAAGCCCCAACACATTCGTCAAAGCCATCTCACCCCCCTGCCCCGTCGCATCATAGGCCCGCATAATCAACTCATCTGGATGATCTTCTGCTGGCTTAAACGCCGCCAACATCAAATTAGACGGCTCAACCTGCAAGAAACTGTAAGCCGCAGGCGCATGGGGAAACTGCCGAGGCGGCTCCAGGGCCGACGCAGCCTCAGGTAAAGCATCCAGCATCATGACAGTCATCGGCATATTGAGCTCACGGGTGCGATGGGGCGTCCGCTGCCAGCCCTCTGTGGAGTTCCCAGGGTGTGGATAGATCGCATAGGTAAAGTGATGGCTGCCTCGATCAGCATCCGGGTCGGGCCACAGCGGTGCTTTAAGGAGTGTTAGCCGTAGCTGATTGGGCTTCGCATCAAATCCATGCTTGCAGTCGGTGAGAATGCTTACCCCAAACGCATCATCACTAAGATCGGCCCAGCGTAGAGCAGGCACTTCCCACTTGGCCTTTTCTGTATTCGTTTGGGGACGAGTGGGTCTTGCAATGGAGCCAAACGGAGCTTCGTAAGTCGCGTGATTAGCCTCTACCGTCAGTGGAAAGTTGACCTTCAAAACCACCTGAGTGGCAGACCAATTTACCCAGGTTTCAATTTTTAGAATGGGGGAATGGGCCTCCAGACTGTAGTACTGCCTCACCTCAGAGTTACCAAGCTGGCGCACCACCCTCAAGCGTTGACGTAACGGCCCCCGGTCAAACCACGTGATTGACTTTAGCTGGGCCGGGGGCAGGGGATGGTCTTCGTAGTCAGGGGCAATATTCCAAGCATCCCAATATTGGCCCTGGTCGCGAAAGACTTGCAGTTGGTTAGCCGGAGCGCTCAGCACTTCCCGCTGCTGGGCTTTATCAAACAGGCTGGTAATGTCGCCAGTTGCAGCATTGACGGTCACTTGCAGGCACTGATTAGTCAGCACATAGTCCTGACGCGGAACTGTCGGCTGAGAAAGGCTTACTTCTGTTGCACCTGCCTCGGTTTCGTCTGGACAGAGCCAGTAGCCTCGGTAGCCCACGGATGGCACCGATTCAGCCAACCATGAAATTTCGCAAAACGCTTGCTCTGAGCGAACCGTCAACCGAGTCTGGCTAGGCACCAGCTTTCCCTCAAAGTCGTACAGTCGCCAGTGCAAATTGAGATGTCCAGGGACAGCTTCTGGAATCAGATGGGTCACCACCTCTGAGCGCTCCCAGCTGAGTGCATTGAAAACAACTAGCGGCTTTGCATCAGGATGCGGTGACGTTTGAGGCATTAGAATTTGGGTTGAAATCTCAACTAGCGCCCTCTCCAACACCCGTTTCCCAATCTGCTTGACCACGCCCCAATCCCGATTGGCATCCTCAAACACCTCCGGGATCGAAGACCCTGGCAAAATGTCATGAAACTGATTGAACAGCAGTTTTTGCCAAGCTTCCTCTAAATCCACTTTGGGATAAGGTACTCCGGCAACCAACTGCGCAATCGTCGAGAACAGCTCGGCCTGGTAAAGCAAATCCTCGCAGCGACGGTTGAACCGCTTTTGATCGGCATGGGTGGTGTAACAACCCCGGTGGAGTTCGAGGTAGAGCTCGTCAGCCCAAAGGGGTAGTGGGTTGGGGATTTTGGATTTTGGATTTTGGATTTTGGATGGAAGTGGGGAGGTGGGGAAGT
>JBCBQD010000378.1:0-3627 GCA_039820425.1 Cyanobacteria bacterium J06635_1
GCATTGATGCCAGCCGGGGGTTTTTGGTAGCGGTGCCCACCGAGAACAGTGACATTACCGCCAATGCCACGGTGGGGGATGGGGGCCGAGTTGATGTGGTTGCCCAAGGTATTTTTGGGATCGAGGCTCGCCCAGAGCTAACGCCCCTGAGTGATATTACGGCCAGCTCAGAGTTTGGGGCAGCGGGCGAGGTTGTTTTGACACGGCTGATCCTGGAGCCCACCGATGATTTAGAAAATGTGCCTACCGTAGCCGCAATTCCCAGGTTGGCCCAGGGGTGTGAGACGGCGGCCCAAGGCGAAGGGGGACGTTTTGTGGCGTCGGGGCGGGGCGGAGTGCGCACAACGCCGTATGGAGCCCTCGGTAGCTCCGAATTTTTAGGCGATGTTCAGCTGCCTCGGGGGTGGGGCAGCGCGTCTACCCGTTCATCTGTCGAAAGTGCTGAGGATGCGATTTCGACGGATGAAATCATCGAGGCCCAGGGATGGCATCTCAGCGAAGAGGGCGCGTTGACCCTGGCGGCGGTAACAACATCAGAATCGATCGGTCGCTGTGATAGGCTGAGCAGTGACTTTTGAATGGATAGTTTTTAGTTCACGAACATCGTCCGTCGTTGACAATGGGATTTTTTGTAATCAGATCGGTTTGGCAACGATGGTTAACCCAGCGTAAGCTAGTCTGGCGTCGCCTGGGTCGCAGGCTAATTGGCTTTTGGATGTTGGTGGGGCTGACGGTTAGCTGGCTACTCTCCTGTAGCTTGGGGACACTGGCCCAGGATCTGCCGTCTGAGATTGTTCAGTCTGAGGTTGTTCAGTCTGAGATTGTTCAGCCCAATGGCCAGGCCCTGGTTCAGCAAGGGGTTGATGACTATGAACAGGGCCGGTTTTCGGCGGCAATTCGACAGTGGCAGCAAGCAAGCGAGGTGTTTTCTCAACAGGGTAATGGGTTAGCCCAGGCTTATGTGTCGAACAACCTTGCCCAGGCTTATCAGCAATTGGCCCAATGGGAAGCGGCTCAGGCTGCATTAAATGAGAGTCTGGCCCAGCTTAATGGGTTTGCGTTTAATCAGTTAGAAGACGGGCCGGCACAAGCAGACTACTGGGAGATTTGGGCGAAAGTGCTGAATACCCAGGGGCAGCTACAGTGGCATCAAAACCAGCCCGACCAGGCACTGGCCAGCTGGCGACAGGCAGGGGTCTATTACCAGCGAGCGGGGGCTCCGTCGGGGGCGATCTTGGCTCAACTCAACCAGGCTCAGGCCCTGCAAGACCTGGGGCTGAATGGGCAGGCACTGCAGCTTTTGCAACAGACCTATCAAGCTGCGCAATCGTTAGATCCCACCCTCAAGGCAACCAGCTTACGCCAGTTGGGGATAGCCTTTCGGCAGGTGGGGGCCCTGTTGCGATCGCAACAAAGCCTGGAAGAAAGCCTGGCGACCGCTGTTGAGCCTGGGCCAACGCTCTTAGAAATGGGCAATACGGCCCGAGCACTCAGCCATCGAGCTGCCGCGACAGGACAATTTAAACCGGCCCAGGCCTATGGTGAGGAGACGTTAGGTCGTTATCAGTCCGCTGCTGAGCAAGCGGACTCAGATCTACTGTGGGTACAGGCCCAGCTTAATCAGCTCAGCTATCTGATTGAAACCGGTCGCTTTGCGGAAACCCACCGCCTTTGGCCAGCCCTAAGTGAACCGCTTTCCGCGTTGCCGCTGAGTCGCAGTGCACTATTTGGTCAGCTCAGCTATGCCCATAGCCTGACCTGTTTAGCCCAGCCAGTCGCCGCCCTAGTCACCACTGATTGCATTCGACAAGAGTGGCTCGAAGACCCCGCAGTCCAAAGGGGGGATGGTTTTGCCATGCCTGCATCCGCCTCTCCATTCTTTGAGGAAATTGCCCAGCGGTTGGCAGCCGCCACCCAGCAGGCCCAACAGCTTCGAGATATTCGCTTAGAGTCCTATGCGGTGGGTCAGCTGGGGCATCTCTATGAGCTCAATCAGCAATGGTCAGAGGCCGAAGCCCTGACCCAAAAAGCGCTATCGCTGATTGAGGGACAACAACTCCCCGATATTACCTACCGCTGGGAGTGGCAACTGGGGCGGATTTATCGTGCCACTGGCCAACCCCAGGCACTGACCACTGCCGCCTACGGGCGAGCCATTACGGCCCTCAAAGGAGTGCGTGATGACCTGCTGCGGGTCGATGCCCAAGTTCAGTTTTCGTTTCGCGACAATGTGGAGCCGGTCTATCGCGAATTTCTGGAGATTTTGCTAGACCCAGCTGCTAACACAGCGGCGGACCCAGACACCTTAAAGATGGCGATTCAGACCCTGGATGCATTGCAGCTCACCGAGCTAGAAAATTTCCTAGGGTGTAATCTCTCGCGTCTGGTCAAAATTAGCGAAACCAACTTTGATCCGACTGCCGCCAAGATCTATCCAATTATTCTCAAGGATCGGCTGATGGTGATCTACGATATTCCCGGTCAACCCCTGGCGCAGGTTGAAACCCCCGTTTCCCAAACTGATTTAGAGACAACAGTTCAAGCCTTGCGCCAAAATCTTACGCTGCCGGGGAAAACCCCCGCTGTGCTGACCCATGCGACCCAGCTTTATGACTGGCTGATGGCTCCTTTAGACCCTGTACTGGCGGAGCAGCCTCAGATTCAGACGCTGGTGTTTGTGCCCGATGGGCTGCTGCGCAATATCCCCGTGGGGGTGCTGTACGACGGTGAGCGTTATTTAATCGAAAGAGACTATGCGATCGCAGTGGCCCCCCAGATTGATTTGTTCCAACCCAGCCCCTCGGCTGAGCTGAATATTTTTCGGGGGGGGGTGGATCTCCCCCAGGAGATTCGCGGCACCGACTTTCCGGTGATTGAGCAAGTCCAGGAAGAACTGGATCAGATCCCCACGGCCTTTACCAGTGCGCCCCCCCTCTTGAATGACGCCTTTACCAAATCCAATATTGAAGCACAGCTACAGACAGCTGATTTTTCAGCCATCCACTGGAAAACCCACGGGGTATTTAGCTCTGACCCCAGTGGCACCTACCTGGTGGCGTATCAAGACAGCATCACTGCCAATGAGCTCAATACCCTCTTGCAAACCCTGAGCCAGGGGGACCCCCTTGAGCTGATGGTGCTGAGCGCCTGCGCCACGGCCCAGGGTGATCGCCGAGCTGTCTTGGGGCTCGCAGGGGTGGCGGTGCGAGCGGGGGCCCGCAGTACTCTATCCACCCTATGGCGGGCCGACGACGATGCCACAACCCGACTGATGTCTCGGTTTTATGCCGCTTTACTGGAGCCCGACATGACCAAGGCAAAGGCGCTACAACAGGCCCAGCTAGGGCTCCTGCGCGAGGAAGGCTACCCAGCCCCTTACTACTGGGGGACTTATTTGCTGGTCGGTAATTGGCTCTAACACCTTTTCTCCCTTTGCCCCTTTCCCCATGTCCCTCCGCATCGCCCTCCTCACCTACTCCACCAAACCGCGCGGCAGCGTCATCCATACGTTAGAGCTAGCCAATGCGCTATATCAACTCGGGCATCAGCCCTGCGTTTTTGCATTAGACAAAGACGGCCAGGGGTTTCCTCGCCAGACAGCTTTTCAGACCTGCGCAGTCCCCGCCC
>JBCBQD010000379.1:0-3493 GCA_039820425.1 Cyanobacteria bacterium J06635_1
TATGAAGATCGAACAATTGCCATTTTGGAGGGGATCAGTACAGCCAATCTCACCCGCGATGCGTTTGTCGAATTAGATCTGGCTAATTTGACTTAAGGCAGTGATGATGGCTGGCAGAGCCATACCCAATCGGACTTGTTCTGCGTCTGATTGAAGCTGCCTCAGCTGCTGAATCACCGGGCTGTTAATGCGGTCGCTGCCGATTGCTGCCAGGCAGCGGCCCCTAACTACAGCAAACTGACTCCAGGGAATTTGACAAAATATGCTAAAAATAGCATAATCAAGAATTATGGACCCTCTATTAAAACCAGTTGAGTGGATTGGCAGTTCCCGCGAAGATTTGCGGAAGTTTCCCGAGGAAGTTCAACAAATGGTGGGTTTCGCCTTGTACCGCGCTCAACTGGGCAAAAAGCATCCTGATGCTAAACCGCTGAAGGGCTTCAAGGGCTCTGGCGTTCTCGAAATTGTTGAGAATTTTGATGGAGATACCTATCGAGCCATCTATACGGTGAAATTTGAAGGCAAGGTCTACGTTCTTCACGCTTTTCAGAAGAAGTCGAAGCGAGGTATATCTACTCCAAAACAAGACACAAACCTGATTGAAGCTCGACTCAAGCGGGCTAGAGAGCATTACGAGACGACAAAGTAACCAGGAGATAAAGCAAATAGGAGAACTAAAATGACTGAAGAAATAGAAGTACATTCAGGAAGTGGGAATGTCTTTGCTGACTTAGGGTTACCTAACCCTGATGAATTGTTGGTCAAAGCAGAACTTGCTCATCAAATCAGTGAAATTATCTCAGGCCGCCAACTCACCCAGATTGAGGCAGCAGAGCTGTTAGGTATCGATCAACCTAAAATATCAGCACTAGTGCGGGGTAAATTATCGGGTTTCTCCATAGAACGTCTCTTTCGGTTTCTCAATACGCTGGGTAGCAATGTAGAAATTCGCATTATTCCTAACGTACAATCTGATAGTCAAGCCCAAACCCGTGTTGTTTTGATATAACCTAAAAATCATCAGGTTCATCTACCAACCTGGCCTAAGGCAGTGATGATTGCTGGCAGAGCCATTCCCAAACGGACTTGTTCTGCGTCTGATTGAAGCTGTCTCAGCTGCTGAATCACCGTGCTATCAAGGTGGCCGCTGCCGATTGCTGCCAGGCAGCGGCCCCTACCCACAACAAACTGACTCCAGGGAAAGGGTTCTACCTGGGTGTAGTTTTTCAAGAGGCTGGCGTAGTGATTAGCCCTGTCCCAATCTTGGTGCTTTAGGGAAGCCTCGATGGCGTCTCGATAAAACCAGAGAAAATTATGGGAAATACAGCCCTGACTGAGAATATGGTCTCCCTGGTGCAAAAACTCCCCACTTTCCTGGGGGTTTGCAGTCACCAAAGCCAGCAACCCCAATACCCGAGGGGCGACAAACTGGAGGTCAGTCTCATAGCAGATTTGCAGGGCATCTTCTAAGAGTACTCTCGCCGCTAAATCTTGCTCCTGGCAGATTCGCACTCGGGCCAGACGCTGCATGATATAGGCGCGGTAGCGTTTGTTGTTGAGCGAAAAGGATAGTTCCAGCGCAGACTCAATCGACTGGCTGGCGAGATCGTAGTCGCCTTGCTCGGTCAGGAGTTCGCCCTGGTTATCAAAGGTATACATCAGGGTGCGTCGGTTGCCGATCTGACGAGCCGTTTCGAGGGTGAGCTGGTTATTTGCGATCGCACCCTCAAAATCATGCATATACCGCATCATCGATGCCAGCATATGGCGATTGGCCATCTCAATTTGCACAAAGCCATGCTGTTGGGCCACCTCCACACAGCGCTGGTAATAGTCCATCGCAGTTTTCATGCGCTTACTCGCATACACCGCATCGGCTAGCCCTCCCAAAGCCCGAGCTTCTAACTCAGGATCTTTTACCTGAAGGGCATAGTCGAGGGCCTGTTGCTGCGCGGCAAGACAGCCCTCCAGATCGCCACTGGAATAACAAAAATTCCCTCTGAAATAGTGAATTTGAGATAGCACCCGGGCCGCATCACTCCCCTTCACCAGGCCAAAGGCTCGATCCAACGCGATCACACCCTCATCGTAGCCACCACTCAACCGTACCCCGGCGGCTACCCCAACCCACGCCTGACAGGCCTGCAGATCCGTCGTCGCCAGAGACACGGCCTCTCGGTAAAGTTCAACAGACTCGGCAGGATTCCCCACCGCCTGCACCAATTTCGCCATCAGACAGGTCAGATTGTAGCGATCTATCGCAGTAACCGCTAACTCCAGCCCCCGCTGGGACAAACTCAGGGCCAAATCATATCGAAATGATTGATAGTGGTCGTTTGCAGCCTGATAATAAGCACCGGCTGCCTCAGCGGCGTCTGCCCGGTCTAAATGGGCCGCCCGCAAATCCAGATCCCGCTCGGCATACCAGCTGGCGGCCAATCGATGGAGCTGTTGCCGACGTGCCTTTAACAAAGCCAGATAAACCCCATCGTGGATCAGCGCGTGACCAAAGCGATACCCCTCCCCTTCTGGATAGACTAAGAAGCTCTCAACCAGGTTTTCACAGGTGTAGGTGGGCTCCCCAAGTAAATAGCGTAAAATTGGCAGGCTAAATCGTTGCCCCAATACAGAGGCCGCCTGCAAGGCGGTTTTATCAGCCGCATCCAACTGATCTACCCGTCCCAAAACCACGCTTTGCAAGGATCCTGGGAGTTGGGGGTCTAGGATAGATTGATGCGATCGCACCAGCTGTTCTAAAAACAGCGGGTTCCCGTCAGCGCGCCGGACATAGCCCAGCGCCAGGGTAGGGTCTAGCTCAGCATAACTATGCACTAGCACGAGAGATTCCTGATGACTTAATGGCTCTAAATCAAGGCATTGCATCATTCCTTGGGGAATCTGCTTTCGCCAAAACATATCAATCGGATCTCCTTCAATCCGCGAAGTGATCACGAGTAAAACCGGGCAGGTCGCCAAATCAACAACAAAGTGAGCCAGTTGTGACAGACTGGAGGTATCAATCCAATGCAAGTCTTCAAGTACGATCAGCATAGCCTGTTTCTGGCTACAGACACTGACCAGCTGATTGACCACCCTCACTTTTTCACGCAGGCGAGTCTGGTTATCCATCGCTTCGTAAATCGACTGCGCCTCTCTAGATTGCGGCAAATCGAGCAAGGCATTCAGGTGCGTCCGAGACATCTCAGACAAAGGGGTTTGTTGCAAAAATTGTTTTACCTGGTCTTCTCGCTTGGCTCTATCCTCCGCCTCTGATAACCCTAACAACTGCACAGCTAATTGCCGAAAAACATCTCGACCACTGCCCACCCCAAAATCTAAAATAGCCGCACTGTGGCAGATAACCCCTTGCTGCTCTGTGAGCTGTCTAAATTCCTGAAGCAATCGAGTTTTACCAATACCCGCCTCGCCTCTTACATAGACAACCCGACCAATGCCCTGAAGGGTTGTGTAAACCAAGGCGATGGTCGGGTTG
>JBCBQD010000380.1:0-3474 GCA_039820425.1 Cyanobacteria bacterium J06635_1
AGACGATGGCCAGTCTCGGAGGCCTCGGCACCCTGATGTCAGGCTCAGGACCGACTGTTTTTACCCTCGCTGAAACCCAAGCACAGGCCGATAAAATTGCCCAAACCATCAGAACTCAATTCCCTGATCCAGATCTAAAACTTTGGGTAACCCAATTTGAACCCACTGGCCTTCATCTGCTGAGCGATTCGTAGGTGAGTTGTTAATCTTTTAACTAAACTAGATGCTGCTCAACCACCGTAGCCAGATGGTCGGTCCAGTGCTCTACCAAGTCAGTGCTGGCAGCTTCTACCATCACCCGGATCACTGGCTCAGTTCCAGAGGCGCGCACCAGCACCCGGCCCTGATCGCCCATCGCGGAGGAAGCTTGATCAATCGCCTGTTGCAAGGGCAAGCAGTCTGCCCAATGGAGGCGACGTTCGCGGTCCTCGACCCGAACGTTCTCAAGCTTTTGAGGATAGGGGTTAAAGCTGTCATCAATCAGGGCCGGTAGTGGACTGTCGGCCTGCTTGATCAAATCCGCCAAGTGCAGAGCGGTCAAGATACCGTCGCCGGTGACGCTGTAGTGGTGACACAAAATGTGCCCCGACTGCTCGCCCCCCAGCATGGCCCCCCGCTGCACCATTTCGGCGTGAACGTGCTGATCGCCAACCTGGGTGCGCACCAGCTGACCCCCCAGTCGATTCCAGGCGCGCTCAAACCCGAGATTCGCCATCACCGTTGAGACAATGGTGTTATCTGGCAGGCGATGGCTCTGCTGCAGGGTCCGTCCCCAAAAATACAAAATATAGTCGCCGTCCACGACCCGCCCTTTGCTATCAACCGCCATTACCCGGTCAGCGTCGCCGTCAAAGGCAAAGCCAATATCGGCCTGATGCTCGCTCACAGCGGCTTTAAGAGAGCTGAGGTTGGTCGAGCCGCAGTTAACATTAATGCGATCGCCGTCAGGCCGCCCATGCAGCACAAAGACTTCTGCCCCTGTGGCCTCAAACACCTGCTGGGCAATCCGGGTTGCTGCGCCCCAGGCAAGATCTAAAACAATGCGCATACCGCTCAGGTCGGGGTGGGGTTGAAACGGCTGATGCAGAAAGTCAACATAGCGTTCAATCAGCTCGGGGGTCTGGTAGGTTTTACCCCAAACGCCCTGAACGATATCGATATCGGCTAAGCTGCCCTGGCGCAGAGCCGACTCAATACGCTGCTGGAGCCAACTGGCTAGCTTAGCGCCGTCGGGGTCAAAAAACTTGATGCCATTATCTTCGGGGGGGTTATGACTGGCCGAAATCATAATGCCGCCCGCTGTCTCGGGGCAGCTCGCCAGATAGGAAACCGCTGCGGTGGGGCACAGGCCCAAATTCCACACATCTAGCCCAGCGGCGGTGAGACCCGCTGCCAGGGCTGACGCTAGCATATCGCTGGAGTTGCGCGAATCTTGGCCAATTACAATAGGCTTTTGATTTTGCCTCAGAACTTGGCCAGCCCAAAATCCAATCTGGACAGCCAGGGGCGCGGTGAGCACATCGCCCGCCTGCCCCCGAATCCCATCGGTGCCGAACAGTGGGGTGATTGGCAATTTGAGGGGTTGCCAACCCATGCCTACTGGGAACTGACTTGAAAGCGTTGGCCTGATGGCCTTAGAAGCTACCATACTTGACACTCCTGACAACACACACTCACAGTGGAGGATAACACCTCTGATTGGATTTGAATGATAAATCCCGCTCAGCCCGCTGATATAGACTCGCTCCCAGAGGCCTTTTGGGTCGGGGTCGAGCAGTTTAATCAGGGCGATTACTATGCGTGCCACGATACCCTAGAGGCCCTTTGGATGGATGCGATCGCACCCCAAAAACCGTTTTATCAAGGCATTCTGCAAATCGCGGTAGGACTGTATCATCTGGGCAACCAAAACTGGAACGGTGCGGCCATCCTATTAGGAGAAGGGAGCAATCGGCTGATTCCCTTTGAACCGGACTTTGGCGGCATTGACGTCAGCGGCCTGATTGATCACACCCACGAATGGCTCAGCACATTACAGCAAACTGGGCCAACCGAGATCGAGACCCTCACCAACATCCTCACCAACGCCCTCGCCTCTAGCAACCCCTCCGAAAAAGCGACTCTCACCCGCCCCAAAATTCGAGCGATAGCTGGTTAAGCTTTAGCAAACTTACACAGCATTCAAATAAAGAAGCGTAGGTACCCGATTCGTTCCCGATTATTCATTACTTTTGATAAAGTTGGCTGATAAAGTTTTGGACAACAGCAAACATCTGACAGACACCGGGTCAGATTTGGGGTAAAACCTAAAGACAGTCAAGTAAGTGGCTCTTTAATGAAGGGGGGATCTCTAACCAGACGTTAAGGTAGAAAAGAAAAATACCATGACAGGACATTGTAAAGGCGGTTTTGCATGAGGTTTGCCGCTTGGCTTAATCCCAGACTGAGATATCCCACAGCAGCAACCCTGCTTAGCTTGCCAATTCTATTGACAGCCGGTCCGTTTTCCCAGGCGCGCGCCCAGCCATCAGGGGCCGCCTCAGACGGTGGCGCGATTACCCTGCGGGCCGATGTCCAAGAGGCCAATGCCAATACGGGCATCATCACCGCCCGTGGCAATGTCCGAGTTGACTATCCATCGCGACAAATCTTTGCCACCTCGGCCCAGGCTCAATACTTTAGCCGAGAACGGCGGATTATTTTGAATGGCAGTGTCTATGTTCAGCAAGAAGGGAATACTCTGCGAGCTGAAACTGTTACTTACTTAATCGACGAGGGGCGGTTTGTGGCCACACCCCAACCTGACGAACAGGTGGAGTCAGTTTATATTTTGCCCCCGTCTCCTCCCCCAGGGAGCAGCGGTGAGGCCAGTGGTGAGCCCGCCGCCGATGCTGCCCCTAGCAGTCTGCCCGATCTCCCTCAGCCAGCCTCCCTGCCGACCGAATTACCGGCTACTGACGTCCCAACTAATGAGTGATGCAACTCCCTCTGGTAAAATCTGAGCCACCTGTTGTTATTCCCCAGGCCTCAAAGACAACCCCCTTGAAGTTAATTCTAGAGAATGTTCAGAAAACCTATGGCCGACGCCAGGTGGTCAGGGACGTTAGTTTGTCCGTGGCCCAGGGTGAAATTGTGGGGTTACTGGGGCCAAACGGGGCAGGCAAAACCACCACTTTTTACATGGCCACTGGCCTCGAAAAGCCAGACGTCGGTAATGTTTGCTTAAACGACATCGACATCACCCATCTGCCCATGAACGAACGGGCCAGGTTGGGGATTGGCTATCTGGCCCAGGAGGCTAGCATCTTTCGCCATCTCTCCGTCAAAGATAATATTCGCCTGGTAATGGAGCAAACCCAGGTGCCTCGTCATGAGCAGCCCAAGCGACTCAAGTCATTGCTCCACGAATTTCGGTTAGAAACCATCGCCAATACCCTAGGCATTCAGGTCTCCGGGGGAGAGCGCCGTCGCACC
>JBCBQD010000381.1:0-3419 GCA_039820425.1 Cyanobacteria bacterium J06635_1
GTTTGAAAACTTGAGTTGGGCCAATCATCAGCTCCAGGCAAAAGTCGCTGAACACCAGTGGTTAGAGGCAGTTTTATCCGTGGATACCGAGCCTTCTTTAAACCTCGGGAACGAGCTCCAGAGGCACATCAATTAGATTGTCAGGCAAACCGTCAGGACCGCTAGGCGGATTTAAACGCCAAATATCTTCAGGAATGACGAAGGGCACTTCCTCCTGCTCCAGCGGTTCTTCGGAGCCTCCAATGCTGATGGGAGTACCCACCACGGTGGCCTCAGCCAAATTGAGATTTTCCATCGAAGCACCGGTTACGTCTACATAGTAGAGCTGAGCCTGGGAAAAATTAGCATTGTCCAGATCAGCCATGGCCAGGCTGGCATGGGTCAAGAACGCCCCGGTCAGGTTGGCATCGGTGAGATTGGCTTTCGTCAAATCTGCTCCCTCCAGATTGGCTCCAGTGAGGTCAGCTTCAGTGAGATCAGCACTGCGCAAATCGGCCCCGATCAGATGAGCCCCCCTCAAGTCTACGCCCCTCAAATCACAGCCCGCGCACTCATGGGTAATCAATAATTGCCGAACGTTGGACGCTTGTAGATCATCGACAGGATGTTCAGCCAGGGCAGGCCCTGTGAATAGCACGGCGGGCACCAGGGACAATACGGTGAGATACAAACCTTTCATGGTCTCCTCCTCTTGGCATAGCTCTTGGGCATAGCTCTCGGGCATAGCTGCTGTCGCAGTTTGCTAAGCCGTGGCTCAAGCCGTGGCGATGTGAGGACTTAAATCGTTGAGACCCTTCTCGTTTGGGAACCTTCTCGCTTGAGACCAGGCTTGCACGATATTAGGACAGTTTTATGAAGTTCATCTGTCCTACCTCAATTTTCGCATAGATGGGGATATATCGCCGAATCAGGCCATTGATTTAATGAAAAGATACGGGCATCCTCAATCCTCATAAGTTCCTCAAACTATTTAGGCATAAATTAGGTTGGGAGCTACTAAAGGTTCTTCTAAAGGGGGTTTCTGTTTAAGCCTTTGAATTGTCACTGACCCAGGGGGCGTGCCTACCACGCCGCGATGATCGCTCCGAATCTATAGGAGGTCTCTAAAAAAATGTTGAGTAAGATTTTAGTCGCCATTGATCAATCCGTGGCCAGCCAACAGGCTTTTGAAACAGCACTAGAACTCGCTAAAGCGCTCGAAGCTGAGCTGACGCTGATCCATGCCCTGGATGTTTTCGATCCGGGGAGTCCTGAGCGCCCCTCAATGCCAGTTGGCACCTACTCAATGAAACTGGATAGTATTGTAAGAGAAGCCTACGAGCGTCAATGGGCTGAGTTTGTTGACCATTACGAGGCGCTGCTCAAGCAAAAACAGGCTGAGGCTAAGGCGGTCGGGGTCACCGCCAGCTATCTGCAACCCTACGGATGTCCGGGCCCTGTCATCTGCAAAGCGGCTACCACCAGCCATGCTGATTTTATCGTGGTAGGCAGTCATGGTCGCGCTGGGCTGAGCGAGATCATGCTGGGCAGTGTCAGCAACTACATCATGCACCATGCCACCTGTTCAGTCATGGTGATTCATCCTGATGGTCGTCGCGATCATCTTCCCAAAGCGGGGCACTCAGAACTCAGCGCGACCGCGACCGCCTGATTGACTCCGATCCTGATTTACCCCGATCAGTGTTATCTCGATCAGTGTTATCTCGATTAATGCCGACCTGATGAGGGTGGGTAGCCACGGAACAAGCCATGGACTTGCAAGAACTTCGCCAACTCTCAACATCCTCCCAAAAGTCTTATCGTATCTGCTGTTGCACCGTCGGCGGCTGTCTCTCTACCAATGGTTTGGCCGTCAAAACCCAGCTTGAAACAGCGGTGACTAAGGCCGGACTCGATGCTCAGATAGCCGTCTCCGGTGTCGGCTGCATGGGCCTCTGTAGCCAGGGACCGCTGGTGCAAGTTCATCCCGATGGGGACCTTTATGGCAAAGTGACCCCTGAGCAAGCACCTGAAATCATTGGGAGGCTTCAGGTTGCGTCGGGAGTTGGGAACCACCCGCTACCCTCCACCCTCCCCTTCTTCACCCGCCAGCACCGCATTGTGCTTGAAAACAGTGGTCAAATTGACCCTGAGCGGATCGAGGATTATATCGTCGCGAGGGGGTATGAGGCACTGCACCACAGTTTGCTCGAGATGCAACCAGCGGAGGTGGTGAATGAGATCACCCGCAGCGGCCTGCGGGGGCGGGGTGGGGCAGGGTATCCCACGGGTCTGAAGTGGGCAACGGTGGCCAAAATGCCGCCAGGGCAAAAGTATGTGGTGTGCAATGCTGATGAGGGCGATCCGGGGGCCTATATGGATCGCAGCGTGCTAGAGAGTGACCCCCATCGGGTGTTAGAGGGAATTGCGATCGCAGCCTACGCCGTCGGAGCCACTCAGGGCTACATCTACGTGCGAGGCGAATATCCCCTGGCCATTAGCCATCTGCAAACCGCGATTCGTCAAGCAAAACGCTATGGTTTGTTGGGTAGCCAGATTTTTGACTCCCCCTTCGACTTTCGCATCGATCTCCGCATTGGGGCGGGGGCTTTTGTCTGCGGTGAAGAGACTGCCCTGATGGCCTCGATCGAAGGTAAACGCGGGATTCCCCGACCCCGACCCCCGTATCCAGCAGAGTCAGGGCTGTGGGGTCGCCCCACCCTGATCAACAACGTGGAAACCTTTGCCAACATTGCCCCGATTATTCGTAACGGGGCCGACTGGTTTGCCAGCATTGGCACTGAGCGCAGCAAAGGCACCAAAGTCTTTTCACTCACAGGTAAGGTCCACAATGCAGGACTGATCGAAGTGCCCATGGGGATTACCCTCCAGGAAATTATTGGGGAGATGGGGCAGGGCGGCCTCGAAGGCGCGCAGGTCAAGGCCGTGCAGACGGGAGGCCCCTCGGGTGGCTGTATCCCGGCGACAGCCTTTGACACCCCAGTAGACTACGAATCGTTACAAAGTCTGGGCTCGGTGATGGGCTCCGGTGGCATGATCGTTATGGATGAGCACACCTGCATGGTTGATGTGGCTCAGTTTTTTATGGAGTTTTGCATGGATGAGTCCTGCGGGAAGTGCATTCCCTGTCGCGCTGGCACCGTGCAGCTTTACCAGCTGTTGACCAAGTTCAAAAATCACCAGGCCACCCCCGCCGACCTCGACCAGCTCGAAACCCTCTGCGATATGGTTAAGCACACCAGCCTATGCGGCCTGGGTCAGGCAGCCCCCAATCCGGTGATCAGCACCCTCCGCTATTTCCGCGATGAGTACTTGGCAGGAATGGTTGAGGAGGTGTGTGTATAAGCGACACCTCCCCATCTCCGCATCTCCCCATCTCTTTACCCCTATGGATTGGACCATCATGACCCGCTTAGCCA
>JBCBQD010000382.1:0-3387 GCA_039820425.1 Cyanobacteria bacterium J06635_1
TGGATCGAGTAGGCTGCGATCGCGTCTTGAGCGGGCCGGTAAGCTACTAACCCCTGAGCCGGGATGTGGGGATTGCCTTCGCCAGACAGCTGAGTACCGAGCCAAAGGGTTAACGCGTCGCCTTCCCCCGTCATCGCCATATCCGTAATCTGCACTTCGTCCAGGTCCTTAGGCTGCCACAGCTTAATTTCGTCAGCCTCGGGCTGATACTGCACGATAGTCGTGACGCCGGTGTTGCCTTCTCCTTGCTCAAAGGCTATTGCCCACCAGAGGGCATCCTGGTAGCTGAGGGTCTGGCTGATGCGAGGTACACCAAGCTGCCCCCCCAACTCAGGCTGGACCAGATCTGCCGATGTATATAGAACTTGCGCAGTGGGTTCTGTCTCCCCTGGCTTAATCAGTTCAAAAATCACCTTTTCCTCAGATGGCGCTGCTGGGGGTTCCCCTTCTCCAAGCTGCTCCCCAATCCAGTCAGCGTCTAAACGCACACGGGCTTGATAGGCAGATTCTGCTAGTTCTACCGTTTCATAGTCAGGGTTTTCAATCTCATCCAGGAGCGCGTCATAATCGATGGGGTCATCATCCGTGGCCTCACCTTCAAAAACCGACCAGCTGCGATCGCTGCGGCAAAAGACAAATCGATAGAGGCTGTTCTCAAAGGCAATGGTGTCATCAGTAGCCATTACGGCGTCAGGCCGAAAATTAAATTGCTCAAAAACTAAGCCATCGGTGGGGACTCGCAGTGCCAGATCAGGGTCCGAAGGGGGGCAGTTGGCAACGCTATCTTGGGTAATGGCAGGGACCGCTTCATTACTTTGTGCCGTAGGGGGCTCGGTGGGCTCAACTTGATTACCGACCTGGGATCGACAGCCGGTTAGCAGTCCCAAAATGAGCACAGCACCCCAAAATTTACGATTCATCCTGACTCCTCAATGCATTACCCTAACTAGGGTCTACCGCCACATTTCGGTTTCGCTAAACAACCTCTGCCATAAGGTTTTGCAACGCAACCTGGCGATAGCTTATACCCCTATGCTACGTAGAGGTCATATCGTTTGTTTGTAACGTTTCTTCCACAAGCTCAAGTGGCACAGAAGAAGGCGATCTTATCAGGTTTTGAGTACGGGCTGGGTTAGGGCACGGAGACTCATCAGCACAAAACTTTCGTGCAGAATCCAAAAATTGCTTTTAAGATCACTCAGATAGGCAAATTCTGCTAGGCAAATTCTGCGATCGCAACGCCCCCAATCCATGAGCAAATTCGACATCCAGGCCCCGTTTGAGCCCACGGGCGACCAGCCCAAGGCGATTAAGCAGCTCACCCAGTTTCTCAAGAAAGGCAAGCCCTACCAGACCCTCTTGGGGGCGACGGGTACCGGTAAGACCCACACCATTGCCCGCGTGATTGACAAAATCGGTCGGCCTACGCTGCTGCTGGCCCACAATAAGACGCTGGCGGCGCAGCTATGTAACGAGCTGCGAGAGTTTTTCCCAGACAATGCCGTCGAATACTTCATCAGTTATTACGACTATTACCAGCCCGAGGCCTATATTCCCGTCACCGACACCTACATCGCCAAAACCGCCTCAATCAACGAAGAAATCGACATGCTGCGTCACTCAGCGACGCGATCGCTGTTTGAGCGCAAAGATGTAATTGTGGTGGCCTCCATCAGCTGCATTTATGGTTTAGGGATCCCATCTGAATACCTCAAAGCATCGATCCCGCTGCGGGTGGGGTTAGAAGCAGACCCCCGGCTCATCCTGCGGGATCTAGTGTCAGTTCAGTACACGCGCAACGACATTGATCTGGGTCGCGGGCGCTTTCGCGTCAAAGGGGATGTGCTTGAGATTGGCCCCGCCTACGAAGATCGCATCATCCGAGTTGAGTTTTTTGGCGATGAGATTGACGCTATCCGCTACATTGACCCGGTCACCGGAGCCACCCTGCAAAGTATGGAGGCGGTAAATGTGTACCCCGCCCGACACTTTGTCACCCCCGAGGATAAACTAGAAGCCGCCTGTGACGGCATCCGCGACGAGCTTAAAGAACAGCTTGAGTTTCTAGAAAAAGAAGGGAAACTGCTCGAAGCCCAGCGCCTGGAGCAGCGCACCCGTTATGATCTAGAAATGCTCCGCGAGGTGGGCTACTGCAACGGCGTTGAAAACTATTCTCGCCATCTCGCCGGGCGGCTTGCAGGTGCTCCGCCGGAATGTTTGCTCGATTATTTTCCCAAAGATTGGCTGCTGGTGATTGACGAATCCCACGTCACCATTCCCCAGATTCGCGGCATGTATAACGGCGACCAGGCTCGGAAGAAAGTGTTAATCGATCACGGATTTCGGCTACCCAGTGCCGCTGACAATCGACCCCTCAAAGCAGAAGAGTTTTGGGATAAAGTGCAACAGTGCATCTTTGTCTCAGCCACACCCGGGAGCTGGGAAATGGATATCTCAGGGCCTCGAGTCGCTGAGCAAATCATTCGCCCGACCGGCGTACTGGATCCTGAGATCTTTGTGCGACCTACCGATGGGCAGGTAGACGACCTACTGGCCGAAATCCGGGAGCGGACAACTCGCGACGAGCGGACCCTGGTGACGACACTCACCAAACGCATGGCCGAAGACCTTACCGAGTATTTCGAAGAACACGGCGTTCGAGTCCGCTACCTGCACTCCGAGATTCACTCCATTGAACGGATTGAGATCATTCAAGATTTGCAGAATGGCAACTTTGACGTGCTGGTCGGGGTGAACCTCCTAAGAGAAGGTTTAGACCTCCCCGAAGTCTCTCTGGTCGCGATTCTCGATGCGGACAAAGAGGGTTTCTTAAGAGCAGAGCGGTCTCTCATTCAGACGATTGGGCGGGCCGCGCGTCATGTTCGAGGGCAGGCGATTCTCTACGCTGATAATCTCACCGACAGCATGGCTAAAGCCATTGATGAAACCGAGCGTCGCCGCACTATTCAGATGGCCTACAACGAAAAACACGGCATCGAACCCAAGCCGATTGTTCGCCGCAAGAGCAATGCAATTTTGTCCTTCTTAGAAGTCTCTCGACGACTCAATGCCCAAGAACTAGAGGAGGTCTACGAACACCGCGACGATCTGCCCCTTGAGGATATTCCTGAGTTTATCGGACAGCTTGAAAAGCAGATGAAAGAAGCCTCTAAGAATCTAGAGTTTGAAGAAGCAGCTAAATATCGCGATCGCATTAAGCACCTGCGCGATAAACTCTTAGGCAAATCACGGGCGGCAGCTAGAGAGGAGGTTTAACACCTCGGTTCACCTACGTCAGATGACTTTTAAGGTAAGCTTTCAGCGGGTCTGCGATGCGAGAGCGCTAAATATGCAGAGTACCTGCTAGAGTAAGCGCATGAAAGACCA
>JBCBQD010000383.1:0-3337 GCA_039820425.1 Cyanobacteria bacterium J06635_1
CCTGGGGGGTTGATTTTGGCGATGGCATTCCTCGACATCCGACCCAGCTCTACGAGATTGTGTTTTTGCTCGGTCTGTTGGGCTTTATTTGGCTTCAGTCAAAGCGACGAATGCTGAAGCAGGGGGAAAGGTTTCAAATATTTATGGTGGGTTATCTGGGTTTCCGTCTGCTGGTCGATGGCATTAAGCCTGATTTTCACCCGTTACTGGGGTTAAGTGCGATTCAGATCGCGTGTTTGCTGGGGTTAGGGTATTACTGGCGGACAATTCGGGATTTTAGATTTTAGATTTTGGATTTTGGCAGGGGATCGGTTGGCAATGTTCAATCCTGGCCTGGACAACCACAAGGGATTGCCCCTACCTCCGCGTCTCCGCGTCCCCCTATCCCCGCGTCTTCCCCATCTTCCTCACCTATAAACCGACCTCCTAAAATAGAGATACCCCTCCTCAAAACTTCCCTATGCCATCGCCCTTCCCTGGAATGGACCCGTACCTGGAGCATCCCCAAACCTGGCCGAATGTGCATCATCGGTTGATTAGCGCGATCGCCATTGCCCTAGGCCCCCAGCTTCGCCCAAACTATCGAATCGTTGTAGAAGAGGCGGTTTACCAAACCGATGGGACTGATTCAGTGTTAGTCGGCATCCCAGATGTGTCAGTGCCGCGTACAGAAGCCAGTATTGCGAGTACAACGGCAACCCTGCCAGCACCCACAATAGCCAGATTTGTATGCCTTCAATTTGCCAGATGTCATTCCAACTTTTGCGCTACCGCTACTCGACAATGAAATCGGCCCTCAGGTCGATCTCAAATCGCTGTTGGACGATATCTACGATCAGTCAGGCTATGACCTCGTGATTGACTATCGTAAGCCCCCCATCCCTGAACTCTCCGAAGCTGATTCTGTTTGGGTTGAAGATTGGCTGAGGCAAAAGGGGTTAAGGTCAAGCGACCGGATGCTGGCCGTAAAAGGGCACGGTTTCAGACCAGTGGGGACGCTGGCCTTGTTGCCATTGGGCGTAGGCGAGGGTTAAAACACCTGTGACGGATTCGCCCAGACCTTGCCCGCTAGCCAGGTCAATACGATGCAGGGTCGTTTCCCAGGCGGCGAGTTTGGCCTGCCAGTCGGTTGCGGCCATGACGACTTCTGGGATGAGGGTTTCTAAGCCATTTTTGCCATGGCGGTAGATGGCCCCGTAAACGTCACCACGTTTGGCGGGCATGGTGATTGCGATCGCAGCCTCAGCTTTAGCTTCCACAGCCACGGCAGCGAGGGACGAAATGCCAAACAGGGGAATGTCAAGCTGCTGGGCCAGGGTGCGGGCAATGACGACGCCAATGCGGGTGCCGGTAAAGCCACCGGGGCCTTTGGCAACGGCGAGGAAGGTGAAATCTTGCCAGCTGTGGGGGGTGATGAAGGTAATCAGGTGCTCGTGGAGATGGCTGGAGAGGTCGCGGCCCAGGGGCCATACTTGATGACGATTTTCGGTCTCAAAGTTGCTGAGGGCGAGGCCGAGATCGGGGGTGGAGGTATGGAGGGCGAGACCCAACATGATTGATGGTTATAAATGGGCTTTTATCATAACGTCATAGCCAATAACGTGAACCTGCGCAGGCAGGTTTCGTAAGTGTCGTCGCGGTTTCCAACCGCCAGACCTCAAGACTTGATGGTTTAGCGCTTTATATCGATTTGTGTTCTAAACTGACAGTCGATGAGGCCATCTGCCGTTTAAGATTTAAATGCACACGCACCTATCAGAGTCATCGCAGTGAATAGTTTTAACGCCAAGCAATCCCTAACCGTCGGCAACCAGACCTATCAGATTTACAGCTTGCCAGAGGCGGCTAAGACCCTGGGAGATATTAGTCGTCTGCCCTATTCACTTAAGGTGTTGCTCGAAAATTTACTGCGGTATGAGGATGGTCGCACTGTCAAGGCCGAAGACGTGCAGGCGATCGCAGAATGGCTTAAAACACAGACGTCTCAACGGGAGATTGCCTATCGCCCGGCGCGGGTGTTGATGCAAGATTTTACCGGGGTGCCGGCAGTTGTTGATCTGGCCGCAATGCGCGATGCCATGGTCTCCCTCGGCGGCGACCCAGACAAGATTAACCCGCTGTCGCCCGTAGATCTGGTGATTGACCACTCAGTCATGGTGGACTCGTTTGGCAGCGACGACGCCTTTGGGGAGAACGTTAAGCGGGAGTTTCAACGTAATAACGAACGCTATGCTTTTTTAAGATGGGGGCAGCAGGCGTTTGATAACTTCCGGGTGGTGCCGCCGGGGACGGGGATTTGCCACCAGGTTAATCTGGAATATTTGGCTCAAACGGTCTGGACAAAAGACGAGAATGGCGAGACGATTGCCTACCCTGACACCCTGGTGGGCACAGATAGCCACACCACCATGATCAATGGTCTGGCGGTGCTGGGCTGGGGTGTGGGCGGTATTGAGGCTGAGGCGGCGATGCTGGGTCAGCCGATTTCGATGTTGATTCCAGAGGTGGTCGGCTTTAAGCTGACGGGGCAGCTACCAGAGGGGGCCACTGCGACTGATTTGGTGCTCACCGTCGTTGAGATGCTGCGGGCAAAGGGCGTGGTGGGCAAATTTGTCGAATTTTACGGCGATGGGCTGGATCATTTGACCCTGGCGGACCGGGCCACCATCAGTAATATGGCCCCTGAGTACGGGGCAACCTGCGGGTTCTTTCCCATCGATAAAGAAACCATTCATTATTTAGAGTTCTCAGGTCGCGAGGACGATCGGGTGGCCCTGGTTGAGGCCTATGCCAAAGCCCAGGGACTCTGGCGCGATGCGGAGAGTCCTGACCCGATTTTTACGGATACGCTGCTGCTCGATCTGGCGACGGTGGAGCCGTCTTTGGCGGGACCCAAGCGTCCCCAGGATCGGGTGCTGCTTTCTCAGCTGGCAAATCAGTTCAAAACCTCTGATTTTCCTAATTTTAGCGGGTTACCCTACGAGCAAACGCGATCAACGACCTTGGCTAGCGAAGGCTACGACCTCAGCGATGGGGCCGTAGTCATTGCGGCGATTACCAGCTGTACCAATACGTCCAATCCATCGGTGATGGTGGGGGCGGGGCTGGTGGCTCGCAAAGCCCGTGAGAAAGGCTTGAGCGTAAAGCCCTGGGTGAAAACATCCCTTGCCCCAGGCAGCCAGGTGGTGTCTGATTATCTAGAAAATGCGGGACTCCAGGTTGACCTGGATGCGCTCGGGTTCAATCTGGTGGGTTACGGCTGCACCACCTGTATCGGCAACTCAGGGCCTTTGCCTGCGCCCATTGTTAAGGCGATTGAGGAAAAGGACCTGGTGGT
>JBCBQD010000384.1:0-3328 GCA_039820425.1 Cyanobacteria bacterium J06635_1
CAGCTGCGATCGCGGGGTTTATTTTCTTGAGCTTTACGCTCCGGGCCATGCTAGGGCTGGCCTGAGTTAGAACTGACCTAAGCTAGAACTGGCCTAAGCTTAAGATTTAGGACCTAATCTCAGGCGCGTTCCCAGGATGCGCTAGGGTTATACCGTTTGAAAGGTTACACCGTTTGAAACATATCACCCGATAGCGCGTTTTAACCTAAGCCCGCTAGATTCATCGTTAAAGTTGCTAGCCAGGTCGCTAGCAGTAAGGAGATCAGACTTATGGCTACCAGCAGACGAGTGGAGCGCGTATCGGCGTCGATTAAGCGCGAGGTGAGCCAACTGTTGCTCCATGGCATCAAGGATGACCGAGTCGGCAGTGGCATGGTCAGCGTGACCGACGTGGATGTGTCAGGGGATCTGCAACACGCCAAAATCTTTGTGAGTATTTACGGCACTGATGAGGCCCGAGCCGCAACCATGGAGGGCCTCAAAGCTGCCACCGGCTTCGTTCGGAGAGAGCTGGGGCGGCGCATCAGCCTGCGGCGGACTCCCGAGATCCTGTTTAAAGAAGATCGTTCCTTTGAGTTGGGCGGTCAGGTGCTGAATTTGATTAACAAGATCAGTCGAGAGCAGGAAGAAAAAGCAGAGGGAGCAGGGGGGGCAGAGGGAGCAGAGGGGGCATGAAACCTTTCCTGCCTGACCTGGATGATTTAAGCCTGACGGAGCAGGTGGCGCAGATGGTGGTGGTCCGCACCACGGGGCACTTGTTTGAGCATGAAATTGAGTATCCCCAGTGGGAGGCCACTGCCGATGACTTGCGGCACTGGCTGGGGGAGCTGGGCATTGGCGGGGTGATTTTGCTGGGGGGCAGTGCGGCTGAGGTGGGGCTGCGATCTCAGCAGCTCCAGTCGTGGGCCAAATATCCGCTGCTGCTCGCCGCCGACATCGAAGAAGGGGTGGGTCAGCGGTTTAGCGGGGCCACCTGGTTTCCGCCGCCGATGGCTTTAGCTGCTTTAGCCAAGACCGACCTGCCCCTGGCCCTCGACTATGCCGAGCAGATGGGCCGTTGCACCGCCCAGGAGGCCAGCGCCATTGGGCTCAACTGGCTGCTGGCTCCGGTGGTGGATGTGAATAATAATCCGGCTAACCCGGTGATCAACGTGCGGGCCTTTGGCGACAATGCCGCCATCGTCAACCAGCTGGCTACCGCATTCATTCGGGGGGCGCAAGCCTGGCCAGTGCTGACCACGGCCAAGCATTTTCCAGGCCACGGCGATACCACCGTGGACTCCCATCTGGCGTTGCCGGTGGTGCCCCATCGGTTTGAGCGACTGCAGCAGCTAGAGCTGGTGCCGTTTGGGGGTGCGATCGCAGCCAACGTCGATAGCGTCATGACGGCCCACCTCTCCCTAACGGCCCTCGATACTGAATACCCCGCTACCCTCTCTAAGGCCACCCTGACTGGCCTGCTGCGCCAGGATCTGGGCTTTGACGGCATCATCGTCACTGATGCCCTGGTGATGGGGGCGATTACCCAGCAATATGGTCCCTTTGAGGCCGCAGCGCTGGCAGTCGAGGCCGGAGCCGATGTGCTGCTCATGCCCGCCGACCCCCTGGGGGCCATTGAAACGATTTGCGAAGCCGTCCGCACGGGGCGGATTTCCTCCGCCCAGATCCGTGCCAGCGTAGAACGCATCTGGCGCGGCAAATATAAAACCGGGCTCACTGACGGCGCGCCCTCTTGCCATGCCTGGGAGCACGATATCCTGCCCCCAGTGCAGGTAGAGCAGATCGCCCAGCCCTCTGCCCGAGCACTCCAGCAAGCTGTTTTACAAGCCACTCACCAGCAACGGGGAAAGCTCCAGACCGCTGCGACCAGCCAGCCGCAGCACAATTTAATTTTGGTGGACGACCTGGTGGGTTGTCGCTATCTGCCCCGCACCGCCCCCGCCATTACCCTACCAAGCCAGCAAGGCTATCAAACTTATCTAGTAGATGGTCGCTGGACAGGGACGGCAGGGCTTCCGCAGGGACAAGCCCCGACTTTGCTACAGCTATTTATCCGGGGTAACCCGTTTCGCAGTAGCGCTAACCTGACCGAGCTGGCCCAGGGCTATATTGATGTCCTGTTAGCCGCTAATCGATTACAGGCGGTGGTGGTCTACGGTAGCCCCTACGTCTTTGATCAACTTTGTCAGTCGCTATCGGTGCCCTGTGGCTTTAGTTATGGTCAAATGCCTGAGGCCCAGACCGTGGCGTTGCGATCGCTGTTTGCCATAGAAAAAGCGCCCGTCGGTGCTACGGATGCAACCTTCACTGATTGATTATGTTAGGTGCGTAAAATTTTACGCACCTACATGCCCATGATTTCGTAACCCGAATCCACGTACAGAATTTGGCCCGTCACGCCGCTGGCCAGATCGCTGGTCAAAAATGCAGCGGCATTGCCGACTTCCTTTTGAGTCACCGTGCGCCGCAGAGGGGCCACCTCTTCAACATGGTGGATCATGTCCAGGATCCCGCCCACTGCCGAGGAGGCCAGGGTCCGAATCGGGCCTGCCGAGATCCCATTCACCCGAATTTTTTGGGGGCCTAGCTCTGCGGCCAGGTAGCGCACATTCATCTCAAGGGCCGCCTTGGCAATCCCCATCACGTTGTAGTTGGGCACCACCCGCGCCCCCCCCAGGTAGGTCAGGGTAACGATGCTGCCCCCCTCACTCATCAAAGCTTTGGCCCCGTTCGCCAATTGCAACAGTGAGTAGGCGCTAATATCAAGCGCGGTTTGAAACCCTTGGCGGGACGTGTGGCTAAAATCCCCCGTTAAATCGTCCCGGTTGGCAAACGCTAAACAGTGGATCACAATATCCAGACGACCCCATTTCTTTTCGATTTCGCTAAAGGTGGCCGCTACCTGTTCATCGTTTTGCACATTACACGGCAAAAACAAGTCTGGATTTAGCGGCGCGGTCAGCTCTCGCACCTTACCTTCCATCCGACCGCGATCGTCCGGTAGATAGGTGATCCCCAGGCTTGCGCCGGCCGCATGCAGCTGCTGGGCAATGCCCCAGGCGATTGAGCGATTATTGGCGATACCGGTTACGAGGGCGTTCTTTCCTGTCAGGTCTAACATGGTCTCTTGATGGGGTCTCCTGTGTATGGGGGTGCGCGTGTGTGTATGAAATACCCGCAGTGAGTGCGAGCAATCGCCCTTAGGAGCATACTGAAAAATCGCCCCCCTTGAATAGATAGGCACTTTCCCTGCAGCAATTCTCATTATGAAATTTCAGCTGGTGTTAGGCGGCATCTCTAGCTCTAGCCCTTCAATCATGAAAGAGAG
>JBCBQD010000385.1:0-3279 GCA_039820425.1 Cyanobacteria bacterium J06635_1
GCTACGAAACTGATCTCAAAGCCTATGTAGATTACATGCCCCTGGCCTGCGCAGCTGGTTTTTCTATTCCCAGCAAAAAGTCTGAATTTCATGATCGAGAAAGCCTGCTGAGACATTTTTCTGAATGCTTTCTGACCGAGTTGATTACCCAGACCGCCTTTCCCCAAGGCTTTCTGAAAAAACTGGAAGACTCGCTGGTCTACCACTGCATCTTTCCGAACCTGAAGGATCCCTGGATCTTTTCAGGGGCGCAAGAATACTATCAACAGTGGCAGGGCTGGCGCGATCGCATTAGCCGATCCCAAACCGCCATCTCCTTCCACATCTACTTTCAGCTTCAGGAGCCCGACAAACCCAAAGATGCCTGGCAGATTCTCTTTCAGGTCGCGCCCAAGGATGATCCTTCCCTGCGGCTAGCTCTTTTAGACTTTTGGCGACTGCGCGGCAAGCGACAAAAAGAGCTGCGTCAGCGGTTTGGCGATGACTTTGAGCAGCATTTACTCATGAACTTGGGCTACGCCGCCCGGATTTATCCTCAGTTTTGGCAGGGGTTAGAGACCGATGAGCCCATAGGCATCACCGTCAATCTTGAGACTGCCCTCAATTTTCTCAAAGAAGCTGCCTGGGTCCTAGAAGATGCCGGTTATAAAGTGATAGTCCCCGCCTGGTGGACTCCAAAGGGACGACAGCGGGCCAAGATCCGCCTAAAAGCCAAGGGCAAATCCTTAGGCGGCAACGATAAATCCAAAAGCTACTTTTCCTATGAGACCCTGGTGCAATACCAGTATGAGTTCTCGATTGGAGAGCAGCCGATCACTGAAAAAGAATGGCAGCAGCTGGTCAACGCCAAAGCCCCCCTGGTCAAGTTCCGGGGGCAGTGGATGGAGCTGGACCCCGAAAAAATGCAGCAGATGCTAGCGTTTTGGAAACAGCAGCAGGCCGAGAACCCTGAAATGAGTTTGCTGGACTTTATGAAACTCGCCGCCGAAGGGGACGAAGATCTGGAGGTCGAATATGACCGAGATGAGCTGCTCTCAAGCATGTTGACCCAGCTCAACGACAAGAGCCACCTCGAAACCATGGCCGACCCTGGCCAGCTCCAGGGAACGTTGCGAGACTATCAAAAACGCGGCCTGGCCTGGCTGCAATATCTAGACACCCTGGGCCTAAACGGTTGCCTGGCCGATGACATGGGTCTGGGCAAAACCGTTCAGGTGATTGCCCGACTGGTGCAAGAACGGGAAGAAGCCACCCGGGCAAAGATTAAACAACTTCCCCCTACCCTGTTAATTGCCCCCACCTCCGTGATTGGCAACTGGTACCACGAGCTACACAAATTTGCCCCCCACCTCAAAGCGGCGGTGCATCACGGCGCAGAACGGGCGAAAGCCCCCAAAGACTTTAAGGCCATGGTCCGCAAGCACGACGTGATTATCACCTCCTTTACCCTGGCCCGTAAAGATGCCAGCCTGCTGAGCAGCCCAACCTGGCACCGGATCGTCCTGGACGAAGCCCAAAATATTAAAAACCCGAAGACGGCCCAGACCAAAGCCATTCTCAAGCTTGAAGCCAATCACCGGCTGGCCTTAACCGGCACCCCGGTCGAAAATCGCCTGATGGATCTCTGGTCCATCTTCAATTTCCTAAACCCCGGTTACTTGGGCAAACAAACCCAATTTCGTAAAAACTTTGAGCTGCCCATTCAAAAAAACAATCAACCTACCAAATCAGCCACCCTCAAAAAGCTGGTAGAGCCGTTTATCTTGCGACGGGTTAAAACTGACAAAGCGATCATCAAAGACCTGCCCGACAAGGTCGAACAAAAACTCTTTTGCAACCTGACCAAAGAGCAAGCCTCCCTCTATGAAGCCGTGATCAAAGATATTTCAGGCGAGTTGGATGAAGCCGAGGGCATCCAGCGCAAAGGGCTGATATTAGCGACATTAACCAAGCTCAAGCAGATCTGTAACCATCCCCGACAGTTTTTGCAAGATGACAGTGAGTTTTCTACGGTGCGATCGCATAAGCTGAGTCGCTTGATCGAAATGCTGGTTGAAGTGACGGAGGAAAATGAAAGCGCCCTGATCTTTACCCAATATCGTGAAATTGGCGAAGCCCTGACCCACTACCTCAAACACACCAGCCACTACAACACCTATTACATCCACGGGGGCACCCATCGTCAGAAACGCGAGAAGATGATTGCCGAGTTTCAAGATCCCGAGACAGCCCCGTCTATCTTTGTGCTATCGCTCAAAGCCGCCGGGGTCGGCATTACGCTGACCAAGGCTAACCATGTTTTCCACTTTGACCGCTGGTGGAACCCCGCTGTCGAAGATCAGGCCACAGATCGAGCATTTCGGATCGGGCAAAAGAAGAATGTGTTTGTGCATAAATTTGTCGCTATCGGCACCCTGGAGGAACGCATCGACCAGATGATCGAAGATAAGAAGAAACTAGCCGGGGCCATTGTCGGCTCTGATGAGTCGTGGCTGACAGAGCTAGACAATGACTCCTTTAAGCAATTGATCTCCCTTAATCGTAGTGCCGTTCTGGAGTAAACATCATGGCCGAATTTAGCCGCACCTGGTGGGGGCAAAAGTTTATCGAAGCTCTTGAAAGCTTTACAGAGCGAAATCGCCTGGGTCGGGGTCGCACCTATGCCCGGGGGGGCAAGGTCAAAAGCTTTGACATTAAGGACGGCCTGGTCACAGCTAAGGTGAGGGGCTCCGTCAATCCTTACTTCGGTGTTTATAAAGAACCCCTGTACACAACCACCATTGAGTTTGATCCGATCAGCAAAGCCAAATGGGCGGCGGTGATTGCCCTGATTGCCTCCAAAGCCAGCCTGATTTCTCGACTGTTGCTCAACGAAATTCCTGACAATATTGAGGAGAGTTTCAAGACGCTGGGCCTGAGGCTACTTCCCAGCAGCAAAAAAGATTTTAAGACAAAGTGCTCTTGCCCTGACTACAGTAACCCCTGTAAACATATCGCTGGCGTACATTACCTGATCGCCGCAAAGCTCGATGAAGACCCTTTTTTGCTATTTGAGCTGCGGGGGCTATCACGGGAGGGCTTAAAAGCTGAACTCGCCAAATCACCGCTGGGGCAAGCCCTGTCGGCGGAGATGATGATGCAGCAACAGCCCCCAGAGCCAGTCGAGACTTACTACACGCGCCCGGTAACCCAGGCTGCACCTAACGCTAGCCTAAAAGATTTCTGGCAGGGGGCAAAGCGCCTGCCGCAAACCATTGAAGTGGCTGAGCAGTCAGGGGT
>JBCBQD010000386.1:0-3218 GCA_039820425.1 Cyanobacteria bacterium J06635_1
GTCTGCGTGTTGAACCCTGATATCTCAAAACGATAAGTGGCACACTCGATATCTCAATTGGCCAAGAGCGAATAGCTCACCCCTTATCGAACGTGATAGTCGCTATTGGCTAGGGGCTCGAGCTGGTATAAAAGATAAACACCTGGGGGAGTATCACCGATAAAGATAGATAACTGTTATATAGATTTCCTGAGATGAGATTCACCCCAGACAAGCGAAGACCTTATGCCAGACATTATTTTTTTCGCTAGCGGTTAGCTGTCACCTTCCAGCCCAGCCTATGAGCCCGTTCTCTGGCAATTTTCGGGATATCTGCGGCAATAAATTGTTCATGGAGGATCTGAACACTCAGTAAATGGTTAATCATCGCGTCTAACTGCACTTGTTCTGCCACGGGGGTATTGGGGTGCTGGTGACGCTTAAACAGTGCTGCCACAGGGGTTGAATTGAGTAAGCCGACAGCAGTAATCGCCTCCTCCGACAAATAAGTTTGCGCCAGCTCCAACATGGCGGTTTGTTTGACCGGGTCTGTGTGGGCCGGCGGTGCCATAAAAGCAAATTTCTGACGGTGATAGAGGGAGTCGGGCAAGAGCGCTTTCATGGTTTCGCGCAGAATGTATTTGTCTTTGCGATCGCGAAACCGCAAACTCGGCGGCACCGTCACGGCAAACTCCACCAGGGGATGATCCAAAAAGGCCGGTCGGGCCTCCAGGGAATTGGCCATATCTACCCGGTCCCCCGCCCAGCCCAGCACCTGGGACTCAAACTGAGTTTTGATCCACACATATTGTGCCTTATCCAAAGGATGGCGGTCGGATAGCTGCTGAGGGTTGAGGGTGTTGGCGATGGCCTCACCAGGGGAGTAGTTTGCCAGCCTCTGGCCATAGTCTGGGTGTAGCAAGGGCAAAATCAGCGGTGCCGATGACAGCCAAGACTGCAAACAGCTCGGGGTAAAGCCAATGCGATCGCTCAGGGCCGGATCGTGTAGTTGGGTTTGGGCCAGCAGATTGCCTTTAAACAGGCGATTGCTCTCCTGGAGCCAACTTTCTAGCTCGATGCGTTCAGTCGCCGAAGCACTTGCCATGCCGTGCAAAATCATATCTAGCCGCAGCTGTGGATAGCCCGCAAACAACTCATCAGAGCCTTCGCCAGTAACAACAACTTTGTAGCCCGCTCGATGCACATACTCACTCATCAGCAGCTTAGCGACCGTAAAGGTATTGTAGATGCTGCGCTCAGTGTGCCAAAGGGTGCGGGCAAAATGAGTGTAAAGATCTTTGCCCGGCACGGTGAGAATCTCTTGATCGGCCCCCACCGCTGCTGCCATCTCTTTGGCAATGGCGGTTTCGTCATAGTCGCTATCATCAAAACCGATGGTAAACGCCTTAACCGGAGATTGTTGGCAGGCCGCAGCGACCCCTAAAATTGAACAAGAATCGATCCCCCCTGAGAGATAACAGGCCACCGGCACATCCGCCTCCAGTCGGAGCTGAATCGCTTCGACAAAATGGTGCCTCAGCCCTTCGATATAGTCTGCCTCTGCCCGGTGCTCTCGCTCTGCCTGACGAGGAAAATTGACATCCCAGTAGGTGTCCGTCCGGACCTGTACCCTGCCCTCGCGTCGTTCGCAAATCACTCGCTGCCCCGGCTGCACCGCATAAACTCCCTCAAAACAGGTGGTGCCTGGGACCATCGTCTGCATCAGTTGGTGGTAGAGCCCCGTCGCCGAGAACGCACGTCGCACCGCCGGGTGGGCAAATAGCACTTTAATTTCGGAGCCAAATACCAGTCCCTGGGGCGTCATTGTCCAGTACAGGGGCTTGACCCCAAAGCGATCTCGCACCAGGGTGAGCCGGTCGCGCTCACGCTCATAGAGGGCAAAGGCAAACTCTCCTCGCAGATGGGGCAGGGCTGCCGTTAGCCCCAGATACTCGGTTAACTGCAGCACCAATTCTGTATCGCTTTTGGTGGCAAATGGGTACCCTCGGGAGGTCAGATCCGCCCGCAGCCGCTTATAGTCATAAAACTCACCGTTGTGGGTAATCATGTAGCGTCCGTCTGCGGAGATAAACGGCTGTCGCCCCCGATTAGGATTGAGGTCAATAATGGACAGCCGGGCATGGGAAAAGCCCACACCCGCCATGGTTTGATAGCCAAAACCGTCGGGACCCCGATGATGCTGAATCGCGGCCATCGCGACTAACTGTTCAGGGTCAACCGATCGAGTTGCATCATGGTGCATGATGCCTGCAATGCCGCACATTTTGTATATTTCGATACGTTATTGATTTATGTTACCGGCCCCTTTTCCGAAAAACTAGCGTGGGTGCTTCTTTTTGATCGGGTTACCGTCGAAAATACGTCGCGATTGACGCCCGGTCCTGCCCCAGGGCGAAGCTGTCAGAATCCCTGCTAGACAAAGGCAACGGCAAAAATCTGTGATTGCGTTACACAGGTAACAATTCAAGGCTTAGAGTCTGGCTAATGTTATGTAATCTCCACAATCGTTGAGTCAATTTTTAATAAAAAAGCGTTTAATACTATGACTTTTTCTATTGTTGCCTGGGATTACGTCACAGGCATGACTGGGGTGGCAGTCGCCACTAAACATTTAGCTGTCGGGGCCTTGGTGCCCCATGCCAGGGCCGGGGTGGGCGCGATCGCAACCCAGGCCCAAACTAATCCCCTTTTAGGGGTTCGAGGGCTCCATTGGCTAGAGCACCGCTCTCACCTAACACCCGAGAGGGTGCTCCAGCGCTTACTCCAGGATGACCCAGACCGAGACCAGCGTCAGCTGCACTTGGTCAACCGCCATGGTCAAACGGCTGCTTGGACTGGGCGAGACTGCATTGGCTGGGCAGGTCATCACACCTTCCCAGGATTTTCGGTCGCGGGAAATATGCTAGTGAGCGAGGCAACCGTCCTGGCTATGGCTCAGGCTTACCAACAGGCAGACTCTCTCGATCTGGAGAACAGATTAATGCTGGCTCTAGAGGTGGGGGACGCGGCTGGTGGTGACAAACGGGGCAAACAGTCCGCTGCTCTATACATTGTAGACAGAGACACCTATCCCCATTTGGATCTAAGGGTCGATCATCACCCGCAGCCGATTGCGACGCTACGCGTTTTATTAGAAGAATCTAGAAAAGACTACTATCAATCTTTTCGACAGTCGATGCCTTCTGAAGGCGGGCAAGTATTGTCGATGCCATCCGCTT
>JBCBQD010000387.1:0-3143 GCA_039820425.1 Cyanobacteria bacterium J06635_1
TAGAAGAAAGCCTGGCCATGGGGCTCTCTCGCCCTGATCGCCTTACTCCAGATTTTCGTGAGGGCATGATCGCCCCCTGGGCCAGCGAAGAGGGTAAGTTAAGTCTGCTGCGCAATGCCTCGGCACTCAATGCGAATCAAACCATGGCGCTGGTCGATCGACATGGCACCGTTGCTGCCCCAACCCTGCTGCTATGGGGAATGGACGATCCCTGGCAAAAGGCCGAGGATGGCAAGCGGCTGGCGACAGAAATTCCCAACGCTACCTTCCAACCGATTGAGAATGCATCTCACTGGATACAGCAAGATGCCCCTGAAGAATTTGCGGCGGCTGTGCTCGATTTTTTGGCTGAGTGAAATCCTGCGGCTTTTGCTACAGACGTTAGAACAGGCAGCATCATATTCTTTGAGTCAAATCAGGAATATTGTCTACTTAGATATTATTCACGCTTTCCAAGAATATGATGACTCAACAGAATAATAGGCTGCTTCGGTCCATTGCAACTGGGGTTGGACTAACAACTGCCACTTTACTTCAAGCACCGACCGCTTTCGCGGGTTCTCTCGTTTTAACCGGAGGCAGCTGGGCTTTCCCAGGCAGCGGTGGCATTGAAGAAGACTATGGCATTTTGATTTACGAAGAAATTGTCGACCTGGCGGGCGGCATTGACAACGCTAAAATCGGCATCATTTCTACGGCCAGTTCTAATCCTGAGCGGTCAGCGGGCTTTTACCTGGAGGACTTTGATATTCTCTATGGTGATGCCGCTGATGTTGAGTGGATTCCGATTACACAGGACACCTGTGGGGACTTTAAGAATGACAGCGACTCTGCGATCGCAACCCAAATCCGCGATCGCAACAGCTTTATTTTTACCGGTGGCGATCAGTCCTTTATCACTGATTGCTTTTTTAACGAAGACCCCATCGCCGAAACCCGCACCGATACAGCGCTGATCAAAGCCCTGCAGGAACAGTTTGATGATGGGGCGGTCATTGCCGGGACCAGCGCAGGCACAGCGGTGCAGCCGGTCGAGCCGATGATCACCAACGGCGAAACCTATGAGGCCCTACGGGACGGCCCCATGAGTTTTGTGGGCAGCCCGCCCTTTGACAATACGCTCTACTACAATCCGCTGGGAGGGTTAGGTTTCTTTGAATATGGCCTGATTGACAGTCACTTTAGTGAACGGGGGCGACAGGGGCGATTAATCCGGCTGGCGTCGGATTTGGGGGTTGAGACTACCTACGGTGTGGATGAAAATACGGCGCTGGTGGTCACCGAGGTCGGTACCCCCGAGGTGAGCTTTGAGGTACTCGGTCAGGGGGGCGTGTTTATCTCTGATATATCCGAGGCTAAAGTGGGTGAGAAAAATGGTTATTGGACCATTGAGGATGTCAGCGCTACCTACCTGACCGACGGTGACAAGTTTAATCCCCTGACGAAAACAGCCTCATTTGGCAGTAAATCTTCGATAGTGGAACAACCTGGAACCTTACCGCTGACGGAGAACATTTTTAGCTATTTTGATGACGATTTGGGTGACTGGACTGACCCACGGGCGTTTACTGAGACTGCGATCGCGCTTTTCAACAGCACCGCTGACACTGCTTTTGGTGAAAGTTTTGAAGACGATCCCACTTACGGTGTCAAATTGACTGAGACGCCAATCTCTCAGGGATTCTCAGGTCTGGACAGTTTGGGAGTCTCAAAATTCTCTTTTGAAAGCTTAGACATTGAGATTGCGCCTGTGCCAGAGCCCGGAACTATTCTGGGATTAACTGCCCTGGGCGCTTTTGGCATGGTCTCACAGCTAAAGCGAAGAAATTGATCTACCTGTTTTAATCTCTTAACTTTTGTGCACTTCTATGAGTTCTATAGTGGTTTCTGTAGTGGTTTCTATGATTCCCATAGAAAACCAAACTGTTGATGGGAAAATAGCGTAACAGTGAGCACTTTTCAAGGGTTCCTCTACCGATAAAGTTCCGGTAGAGGATTTACCTCTCACCACACACGAGGACAGGTTAGGTCTTATGAATCGGAAACGTTTTTTGGCGCTCACTTCTTTGTCCGCTTTGTTTGCCCTGGGGGTGACAACAGCTTGCACGCCTTCTGGCGGTGGAGAGACTGCTGATGCAGAGGGGGACAAGGTCTTGATCATGGCCACCTCCGCTGATTATCCTCCCTACGAGTTTTATGAGACTGCCAGTGGCGGCGGTGAGCCCGTTGGGTTTGATGTTGATATCGCCAAGGCCATCACCGAGAAGCTGGGATACACGCTAGAAATTGAAGATATGGACTTCAACGGCATTATTCCTGCCCTTCAGGCCGGGCGAGCTGATTTTGCTATGGCCGGGATGACCCCCACAGATGAACGAAAGGAAAGCGTCGACTTTTCCCAGATCTACTACGATGCTAAGAATACAATTGTCTCCAGCAAGGGCTCAGGGCTGGCTGCTTACGAAGATTTAGAAGGTAGAAAGGTCGGCGTGCAGCTTGGCTCCATCCAGGAAGGGGAAGCCAAGGACAAGTCAGAAACCATCAGTATGACCATCGAACCTCGAAATAAGGTCAGTGAGCTGATTCAAGAGGTTAAAGCCGGTCGCCTGGATGCCGCCATTGTGGAAGATACCGTCGCCAAAGGGTATGTTCTGAACAACGAAGATTTAGAATTTTCCACGGTGGAGACGGACGAGGTTTCTGGGTCGGCGATTGCCTTTCCCAAAGACTCTCCTCTGGCTGCAGAGTTTGATCAGGCCCTGACAGAGCTGGTCGAAAGCGGCGAGATAGAGGGCATGGTTACAACCTGGTTTGAAGACTACTACAACCAGTAGAGCTGTCGCTGTACATGGATTTCCTGTTGTATTTACTCGTCCTTGGATGTCTCCATTCCCAAACGCGCTGGTTGCAGCTCTAGATTTAGATTTTGGCAGGGTTTTTCCTTCCCTGCCTTTTATCTTGGGGGGGTTGCTCGTTACGATTCAGTTTACGCTCCTGTCAGCCCTTTTAGGGTTTATCTGGGGTACGATTCTGTCCCTATTCAAAATCTCTAGCTTCAAGCCACTGTACTGGTTTGGCACAATCTACACGTCGATTTTTCGAGGCACGCCCTTACTGGTGACACTCTCGCTGATTTACTTTGC
>JBCBQD010000388.1:0-3066 GCA_039820425.1 Cyanobacteria bacterium J06635_1
ATCCTATTGAGTGTCAACTGGCGGAGATTTGGCAGACGATTTTAGAAATTCCCTCGGTGGGTATTCATGAAGACTTTTTTGATCTGGGGGGCACTTCCCTAGACGCGTCGCGTTTGTTCTTACAAATTGAGCAAGTTTTTGGCCAAGTGTTGCCCCTGGCAACGCTGTTTCAAGCGTCTACTATTGAGCAGTTAGCAGAACAATTGACGCTGCCCGATACCGAGGATAATTTGTTGTCCACTGAGGATGTCTGGTCATCTCTGGTGCCGATTCGCAGTGAAGGGTCTAAGCAGCCCCTGTTCCTGGTACATGCGGGATTTGGTGATGTGATTGGGTTTCAAACTCTGGTTAAGTACATTGAACCCGATCGCCCGTTGTATGGTTTGCGCCCGGTTGATTTGGATGGTGTTAGAGACCCGTTGCCCACCATTGAGGCGATGGCTGCTCACTATGTGGCTGAGATTCTCAAAGTATATCCTGAGGGACCTTATTTGCTGGGGGGGCAGTGTACTGGGGGAATTGTTGCCTATGAAATGGCGCAACAGCTTAAGCAGCAGGGTCATGAGGTGCAGCTGTTGGCGATGTTGGATACGGTGTTTCCGACCTTAAACAATTACTGGGTGCCGCGCCTTCGATATTATTTTCACAGACCGCTTTACAAACACGATCGCAAAGACGGCTGGTTTTATGCATTTACAGCGGTATACTTGTGGCGCAAACTGAGCTATGCGACTAGATATCACTCGCGCCAGTTGCGCCAGCTCAAGACACCCGACCGCATTGCTTATCTTAAACAGTATGCTGACAAAGCGGTGCGAGCAGTTACGCACCAAGTGCTGCCCAAGCTCAGTCACAAGCTGAAAAGCTCACAGCCCCAGTCAGTCCAGGCTGTGAGTAGCCCTGAACAGGGGATTCCTGCTGAGGCTGATGTGGGTCAACTGGGTATCCCGACACCCAATCCTAGCCATGATGCGGAGGCCACCAATGCCTTGATGAAGGAGCGCTTTTTTGAAACCTTCTTAAGGGCGCAAGCGGCTTATCGGCCTCAACCCTACGATGGTCCTATTGACTTCTTCTTATCAACGGCCCAAACCTATACTGTGATCGCACCTCCTACCTCTCTGAGATCTTTTCAGACCAATGTCTCAGTCAAAGATCCAGCAGATCTCCTCTTGGGTTGGGATGAGTTAGTTGGGGAGGGATTTAAACTACATCCCTTTGAGAGTCGCCACGAAGATATGTTGAGTGCCCCGTATATTGAGCTGTTGGCACAGAAACTCAATCAGGCGATTTGTGATCGCACTGACGCTGACTCATCCGTTAATTGACTAGTGATGATTAACGGGTGATTAACTAGCTATTGGCTGCTTTCTCAGCCAGGCCTTTCACCTGTTGATAGAGTGTCTCCATCTGGGGAACCGCCGCGCCGATTTCGGCAGCGGCGCGAACAGGATTTCCGAGAATAGCCTCGACTTCCAAAGGACGGCCTGCGTCGTAGTCGATTTTCATGCTGGTACGGTACGGCTTCATCCGGGCTGTGTGAGCCATGAGGCCTGCGATAAATGAGTAGGGGATGGCTCGATGGGAGTCTCCAGAGAGTTTTTCACCCCATGTGTTTGCCGTATTGATGACTTCAGTCATGAGGGTTTCGATTTTAGTTCTCAAATTCTGATCGGCCATCATTTCAGCCGTCGTGGCATCTAGCACGACCGATAAGCCGTTGAAGGGAACATTCCACACGAGCTTTCTCCAGCGGGCCATGAACAGGTCGTCGGTGAGTTCGACCAGGATGCGGGCCTGGGTAAAGTCGGCTGCGATTGCCCGCATGGGTGCAGTAATCCCTCGGGGTTGTTGGGTTGCACTGTAGGCTCCTAGCAATATCTTGCCAAAATCAAGGTGACGAATGTGACCAGGCCCAACCTTATTAGAGCAAATGAAACATAGCCCGCTGAGAATCTGATCGGGCTTTACCCACTGAGCAATCTCGGCTTCGATACCTAGCCCATTTTGTAGCGTTAGCACCACCGTCTGATCATCGAAGGCGGAAAGTAGCTTAGGTAAAAGATGATTTTGGGTGGCCTTGAGCGCGATGATGACCACATCAACGGGGGGCATTTGGCTCGGATCTGTATAGGCATTGACCGTTGGCAAGGTAAAATCTCCTGCTACAGATTCCACCACTAGACCCTGCTGGCGAACATGCTCATAATCGCTGCGCAGCAAAAAATGCACCTCACAGCCTGCCTGCTGTAGCCGCGCGCCGTAATAGCCGCCAATGGCTCCAGTCCCGATGATGGCATAGCGTCTGGCCGACATATTACTCATCCTAACTGGTGTAAATTAACGGATTTATTCTAACCCAGAGGTAGCGGCGATTGGCGCGATTACGGCACGCTACATGCCAATTTAACGATAAGAGATTGGATAGAGCATGCAGGCATGATTAAAGGTTGACGGTAACAAATTTGGATAAATACTCTCTCGAGAAAATAATGGGATGCCCCTCTGAACGGTTGTTATATCCATACAGAATCAGCTTTCCCACGCGCTTTTCTACTGATAATAGAGAGTATTTGAAACACTCTACAGTCAGCCACTTAGAAATTCGAAATTGTATGTGGATACACGCAAATTATTCTGATGGTTGCACTAAGATGTAATCAAGTGTGTATCAAGTTATTTTGATTTTCGGCTAAAGAGAAACGGGTTATGTTTTTGCCTGTGGTCAAGTTTCTCGTGGCGACTTATTTAGCTGTCTGGTGCCAAGACAGTTTCCTCGGGTGACTCAGGCGTATTTATCTAAAGAATATATAGTGTTTTCACCTCTACCAAGCCATGATTCAAACCGCCTTTAAATCGATTGCTGCTAAAAATGAGACCGCTCTCCAAACAACAAACCTGACAATCGCCGCCACATTCACGGCAGAGCCCCTTCAAGAAACCCTGGAATTTTGGTTAAGTCAGTTTGACCTGGAACTGTCGGTTGCATTTGCTGGCTACAGCCAGGTATTTCAACAACTCCTCGATCCGACCAGTCTGATGGCACAAAACCAGACAGGTATCAAT
>JBCBQD010000389.1:0-3046 GCA_039820425.1 Cyanobacteria bacterium J06635_1
GTCCATAGCCGCAAGCCAAGGCGTGCCTAATCCAAACTTATCAATTTCAAACCATTCTGATTTCAGCAGTGACCACCAGTCAGAGGTGAGCCCCCCTAAAACATAGTCATAAGGCAGCCAACCATAACCGCCTTGCCCCCATTCGGGCCCCCAGGAGTTACGGATTAGCAGCGCACCACGACGAGGGCCTTGGTTGCGATCGCATGGTTGAGGGCGGCTCACTGTAGGCATGATTTTGAAATCGTCATACCCAACAGCCATAGCCGCATGCCCACCAACCTGTTTATCTTTCTTTGGATCAGGGTAGGGAATGTATCCCTGTCGGGCGTTTTCGTCAGTTTGGGCAGAACTGTAGAGTGTAAAACCAAAGATACAGGGAAAGCCAGCGGCCAGCACAGCCTGAATCTCAAACAGAAGTAAATCTTTGGGCATGCTGGCATAGTCGAGGCGAAAATACTTCAAAGCCTGAAAGTTTTGTGCAAACGAGTAGCAAAAAGGAGTGGGTTCTTCGTCTAATTTATCTTCGTCGTAGGGCCAATATTCTTCAGGAGGTACCCCAAATAAGACCATTGACTTCATCGTTTCCCGAATTGAGGCCCCCGTATCTCCTGTTTGGTGCATCAGATTGCGAGTTACTTTATAGAGAAATAAAGGGGATAAATCATTCACTTTTTTCGCGAGCTGTCTGCGGGCGAAAAACTCGCTTAAGCCGACCCCAGCGTGGGCTGAACATGAGTTAAGAGAACCTTGATCTTCGACAGGTGAGCACCAAAAACTTAAATCAACGACAGCGGGCAAGAAGAAAAAATTTCTTCTGTTGACACTTGGGCTTACGTAACTACTAGCGCCTTTCTCATCATAAAAGTTTCTGGCTATCGGCAGTGTCAGCGTATTAGGCTCATTTCTGGGAAAAGCTAAACCTGAACTACAATGACTCATCTCAAACACATACATTCGATTTAAGCTGTAGTAATCATCCTCTCCCAAGATCTTCTGAATTGTTGCTGTATCAGACACCAATCCCTGAATAATAGACTTAAACCAGTTATAAAAAGACTTTGTTAAACAATAATCACAAAACTCATCCAGCACCTGAGCATACTGGTCATCCGAGACATGATTATGAAACTTTGAGCCATCAGTTTCCCATAGTGACCTACCAGCCTTAATAAACCCATCATCAAAGTATTTCTCTTTGTCAACAATCTCTCTGTAAACTTTGAGGAGGGCGGCTAATACATTTTTAGCGTCTTCGGTGCTGTAGGCAATAGGCTTATCCAGTTCCAGTCTTTCATATCCTACACGAACATCGTCTGCGATTTCAGAAGAGCTTTCTATTACCTTTGTTTTGTCGTCAACCACAACTAACAAATAAAAAATCAGCAGAAATTTATCTAGCCCGTCGGCATAGGCTCCTTCAACGCTATCATGTTGAGCTAATGGAGACACAAACTGGCTGATTACCGACATCATGGGCTCATGGGTAAAGTAGGTCTGTTGATGGACTCTTACATAATTTTTAATATCTTCTGAAATGTCTTGTTGATTGGGACTGTTGTGTCCAGAAAGATTGGACTCAGCCAATACTTCATTATGGAGATGTTCAAAAAAATGATTGAAACCTTTAGCTATGATCGGATATGCATCTTTATTTGGCAATAGATCCTCTATTTCCCAGCTGCCTTCAAGTAGAGAGGGCTCAGGAATCACTGCCTTGATCTCTTCTTTGTAAGATTCGATGACTCTTTTAATCTTATTTTTGGTTGTCGCCCTCTTTGTTGCCGTGCTTTCCCCTTCTTCAGGGCTTAGTTTCTTTTTGATCCTGGTTGTCCGCTTACCAAAAACCTGATCAAAGCTATTCTCAATAATGACGTTCTTAGAGGACTGGACTGCCTCTGAAAAAAGCTTTGATTTATGAAAAAGTGTATTGAAGATAATACGATTGATGAGAGGGGGGATCGACAAAAAATCTACGACTGTCTCAGCCTCTGCTCCATTTACATTGCTCTTAGCATGGACAGGCATACTCAATTCGTTGCTATTATTATAAGCCGATTTAAATTGTACAGATGCATTGACAGAGAGTTTTTCATCTAACAACAATTTCTGAATAGCAGCCCGTGTCTCAACCCACACTATCCCATCAACTTGGATCTTACTAGCTTCCTGAAATTCCTTTACCAAAAATTCGGTAAAATCATCAAATCTAGAATCCTCGAGCCATAACTGATATCCAACTTTCAGACCCTCCATTTGGGGATTATCAGAAGCATATTTCTCAAAAAGTTCTGATGCCTCAAAGGATTCCTTGCCCACCTTATTTAAAAGAGCTAGCTTTGACTTAAGTTCAATAACATCCTGGCCATCAGAGATGTCTTTAATAAGCGGTGTGCGATCCTCTTCTTCTAAAATTTTCTCAATAGAAATGTTTGTCTGAAATCCCACAATGCCATCGACATAAATCTTGCCATGACTCTCTTGAAATCGCTTAACTAAAAATTCAGTAAAATCATCAAACTCTGAGTCTTGAAGCCATTCAGTATATCTCGTTTTAACATCCTTGAATTCAGCCTTTTCAGCTACATATTTTTGATAAAGATATGATGGCAAGAAGGGTTTATCTCCTACTCGCTTAGTCTTTAACCATTCTAGTTTTAGTTTTAAGTCAACGACTTCTTGGCAATCTGGAATTCCTTTTCTAAGAATTTTATGATGCTTGACATTAACAAGCACGATTTCACCAAATACTCTTTTTTGAATAGATTTATGGACAATTAATAATTTCTTCTTGATGTCTGGATCTGTTGATTGATCTTTGATTCCTTCAATAATCTGTAATACACTATCAGCCAATGATTCAACAGAGGCAGTTGCTTCTTCACGAATCAATCGTCCGCTTTGTTGCAACTGCTCACTCTGTAAGTTGTAGTCTCTAATATCAGGATAATCTGGCACCCAGCCCAATCCTTTACAGCGTTTTCTAGTCTACTGAGGTACAATAGCAGCAGTGAGTGAACCAGCCTCGAATATCATCGAGAGAAATTTT
>JBCBQD010000390.1:0-3031 GCA_039820425.1 Cyanobacteria bacterium J06635_1
GCGCTGCAAGCAGGTGGCCATATTATTTACTTTCGCCATGCTCAAACCGAGACAGACTACGCTGACCAGGCCGACCCTAACATGAGGCTGGATGACTGTGAGACCCAGCGGAAGCTTAACGATGTCGGCATGCAACAGGCCAAAGACATCGGCGCTGCCTTTACTGAGAAAAATATTCCGGTCGGCAACGTGATTGCTAGTGAGTACTGCCGCGCCTGGCAAACGGCAGATCTTGCCTTTGGCACCCACGAGAAAAATTCAGATCTCAACTTCTTACCCTTTGAGGACTATACCAACGAGCAGGTCGAGGAGATGAAGGCGAACGTAACCCCCTTGCTGACAGAGGTGCCAGCTGAGGGTGAGAATACCGTAATAGTGGGTCACGACGATATCTTTGAGGCCGCCACTGGGATTTATCCTGACCCCCAGGGGATGGCCTATGTTCTGACGCCAGATGGCAGTGGTGGGTTCACACTTCAGGCCAATGTGCTGCCTGAGGAGTGGGCTCAGTTGTAAATCTCAGGATATTTACGTGGCCAGGTTACGTGGCTCCTACGCCTGCAACAACCTCCTATTCAAAGCTTATTCAAACTGGGGCGGTAGTTCTCTCGGGGACACGGTTCCTGGCCTGACGGGGACCGGCACACCAATCGCATTGCCGCTGCTCGTTGCTCCAGCATTTCCACCCGGAGCTCCACTAGCCCCGTCACCCGCCTCCTCAGCTGCTGCTGCGTCGCCGGTATTGACCACAATTGTTGGCGTTTCAGGCGTGGGGTCGTAGGTTGCGATCGCAATTGACCGCGTCAGTTGCTCTCCAGCCACGTTCGTCACCTGAAAAGAAATAATGGTTTCCCCAGGCTCTGGACTTAACGGCACAGGCAACACTCCCTTAGTGGGCACATTCCCCGGCGCAGGCATCAACATCACCTCAGTCCCCGGATTATTCTCCACTTCCCAGGCCAGCTCTAGGTTGACCAGAGGCTGCCCTTCATCGATGGGCACCAGATAATTGGGCTGGGCAGGTTCACCATTGAGGGTAAACCTGATTAAGCGAGGGGGACGGGGTTGAATGTGGGCGGGCTCACTGGTGGCTAGGATGGGAACCTCGGGCTGTTCTCCACGGGGAATCGCCACCAGATCAAAGGTGTAAGACCCAGACTGACGAAGGCCCGTGGGCACGTTTCGACAGATCAGCTCAGTGTCTACAGTACAGAAGTTCGACAGTGATTGGGGTAGACCAGCTTGAAAATCAAACAGAATCGGGGGAGCCGCCTCTGCCCTGTCTGCATCTCGCCCCACCAGCTGTAAACTTTGTAATTGCCCAGGGTGCTCGATCACCCAGTCCACTCTGGCAACGTAGGGATCTTGCTGGACCAAGGAGGGCATAAAGGCAGTTGTCCTCTCTGATGAGTCTGGGTTAGCATCCTCGGAAGTCTTAGCTTCTGCCAATTCTGCGATGTTGTTTTCCGATTCATCGGATTTTTCAGACTCGGATGGTTGAGGGGGGGCTTCTTCATAGAGTGCGGCTGACGGCGACAGGTCTAGAATGCGGGGTAACGGAGCCGGGTTAATCAACACGGGCCGAGCCGTCGCTTTGACGGGGCTGGCATTGCGACCGGGTTTAGGAATCAGGGCCAGGGTAAACACATAGTTTCCAGCCCGTCTAGCGTCTGTGCGAATATTGCGGCAAGTCAGGAGCTTCCTTTGTTCGACACAAAAGGGCTCCAGGTTAGGCGGTAACCCCTGGCTCAGGTCAAAGATTAATGGCCCACTCAACAGATCACCCTCAGCAGACTGTCCGACAATTTCAAGCTGCTGTATGCGCTTAGGATTGGCAATCTCAAAACCCAGATGAACAGTATCGCCCTGGCTGGCCTCATAGGCCGTATCTTCCGGCGCAAATCGCAGAATATTGGCAGGGGCTGGGGGCCGAATAAAGAACCACCAGGTCAGCCAGATTAGCCCAATAAAAGAGCCCAGCAGTAACAAGATAACGGGTAAGATTTGCCACCAGGGTCGTGCTTCCCACATCAACAGCCCCTGCATCGGGATTTCGGGAAGTGGATTTTGCTCAGGGTCAGTGGCGTTGACTTCAAAGTTGATCACCCGCCCCCCGCCAAATAGCGGTCGCTTCCAGGGATGTTTGGGTTGAACGGTGATCTGACTGGTGAGGGTTTGCTGGGGGGCCAGGGTGAGAGACTGGGGTTGGATCTCGTAGTCGCACAGGGCGCTGTCTTCTAACCCTAAAATGCTAAAGTCCAACGTTCTAGCGGTATTGCCCTGGTTACTGGCTTGAATGCTGTAGACCCCTGACTGTTGCTGTACCCGACTCACCAACGTGCGAAAGCGGGTGTCTAACTGATAGATTGGCTGAATGTTGATGTAGAGAACATCCAACAACTTCAGATCAGGGTGATTCTCTGACTTGAGCTGGAGCGTTGCTAGAATGGTGTCTGCCAATGCATCGAGCGGGGGAGAGAGGGTCAATAAAATCACCCCCTCCATGCCTGGATTAAGATCCAGGTGAGGCTCGCTCACGGCTAACCCCGGCGCTTGGAAGCCTTGGGGATAGTGAATAGTAACCCAGTCTTCAGGCAGATCGGTGCATGACAACCGAAAGCGATCTACTCGATCAGCCCGATTGTAGACATAGACCTGAAACTGAAGCGGATTACCCGGCAAGGTTTTGGCCGGTTTGGTGCTGGTGGTGGTCGGCTCTACTGCAAACGTCGGATCATTAACCCTGATGATGGTATGGGCCGGGGGGAGCACCTGCAAGGTTTGTTCGTACCGTTGCGGGGGGCTATCGGGGTAGTGGTTGGGGGCATCGACGACCAGCCAGTAACTATAGGCCCCAGACAGCGCCGCCGGGGGCACTTCAAAGCTAAAGGTGACTTCTTCGCCCTGGCCAGGATCTAAGGCTAAACGGGTTTGGGTGGTCTGACACCAGGTATAATCGTTTTGTTTTGTTGCCAGTCCCATGTCTTGACAGTTTCGTCAAAGCTACTACTGGCCAGCGTCTTACCATCTG
>JBCBQD010000391.1:0-2869 GCA_039820425.1 Cyanobacteria bacterium J06635_1
TATGTTTCAAACGGTGTAACCTTAGCGCATCCTGGGAAACGCGCCTGGGACTAGGTCCTAAGTCTTAAACGTGGGCCAGCCCCAAGATTAGGCCAGTCCCAAGATTAGGCCAGTCCCAACATCGCCCGGAGGGTAAAGCTCAAGAAAATAAACCCCGCGATCGCAGCTCCAATCAAGGCCACAGCAGTGACAGGACGCTGGATAAGTGGCACGAGGGGCTGAACTGCGCTATATAAAACACCCAGGGTAAATGTGATGAAATATCGGGGGTAGCGAGAAACGTTCTTAAAAAAGTCTTGCATGGTTTATTTAGAAGGGCTTAAGCGCTCTTAGTGTAATCCTATCGCAGTCGTTGATATTCTCTGTTGAAATTAATAGAAAGAAGGAGATAGGAGTCAGGAGTCAGGAGAGGCCTAAGGTCTCAGCTTTGAGTTCTGAGTTGGGAGAAGAAAGTCGACCCAACACATCCACTCAAAACTTCTAATTCAAAACTTGCTCCCCTGCTCCCCCGCTCCCTGCTCCTTTTCCCCTTCCCCTTTTCCCCTTTCCCCTCTTGACCTTCCCAACATCTACCCTCACCCTCCCAGCACCGCGCCCTTTCCTAAAATGGGCCGGGGGTAAGGCGCGTTTGATCCCGCAGTATCTACCCCATCTGCCCCAGCGGTTTGAAACCTACCACGAGCCTTTTTTAGGGGGCGGGGCGTTGTTCTTTTATCTAGCTCCCCAGCTTAAGTCGGCCTACCTCAGCGATCTCAACCCGGAGCTGGTGAATGTCTATCGGTGTGTACGAGATCATTTGGACGATGTACTGACCTGTTTGGAGAAGCATCAACTGCACCATAGTCAGCAGCATTACTATCGTGTTCGTGCTGAGCGGGATCTGGCCCCGATCCAGCGGGCGGCGCGGCTGATCTATCTCAATAAAACCTGCTACAACGGCCTCTACCGAGAAAACCAGCAAGGGCACTTTAACGTGCCGATGGGGCGCTATAAAAATCCTAAAATTTGCAATCCAGAGCTGTTAGCGGCGACCTCCGAGGCGTTGCAAATCGCTGAGATCGAGCAGCGCACCTTTGAGGCAGCAGCCACCCTGGCGAGGGGAGCAGACGATTTTGTCTACTTCGACCCGCCCTACCACCCGATTAGCGACACCAGCTGCTTTACGGCCTACAGTCGCTTTAGTTTTAAGGCCGCTGACCAGGAACGGCTGCGGGCCACGTTTACTCAACTGGCTGAGCGAGGCGTGTCGGTGCTGCTCTCCAACTCAGATTGTGAGTTTGTACGCAACCTCTATCAAGGCTTCACAATTCACCCGATTACGGCAGCCAGGGCAATTAACTCGAAGGCAAGCAAGCGGGGGAAGGTTGGGGAGGTTTTGGTATCGAACTCGGTGGGGAGGTAGGGCCGCTGCGCTCGGTGGGGAGGTAGGGTCGCTGTGCTGGAGGAGAAGACTATTGGCATCAAAATTGTTTGCTCAAGGGACCACCTCCCCACCTCCCCACCTCCCCACCTCCCCACTCATACTGAGTAATCTGCACCTTTTTTGCACTGACCACAGCAGCGACAAAGCCAGGGGCAGGATCTAAAATTTTGAGCTGCCAGGAGTGGGCTGGGCTAAGCAGTTTAGCCACGGGAGTGAGCTGCACTTCGACACTTTGCAATGACTGGGTAAGACCGCAGCCGAGGGCCTTGAGGTAGGCTTCTTTGCAGGTCCAGTATTGGAGGAACTGCTGCTGGGCCTCTGGGGCGGCTAAAGTACTGAGGGCTTGAAGCTCTGAATCGCACAGGCAGCGGCGGCTGAGGCTCTCGAAATGGGTGAGGGAGCGTAAATGTTCGAGATCAATGCCGAGGCGCTGGTGGTACCCTACGGCACACAGCGCTAAGTCTTCTGAATGGGAAAGGTTAAAGGTCAGGGTGGGATCATTGCTGACCTGGGGTTTGCCGTACTCGCCGTAGGTAAAGGTCACCTCAGCGGCAGAGCAGCCCAGGTAGCGGCTGAGAATATGGCGTAAACTGCCGCGACTTTGGATAAAGCGGGTGCGATCGCGATCAAATTTAAATCGATTTGCTCGGGTGTGTTCTTCGGCTGATAGGCACGACTGATAGGTCAGAGGACTTTGCTGGCCAAGCCAAATCCGCCAGATGTGAATTTGGTCAGGATTGGGCGTAATCGGGTCAGGGGGCGAGAGCCAGGTCATAGGATCAGCAAAATCAGCGGATTTACGGATTCGACTTAAATTTTTGATTTTTCTGTAAAGTGCTCAACCAAATCTGTGGGGTACCAAAAATAGTGTGCCAACATGCTTGACTAAATGGCTCAAATATTTGGAGTCGTTTGGTTTTAGGGTGATAACCTCTGCTGGCCGAACCCAGGGTTGATTTTCCCCAGAGGTTTACCGCAGAAGTTTGATTACTTGGTGACTGCCTACCGTCGTTTGTTTAAGATTTTCATGGTTCAATCTCCGCCCAGTCCCACTTCTCCCAGTCCCACGTCTTCCAATTCCACAGTTCAATTTTCTACCTTGGTTGAGCTGTTGCAGCATCGCGCTGCCCATCAGTCTACTGACTTAGCCTACCAATTCTTAATTGACGGTAAGAAAGAAGGACTGGCCTACACCTATGCTGAGCTAGATCAGCAGGCCAGAGCGATTGCGGCCCTGCTACAGCAGCAAGCAGTCAAAGGGGAGCGGGCCCTGCTGCTGTATCCCCAAGGGGCAGAGGTGGTGGCGGCCTTTTGTGGCTGTCTCTATGCGGGGGTGATTGCGATCCCGGTGCCGCCGCCCGATGCGGGGCGGATGAAGCGAACCCTGCCACGTCTGCGCGAAATTATTAAAGATGCTGATGCGACCCTGGTGCTGAGCACCGAGCG
>JBCBQD010000392.1:0-2848 GCA_039820425.1 Cyanobacteria bacterium J06635_1
AGTTTGCTTTGCTTGGGAAGAGACCGGATACCAAAAGTGAGAACCCGTCTCAGGATCAGAGTAGGACAGTGTTCCGATAGAAACGTCACTATCCAGCCGCTTGAGCACCGCCTGCAATTCTGGATTGTCATGGGCCCGAAACAGGGCCGCGGCGACCGCGCCGAGGTGCATGGTGTAGCACATGGCTGTGCTGGGGCACCCATAGCGGGCAATGGTTTCGACCACCATCGCTGCGCAGACATGGTTTTCGCCTAGCCCGCCCCATGCTTTGGGCACGAGTAAGCCCAGCAGCCTCAAAGATGCCAGGGCTTCAAAATTTTCTCGCGGGTAGATCAAGTCGCGGTCAGAGGCGATCGCATTTGGCCTTAACACCTTTGCACATAGCTCAATCAGCTTAGCTTGTAGCTGCTGCTGCTCTGGGGTCAGCAGCCACTGGGGATCAAAATCATCGCTGAGGCCACCCAGGGGCTGACCGTTCAAAATTTCAGGTGTCATAAATGTCTAGAGGAGGTCTGGATAACAGGTGATTTTTGAATAATGCTAGACAGCTCTCTACACGAGGGCTGTGACAGAACTGGCTAATGGATCTGGGCAATAGTCTGCCAAATGGGGGCTGCGATACCCATCCTGCTGCCAGAGCACGGGGAAGAAACTTTCATCCATTTGGGTCTCGCCCACTCGCTTGTAGCGCCCGTAGATATAACCCGGGTCATTGGTGGGATGAAACTGCGCCTTCGCCGGGATCGTGTGCAGCCCAATGCTGTGAAACATCCCCTCATCGCGAGTGGTCTGACACAGCCCGTGCCAAGTACGCCCGTGGTGAAAGGCACAGCTCCCGGCAGGCACATCCACCACCACAAGCTCTGGCTCCTCTACGCCAGCATTCTCTGCCGCCTGGAGCATCGCCCAGCGGTAGTCCTTGGTGGGTGCATGAAACTCTCCTGCGACATTCACCAGGGGCCACCTGTGGGAGCCTTTGACATAGACCAGCGTGCCGTCCGCCGCCGTGGCCTTATCTAGGGCAACCCAGCAGGTCATCATCTCCGCTGGGGTCAAATAGTCGATATAGGCCCCGTCCTGGTGCATGGCGATGGCCTTAGCCTGGGGCGGTTTCATCCAAAGGCTGTCTTGACCAATGCGGGCACCGTCCCAACCGGCTAGTGTTGCCGTCAATCGGCCAATTTCAGACGAGAGCACCAGGCTGGCAACGGTGCGATCGCATTTCCAGGCGTTGCACATCTCCCGGGTGACATCCGACAAACTCAACCCTGGTCGCCAGTACCACTCGTCTGGATATACCCCTGTCTCAAACTCTCCATGAAACAGCGGAGCCATGCGAGCGATCAGCTGGTCAGCAAAACCCTCCGGCAGAAAACTCTCCAAAATCAGAAAACCATCTGCTTGAAATTGCTGAATCTGTTCTTTTGAAAGATGAACTGGCTGATGTTCCATTGACAAATTCGGGGTATCCCTTTCTACTTGTCATAATAAGTTTCTGGCTTAAAGATTATGTGTCCTTCGCTACGCTTTACAGAATCCCCGGCTCCAGAGTCCAGTACCACCGCTTCTAACCCAAAGGCTGAAGGCGCTTTCACAGTGGAGGCAGGGTATTTACATATTGTTGCCAGTGATTTTGATGCTCGCCCCATGAGCTATGTGACTGCCGAAGGGTATCGCACCGGCTATGAGCCTGAGCTGGCCCGGCTCGTTTGCAAAAGATTGAGACTAACGCCGGTCTGGCATAACTTGCCCATGGCCGAGTTTTACACTTCCTTTGACACGGGGCATTACGATGTGATGTGGTTTAACCAGGCCATCACCCCCGAGCGTCAGCAAATTTTGAATTTTACGCGCCCCTATGGCTTATTTGATGAGGCTGTGCTGGTGAAAGCAGACAGTGCAATCTCATCGCCAAACGATCTCAGCGGTAAACGGGTCGGTGGTTTGGCCGACAGCACCAACATTGCCCTGGTCGAGGGATTTTCAGACGCTGAGGCGATTCCCTATCCAGGCAGTGACAAGGTGCTACCCGAGATGCTGGCAGCCCTGCGAGCCGGTGAGATCGACGCTCTCATTGATGATGAACTGGTGTTATTGGTCGCCGCCGAAGAAGACCCTGCCTTAAAGCTGGCGTTTAGTTTGCCAACTCAAGCTGCCTTCGCCATTGGCCTTCCCAAAAAACGCGACGTTTTGTTAAGAAAGTTGGAAGACACCCTTACCGATATTCTCGCTGACGGCACCCTGGCAAAGCTTTGGGCTGACTGGATCCCCTGGAAACCGTTTCCTTTCTCGTAGCCAGTGATACAAACGTGTTATGACGGGTTGGTTTTTATTGAGAGGGAGTACTTGTCTGGGTAGAGAGTAGTGATTAGAGGGTAATGGGTAGAGGGTAATGGGTAGAGGTTAATGGGTAATGGATAGCTGACAGATTTATCTCACCCCCTGCTCCCTCTGCCTCCTCTGCCTCTCCACTCTCTACCTTGCTCAGTCTGAATCTCAAACTTCAAACGACACCTATCTATCTTGGAGAATCTAATAGTGACTGGAGTTCTCACCCGAGTCGAAACGTCAACCGATCTAGAAGCCTACGTTCAGGCGGAGGGTCGAGCTGAGCTAGTCAAGCAGGTTCGGGCCAAGATTAATGAGCTGGGGGTTCAATACATCTACTACCAGTTCATTTCGATCACGGGCAAAATTACCGGCAAAGGGGTTCCTGCCGATCACTGGGAGAGTATGGCTGCCAAGGGCATCCAGCTGGTGTATGGGGCGACGGTAAATCTTGCCATCAACCGCAATCAGCAATACTTGGGCTATGGTCCTGAGTCGGCTGAGCTAGTCGCCATTCCTG
>JBCBQD010000393.1:0-2777 GCA_039820425.1 Cyanobacteria bacterium J06635_1
CTCCATAGGCAAAATCTGCCCTTGGACAGCTTGCCCGCCACTGGTCAATAGCTGAAATGATTGGACCATTTAGCCCCACGACAGAAACACCCAAATACTTTATGCGGCGCACCCGAACAAACTATCAAGATACAATTGACCCACCTGTCGTTGATTCATGCCATTCTGCATCAAAAACAGCGCCATCGCCGCACAAAAAACTCGATCTTGATCCCAACCCGTATGAGTCCCCAGAAAGCTCTGGAGTGAGTCAAGTAATTCTTCTGGGAGCTCAACCATTAGGCTCACTTTTTGAGGGGTCACTCCCACTTCCGTTACAACGTCCATTTCAACTTCCTATAACTACGGCAAGACACCTTAAAACTATCCCCAGTCATACTGTGTGGCGTTCAACAGACGTTGCTCAGCCAGGGATGTTTTAGCAGTGGATGCCATTGTGGAACAAGCCTTCCTAATTTGCAATGCAGGGTTAAAGGGGCAAGCCGTTCAGAAAATTTTCCACTTCACGATGTCAAGCGAGCCCAGCGTCAATTTTCGTTACTTTGCGTAACATAAATCAGTCATCCAAATCACCTCAATCAGAGGAGCGTTTTCCACAGCCGTACCCTGAACGCAATCTGCTACGTACCCAACCTGTGGAATGCCTGTGGAATACCTGTGGAAAAGAGAAGCCCTTTTTTAAGCTTTGTTAAGTTGCAAAATTGTAGGATTGTTCTGACGTTTGCTAATTCACATATGTCGCAAACTGGGGCCCTTACATAACTTGATGCCCGAAGCGAGGGGCTCTCTCTGGGGCTTGTGTCCTGTCGCACGTCACAGCGGTGATCGCACTTGCTGACGTTCACCCTCACTGTCCATACGATGAAATCATTCGAACTTAATATTTGAACCCGAAGCCCCGACCATTTTATAAAACCCCGAAACCCCGACCTTGTTTGGTTGGGGTTTCTTATTTGGCAAACATGCTGCCCACTCAAGGCTGGTCAGGGTCGAACCAGGACCGGCAAATGCTCAGCCGGGATCAGCACACGTAAGGACCGTGCTGGTCCGGCGACTCGCGAAGGCAAGTTTAGCTGCTCCAGTTTCACGATCATCTGATGGACCGTCGGCGGTGTCACCTGAAAAAACGATTGAATATCCGCTTCGGCAGGCGGACGACCCTGAACCTGGGTGTAGTTATAGATGTAGGACAGATATTGCCCCTGTTTTGCCGTGAATGAGAGAGAGGCTTCAGTCGCTACCACCAGATCCAGGATGTGAACCTGGCACCACTCAGCCAGGCCAGCCTCTGCCGCCGATAACGCCTCGTCCAATGTTCCGAAGCAATCCTCACTCTCCCAAATTAGGCCCCCTTCATCCAGCACCCGAATGAACGAGGTACTGTCTCTATAGCCCAAATTACCAATCTCTAAACTGCCATCCCCGACCCAGGCAGACAAATGTGGACACTTCTCATCAAACGTATTCATGGAGCTAACGCGCACTGGCGGAAATACAACTTCAGTCTACTTTCTCGATCACCTTGATCTCATGAATGGCCAGCTGCGCACTGCTATCCCCATCCACTCGGGTTCGCCCTATCCACTCCAGTAAGCGCTCCGGCGTCAAGGTCATGAACCAAGCGCTGAAGGCAGATTCCAATCGGTCACTGTCCTCACGATTGAGGATCACCTGGTTCATGCTCTCCCAAAGCTGGGTCGGACATTCGTCTCGGTCGTACAACCAGATGTAAAACAGGCTGTTCTTCAAAAATCGCTGCCATGAGTCATAGTGGCTAAGCATGTACCCAGCAACCTCTACAGCTGAGTTGGCTTCAACAACTCGGAAGGAGCTGTCATAGACCCCTTCATCGATCACGCAGGTCACCAGAAACAAGGCCATAATTTATCTCTAGAGGGGTTGGAGCTTCTCGCAGAGGGGTTCGATCCACTTGCCACCTTAGGATCCTCAAAACAGCAGCCCCAACCTCTATCTAATATCCATAATGACCAGTCGTTTCAGAATCTTAGCCACCCGCAACAAGTTATTGTTCTCATCCGAGAGCAATGTGAAATTATGGGATAGGGCATAGCGCGGGCTATCGCCCTGCTCCAGCTTCAAAAACAGATAATCGTAGCCATTGGTCACCAACCCAAACACAACCCGCTCTGAGTAAGGGTTCGCCATCATATAGGCCAATGCCTGAGGTAGCGCTTGGAGCACACTAAACCCGCCACGCTTGCCTTCTACCACCACTAGCCACATATTGTCCTGCAAGGTCAGCGCATCAATCCGACCTTCTAAGACAGTAGGACCTTCATCCGTATCGATCTCCAACGCCAGCTGCACCCAGTGTTCACCTCGAATTCGATAGGGAGGATCGCACAGCCCTAGTGAATCCAGCAGCGGGGACAGTATGATAATGTTTGCCGTTCCCTCACTGATTTCACCGTCCTCCATGTAATAGAGATATCGATCTTTCAAATGCTCTAAATCGGACACCTCAGCTGCCGTTAGCTCTGGCAATGGGTCACACCATTCTGTAAAAAACTGCGCATCTGACGTTTGGCTCAGGTTTAAACGCACATGGGCTTCCCTCAGGGTGGTTACAGCTTTCGTGACGGCAATTGTGGTTACCATACTCCCTCCTTCCTATACCCTAGCGAATGAATGTCTATTGAGCGCAAACGGGATCACTCAATCCAATTTCGGCTTGTGATATGTAAAGATTCAGGCAGTCAGTCTCCTTCAGGGAGCAAAGAAGGAGCAGGGCAACCATGACGAGAGGCTTTTACGGC
>JBCBQD010000394.1:0-2721 GCA_039820425.1 Cyanobacteria bacterium J06635_1
GGGCTATCACATCCTGATAATCGGTTCCAGGGAGGAAGGTAATGGAGACTTCTTGAATGGTTTTAGGCAACTCGATAATGCTTGTCTGGGTCATGACCTCGATCGAAAACCGCATCTGTTTGCCTCCTAAAGCAATTTTTCCACGACGGTGGCAGCGAGAGCCTGACCAAAATACTCCACCTCAACCTGTGTGCCGGGTGTAGCATAGGCCAACGGCAAATAGGCATACACAACACAGCGCCCCAGGCTGTAGCCGTAGCCCGCACTGGTGGCGTAGCCCAGCACCTTGCCATCTTTAGCCAGCACCGGCTCTTTGCCCATCACCACCACATTTGGATCATCCAGGGTCAAAAAACAAAGCTTGCGGCTGGCATATTCCTTTCGATGTAACAGGGCTTCCTTGCCGATAAAGTCTCCTTTGCTGGGTCTGATCGCAAAGCCCAGGCCCGCCTCATAAGGATCGTACTCGGTATGAATATCGCTGCCCCAAAGCAAAAAGCCTTTTTCCAGGCGTAGCGTCTCAAACGCTCCCATGCCAGCGGCAATCATGCCATGGTCCTGACCAGCTGCCCACAGCAAATCCCACAGCTTTAGCCCTGACTCTGTGGGTGCATAAATTTCCCACCCGGCTTCGCCCACATAAGAGACTCGCGAGGCCAGCACAGGAATGTTGCCGAGGTAGAACTGTTGATGGGTAAAAAACTTAAAGGCCGTTTTCGAGACGTCCGTCTGCGTCACAGCCTGCAGCACAGCCGGAGCCTTAGGTCCCCATAGCCCCACACAGCAGTAGCTCGATGACACATCGGTAATGCGGACTGAGTTGTCGGTGGGTAGATGAGACGTCAGCCAGGCCAGATCATGACCCTGCACCGACCCCCCGGTCACCACCCAATAGGTCTCAGGCCCCAACCGGCTAACCGTCAGGTCACACATGATGCCGCCATTCGTATCTAGCATGGCGGTGTAGATGACCTTGCCAACCGACTTGTCAATATTGTTGGCGCAGAGATTTTGCAGATAGGCCACTACCCCAGGGCCCGTTATCTCAAATTTGGCAAAGGGGGTCAGGTCATAGAGGGCCACCTTCTCCCGGGTGACCAGGTGCTCTGCTCCCTGGATAGGTGACCAGTTTTTAGCCGCCCAACCCTCACGCTGGGGCACGGTATAGTCTTCTAAAAGCCCAACATTAGCCTTAAACCACTGGGGACGCTCCCAGCCTGCGCTAAAGACAAACTTAGCCCCCAGCGCTTGTAAACGAGGATAAAACGGACTCACCCGCAGCTCCCGAGAGTGGGTCTGCTGATCTAACGGATGGATAATGTCGTACACCTCGTCATACTGTTGCGCCCCCGCCTTGAGAATATAGTCGGCGCTCTTGCAAACATCCGAGAAGCGATGAATATCCATCTCATGCAGATCAAAATTAGAAACCCCTGTGGTCATCAGATCTGCCACAACCTTGCCAACCCCGCCCCCGTGGGTGACCCAAACCGCCTCTGCAACCCAGAAGCCTTTCGCTTTAGACGATTCCCCAATCACCGAGCCGCTGTCGGGTGTAAAGGAGAACATGCCATTGATCTTGTACGGCAGCTCCGCATTAGCCAGCGCCGGGAACAGTTCTTTGGTCGATTCCCAAGCGGCAGAAAAATGTTCTTCAGTAAACGGTTTCACTGAAGGCATGACCGGAGCCTCTGCAAAGGGCAAGATGTTATCCGGGTCCACGAGGAGCGGCTCGTGCTGATACGATCCAATGCCCCAGCAATCCCCATGCTGTCGGAAATACATGGCATGATCCTGATGACGCACAATCGGCTGCACTATCTCATCCGCAGCGTCCGCCAGTTCTAGAATCGGGCCGGTTTTAACATACTGGTGCTGCACGGGCGTCAGCGGGATAGTCTCACCCACCATGCGCCCAACGCGCGGCCCCCAGATGCCTGCGCACACCAGCACCTTCTCAGTTGCAATTCGACCTTTATCGGTGAGAACGGCCTTGACCTGACCATCTACTACCTCAATATCCAGGACGGTCGTATCGCCATAAAACTCGGCAGCCCCAGCTTCTTTTGCCATGTTCGCCATCGCCTCAGCAGCTCGCAGCGCCTTGGCAACACCATCTGCGGGTACGTGATAGCCTCCGAGAATCTTAGTCTCGTCAATTATGGGTACCTTAGCCTTGACTTCCGCTGGAGTCAGTAGACAGGCCCCCTCTATGCCCCAAGACTTAGCCCAGCCCAGCTTGCGCTTAAGCTCTTCCATTCGAGCTTGAGTGTAAGCAACCTCAATGCCGCCCACCGGATAGTAAGCCGGGCCTTCTTCAGTGCTGAGCTGGCTGTACAACTCGACGGTGTACTTGGCTAGCTGGGTCATGGTTTTAGACGGGTTAGTCTGAAACACCAGCCCCGGCGCATGGGAGGTGGAGCCACCCGTGGCGAACAGCGGCCCCTGCTCTACCACAACAATATTTTTCCAGCCGAGTTTAGCCAGATGATAGGTGGTGCTACAGCCGACAATGCCCGCACCAATCACAACAACAGTCGCGTCGGTTTTCATGGATCGGTTCTCCGCTTAGGTCGGGAATGAACGACAGATATTTAGTGGATCTGGGAATCTGGGGAGATAGGAGATAGGAGTCAGGAGCCAGGAGTTAGGAGAGGGAGGAAATGGGGAAGGACGCGGAGATGGAGGGACGCGGGGACACGGGGATAGGGAAGATAGAGG
>JBCBQD010000395.1:0-2631 GCA_039820425.1 Cyanobacteria bacterium J06635_1
GTTGGCTCGATCTTGTAAATTAACCGCTTTTAGGCAAAAAGAGATTCGTTGAGATCTCTGCTCTGTGCTTAACCCATAGACCTTTGCAAAAAAGGCGAGATTCTCCTGGCAGGTCAGACTTTGGTAAAGCAAGTTTTGCTGCGGCATAATGCCCAGCAGCGGTTTAGTGGCCTCAGACACCGGCTGCTTAGCGATCAAAACAGTCCCTTTGTCAGGCTGGAGTAAACCACTTAAAAGATTGATAGTCGTCGTCTTGCCTGCTCCGTTAGGCCCAAGCAATCCATAGATTTCCCCTGGCTGGAGCATCAGCGTCAGATCGGTTAATGCTTGCCGCTTGCCATAAGTTTTTGACAGGCTTTGAATTTGCAACATGCAAATAGGTCTCTAACTCCTGATTTCTGACTCCTGGCTTCTGACTCCTGACTTCTAACTCATAAGTCAGGTCTAGTCTTGCAACTTATTGGGGGATTCCACTGATGGCTACTTTGTCTCAGTATTGCATTAGAATCCACAAAGCGTGATCGGCGTAAATAGATGTCAAACGAGCAAACCGCTGTCCTCGCGGCTAATCAAGCTTTTTATCGGGCCTTTGAGAAAAAGGACATCGATGCCCTGGAGACCGTTTGCTCAAAAGGCGTTGGCAGTCTTTGCATTCATCCGGGTCGTCAGGTCATCAAAGGCTGGGAGGCTATCCGTCAATCGTGGCTGCAAATCTTTAAGGCGACCCGCTACCTGGAGATTGACCTGGATGTGATCTCGGTGGAGGTCTCCGGCGACCTGGCCTATGTCGTTTTGGCGGAGAAAGTGATGCAGGTCGCGGGCAACCGTCGGCTAGAGGCAAAATCTATGGCGACCAATACCTTTGAGCGCATGGGCGGCCAGTGGTATTTGGTTCATCACCACGGCAGCCCTATTGTGGATTAACCCAAGGCTGATCAAAATTCAATGCCTGGTTGCGCCTTAACTCCTTGCTCCTTAAATGGATGTTTCACCAGGGTCATTTCAGTCACTAGATCCGCCTGCTCAATCAGCGCTGGGGGCGCTCCCCGCCCGGTCAAGATTACGTGCGAATCTGTGTTTTTTTTGGCCAGCCCCGCCAGGACATCTTCTACGGTCAGGTAACCCAGCTTTAGGGCAATATTTACCTCGTCCAACAGCACCGTGCGGTAGGCGGGATCGCAAATATATTCCAGCGCCTTTTGCCAGGCTTTTTGGGCCATCTCTGTATCGCGCTGGCGGTCCTGGGTTTCCCAGGTAAAGCCCTCTCCCATGGCGTGAAAGGCCAACTGGTCAGGCCAGTGGCTCAGGGCGGCTTTCTCAGCAGGCTCCCACCCGCCTTTGATAAATTGCACAATCGCGACTTTGTAACCGTGACCCAGCGATCTCAACACCATCCCCAGAGCTGCAGTGGTTTTGCCCTTACCGTTGCCAGTGTTGACAATAATCAGGCCCTTTTCCTGGTTACGTTCCGCCAACCGCTTCTCCTGAACCTCCTTACGTCGTGTCATTTTGCGTTTGTACTGCTCATCCGAAAGACCTGTTTGAAGGGCTTCTTCGTCTAATTGTGTTGCAGTTTGGTCAAGGTCAGGACTGGCAGGTGTTGTCATAGGTAGAAGGGGTTAAAAGTTAAATGCTATGATGGGGCATCACCAATGACAAGGTGGGCATGTAGCTCAGTGGATAGAGCATCAGATTCCGGTTCTGAGGGTCGGGGGTTCGAATCCCTCCATGCTCGTTAAAGTTAGTTTCTTAGAACGTATTGCATTCTGACAACTGGTCTGTTTATAAAACCGTTTAGATGGGTGACCTGGCATAGTAGGGATAGGGCTTTGACCTCTCAAGAGGATTAGGCTGTCGAGTTAGGAATGCATATTTGAAAAGCAAACTGCTTGTAGGAATTGTGATTGTATCGGCCATTGTCGGGGGTGGCATTGCCTATGCGTGGAATCGGGCGACGGTCTTGCCCGAATGGTATACCCAGGGCGAAGTAGTCCCAGATGCGGCGGTGTCAGCGGGTGAGCTGATCTCAAATAATGCAGCAGACCTCAATGGTGACGGGCAGCTAGAGGTGACCCTGAGTGAAGCCGATTTTAATCAGGTGATGGTGATTGCTCTAGAAAACCAACCCCAGACAGCGCCGCTGCTTGAACATGCGAAAGGGATTAATACGTCGATTGAGCGCGATCGCATCGAGAGCGGTCTGGTCATGAACCTGTCAGAAGTGCCGACCGAAGCCTTGCCTCCGCAAGCACAACAATCCCTGACACAACTAACTGATACATTCCCGATGCTGGCCGGGCGCGACATTTATGTGGGGATTGAAGGGAGCCCTCGCATTGTTGATGGGCAGTTGCGGTTTGATGAAGATACTATCCTGAAAGTTGGACAGTTTTCTATGCCACTGAGTGAAGTGGCCAATCGCTTTGGCCTATCCCAAGCCGACCTAGAAAGTCAACTGTCCGGGCTACTGGCTCAGCAAGGCGTTTCCCTCGAAGATATTCAAATCAGCGATGGTCAGATTGTCTTGAGCGGAGACGCTCAGTAATCAGCCAGTGCGGAGACGCTCAGTAATCAGCCAGTGCGGAGACGCTCAGTAATCAGCCAGTGCGGAGACGCTCAGTAATCAGCCAG
>JBCBQD010000396.1:0-2601 GCA_039820425.1 Cyanobacteria bacterium J06635_1
GCATCTAGTTTGCAGCTGCAGGCCGAGCGTCAGGCAAAACTTCTGGTGGCCATTCCACTGCAAGAGTTTGCCCTGGATTGCAGATTGTTTATGCTGATGCCCAAGCAGCTCTCAGACCCTCGTAATCAGCCAAAGCATTCTCCCGAAACACTCTCCAAGGGGCCTTTAAAGAAGTTAATTCGCCTGGTTTCTGAACAGACCCAACGTAGATATCGGGTCAGAAATGCTCAGCTCTCAGCCGCCAAGGCAGTCGCTACGCGAGCAACCGCTACTAGCGCCTCAAAATCTAAGCTCGCTGCTTTCTCGAGTGACCCAACAGCGGTCCATCTACAATCCCCCAGTCTATTTGTCCGAGCCACCCCAACCGCCGCTGAGACTTTAACGATCACCATTGGCACCCAAAACAAAACAATCCAAACGGTAACTGCAGGGGTTATTATCCAAAAATTGGGGCTCCTCGAACATTTTTTGCCCCACTCAGGTCAGTACAGTAATACCGAATACCGTATAAAATGGCGTGATTTCACCTCGGGGGCCCCGATTGTGAACGGGTTACAGGCCCAGCAGTTAGATATCGGTATTTTGGGAGACTATCCCCTATTGCTCAGTGCGACTATGCCGACTGACTCAACGGCAACCGCCACAAACACTAGATTAATTAGCTTCGTAGCCAGTAACCCTGATGGCGCTGGCAATACGATTATTGTTCCCGATTACTCCTCTTTGAGCAGTTTAGATGATCTGCGCAGTCGGGTGATTGCCGTGCCCTTTGGGTCCTCAGCCCACGGTATGATTATGCGCACCCTCTCACGGGAAAACCTATTGCAAGCGGTGACGCTCGCCTGCATTGAAAACCTCAGCATTCATCGCCTTACCCCGCGTAATTCCCAGGCCGATGGCTATGCCTATTTTGCCCCCCTGCATGAGATTGCCAGTCACCACGGCAGGTTTCGCCGCTTACTCGACAACGATTCGAATCAGCTACCGACGTTTCATGGCATTGTCGTTCGAGAGGTCTTGGCTGAGCAACACCCCGACATTGTGGTCGCCTACTTGAAAGCGCTAATTGCAGCTCAGCATTGGTATATGACGACCCCTAGCGCTCTGTCTCTGGTCAGCAATTGGGCTAGATTAGATCCTGACATTGTGGCCAAAACCCTGGATTATCAACAATCCAATAACGCTGGGATCTTTTTCCCAGAAACCAACATTCGGATTGACTGGGTGACTGAGCATATCCAGAAACTCAAAACCATTCCCGGTAATGAATCCCTCGGTGAGATTGATGTAAATACCTGGATTCAGTCCGAGTTTCTGGAAACTGCGATCGCATCTTTTTAAGGTCTCCCCATTCAGATGACCCGATTAACATCACCACGGGATCATGCGACAGGCATTTTCCCACTGCATTACATCACCGCTTCATACAACCGCTTAAATTTAAGGAGTTTCCATACTTTTCATCGTCTCTTCTCTAATCAGCTCAAACACCTGTCGATTGAGTTGGGTAAACTCCGGGGTGAGCATATCATCCACATGGCGAGGTCTGGCCAAGGGAATCTCCAATTCAGCTTTGATTCGCCCCGGTTGCACCCCCATCACAAAGATGCGATCGCCCAGAAAAATAGCTTCCTCAATATCATGGGTGACAAAAATAACCGTGGTCTTGAGGGTGCTCCAAATCGTCAGCAGTAGTTCCTGCATCATGTGTCGGGTTTGGGCATCCAGGGCCGCAAAGGGCTCATCCATCAGCAATACCGACGGTGAATTTACCAGCGCTCGTACAATGCTGGCCCGCTGTTGCATTCCCCCGGATAGCTGACTCGGGTAAGCATTGCGATACTTCGCCAGTCCTACTAAGTTCAGATACTCGCCCACCATATCTTCCCGTTCAGCCTTGGGCATGCCTTTAATCTTCAGCCCCAGCTCGACGTTTTGAAACGTTGTTTTCCAGGGCAGTAAAGAATACTGCTGAAACACAACCCCCCGATCGGCCCCTGGCTTTTTAACCTGTTGCTGGTCAACCATGACATAGCCTTCAGTGGGTTTGATAAACCCGGCAATGATATTCAATAAAGTCGATTTACCACAGCCCGATGGCCCCAATAAACACACTAACTCTCCAGGTTTGATCTGCAAATTGATCGACTCTAAAACCTGGGTAGACTGCCCCCGTCGGCTAAAAGTCATCGAGACCCCTTCCACATTAACCGAGCCTTTCGCGCTGGTTTTTGTAAGCTGTGAAGAAATGAGTGTTTCTTGGATCATCAGGTTAGTTCCTACTCAGTAAGGGGACTGCACAAAAATAAAATCCCGGCTGAAAAGGGGAAAAGGCGCTAGCGAAGCCATGTCCGCAGGGCTATAGGGCGAAGGGCGCTAGCGTAGCCATGCCCGTAGGGCTATAGGGTGGTGGCTTATTTGATTGCGGTCGCCTAACTAGCGATCTCAACTTTGGTTTTTAGGCTTTAGGTTTTAGGTTCTAGGTTTAAATTCTCACACCTATCACCTATCACCTATCACCTATCACCCATCACCTCCTAAGCATCTTGTTTCTTAATCACACGCCATGGCATTAAAGCCCCCATGCCGCGCCCGACTGTC
>JBCBQD010000397.1:0-2552 GCA_039820425.1 Cyanobacteria bacterium J06635_1
CGATCATGATTAAGCTCCTTAACCCAAGGGCTGATCGAAAACTCGATCAGCCCGTCAAGTCTTTTTGGACCTGGGGTTTTGTTATTTTGGCCTCTCATCAGGCCAAAGGTTACAACTTCAAATAGCATTCTCTAAAGGTATGCTTGACCCAGTTGTCTTTCACCATAAGCTGGCGCATGGCCTCAAGCAAATACGATTGAGCTTGCTCTGTCGAAAGCGTTTCAACTTGTTGTTTCAAGACGTTAAGTTGAAATTCTTGCTCTAATGTAAGGGTTCCGGGTGAGTTCATAAGATTCCTCCTTGGGCTCTGTAAAGCCACGTTCACCGGCTATTGACAGCTTTTACGACTGATTTACAGGGTGGTGGATAGAGTCCTTCACACGCGCGTACCAAAGGAGGACTCTGCTATCGGCACAAGCGGCTTGATAGCGCCTTTTGGCTGTCAGAAATAGGATCTTTTCAAAACCTCTACTCCTGGGGAAAGATAACCTTTGAAAGCATTTCAGGGATTCTTTGGTTTGGAAGAGAGCTGTCTCAGTTATCTTTCCTTGCTCCCATTATAGCAAACACACTTTTTTGTTTTCGCATCCCTTGTCTGAAGGGGTCTGATGCGAAACAAATTGGATAATCTCAAATGTAAAACTTAATTTTCGTCAAAAAGGTTTTCTACATAAACGCCTCGCTAAAGATATATCCAAATCTAAATTAGGGGATTGCATTCGAGGTGGCTTAACCCTATGGACGGAAAGGCTTTGAGTTCGCTATTTTAATCCATTCAAAAGCCCTCAGAATTGTTTTATTGGAGTTCATGGGGAGCGTTATCAATCTTTAAAGGTAAATCTATTTGTGACAATTTTAAGAACCCCAAAATATAACACCTGGATGAATCTATCTCAATCTATCCATTACGGTAATCCGCACCCATGCTGTTTGTTAATATAGCGAGATCGCAAATCTCGCCGTAAAATCTTGTTAGACGCAGTGCGCGGCAATGCCTCAACAACCACCACATCTTTTAGCCGGAAAAGGGGATTTAAAGCCTGACAGATTGCGGTTTGAAATCGGTTCTGCAATTCTTTTTTAGAGTATTGGGCAGATGGGTCAAGCACCGCATACACAATCAGTTGGCTAGGGCCGCCCATCTCAGCATCTGACTCAACGGTGATGGCAGCCACCTCCTGCACATCTGGCAAGGTTTGCAGCACCCGCTCAATCTCAGCGGCGCTGACCTTAATGCCCCCCAGGTTCATCGTGTCATCGACCCGCCCCTGGGCCCGATAGTAGCCATTCGCAAGTCTCTTTAACCGATCGCCGTGACGGCGCAGTGGCAGCGGGTAGGGGGGTGTTGCAGCGAAGTAAACCTGATGGTGGTCCCGGTTTAACAGCGTGGTAGAAAGGCCGATGGCGGGCGGGACAATGAATGCCTCGCCTTCATGGGTGGGGTTACCTTGCTCGTCTAAAATGACCATCTCCAATCCCAGAGCTTGGGTCGAGAACGTAGCCGGATAGGCGGGTTGTACCAGGGTGCCGGTGATGTAACCGCCGCCAATTTCAGTGCCGCCGCAGTATTCGATAATCGGCTTGTGGCCCCCTAGCGCCATCAAAAAGGCCATATCGTCGGGGTTAGAACATTCTCCTGTAGAGCTAAAAGCTTTGAGCTGGTGCCAGTCGGACTCAGCCATGCAACCACTGCGTCGCCAGGCACTGACCAAACTCGGCACCACCCCCAACAGGGTCACACCAGCTGTTTGTACAAATTCTCCAAACCCTTGCTCAGTCGGCGCATCGTCGTACAGCGCCATCGCCGCCCGGTTGAGTAAGCTGGCAAAAATCAGCCAGGGCCCCATCATCCAGCCCAGACTGGTGGGCCAGGCAATCACATCCTCAGGGTGGATGTCGTGGTGCAAATGGCCATCGACGGCACATTTAATGGGCGTGGTCTGGGTCCAGGGAATCGCCTTGGGGGTGCCGGTTGTCCCCGAGGAAAACAGAATATTTGAGGGGGTATCTGGCCCGCCAGGGACGGCTGTAAACCGATCGTCTTGGCTGAGAAACTCGGACCAGGGTAGGTCTCCTGGGCGCAGCGCAAGGGGATACCCCGCTGGAATAACAATGGCCCGTGGAGCCTGGGCCGAGAATACTTTGTGATACAGGGGCAAGGGCTTACCCCGTCGCCAGAGATGGGTTTGGGTAAAGATAGCTTTGGCCTGCCCAATCCCTAGTCGGGTGGCAATCTCAGCTGGGGCAAAGCTATCGGCTATAGAGACCACCACCCCACCCATTTTGAGGATGCCGAGATAAATCGCCACTGATTCGATCGTCATTGGCATCAGGATTGCGATCGCATCCCCCACCCCATAGCCCGCTGCCACCAGCCCATTCGCCACCCGATTGGTAAGCCGCTCTAACTCGCCATAGCTCCAGGTTTGAATCGGGCCACCCGGCTGCTGAGCGATAATAGCTGTTTTCTCTTTTGGGGCCAGGAAACAACTCTCAACAATATTAAGCTGAGCATTCACCAGCCAGTGAGGCTGCTCTACGCCATCGCTGAG
>JBCBQD010000398.1:0-2437 GCA_039820425.1 Cyanobacteria bacterium J06635_1
TGCCTGTAATGGATGGATATGAGGCGACACGACGGATTCGGGCGATGGTCAGTGGGGGAGATAGAGCAGGCGAGAGACGAAAGACAAAAGGCGGCAGGCGAAAGTCGGACATGGCGACGTGGGAATGCGAAAACGGCACCGTAGGGCAGGCGTCTCACCGGCATGAACTTTTGTCTCTAAAGCCCTTGGGGCAGGGCTACGCTAACGCCCCTTCGCCGATTATTATTGCCCTCACCGCCAGTGCCTTTGCAGAAGACAAAGCCACAATGTTAGCCATCGGCTGCGATGATTTTGTGAGCAAACCCTTTCGTCGAGAGGGTCTTCTCGACAAGATGGCCCAGTACTTGGGGGTACGCTACCTCTATCAGTGACCCTGGCAATACCCTGATCAATATCCTCATAGGTGTAACCAGCAAAACAGTTGTAATCTACTATTCTGATTACGGTTGAGGAAGTTGTTAAGGGATGATTTATGAGCTATCGTTGGCCCGAAGGCACTCAGTGCGCCGCCGTTTTAAGCTTTGATGTGGATGGCGAAGCTGGCATTTTAGGGGTAAATCCCAAATACGGTAAACGGCTATCGGCCCTGGCCTGGGCCCGCTATGGCCCCAAGGTGGGGGTGCCGCGTATTTTAGATTTGCTGGCCCAAAAGGGGGTCAAGGCGACGTTTTTTGTGCCGGGATATACGGCGGAGCAGTATCCGGCCTTGATCAAGCGTATCCATGACGAGGGCCACGAAATTGGCGTGCATGGCTACCTGCACAGAAAACCCTCAGATTTGGATGAAATCGAAGAAGAAGCGGCTCTGGTTAAAACCTGCCAGATTTTGAAAGAGATTACGAGCCTCAAGCCGGTGGGCTATCGCTCACCCTGGTGGGATATGAAGCAAAGCACTCCGGCCCTGTTGGCTCGGCACGGCATGCAATACGACTCTTCTCTGATGGATGACGATGCCCCCTATACCCTGCCGACGGAAGGTGGCGATCTGGTCGAAATCCCGCCGCATTGGACCAATGACGATTGGGAACAGTTTGCCTTTACGGTGGACCCACCGACGGGCGGTGGGGTGATCGAAACCTGTGAGAAGGCGTTTCAGCTTTGGCGAGAAGAGTTTGAGGGGCTCTATCACTACAACAGTGCCTTTATTCTCACCATGCATCCCGAAATTATCGGTCGTCCGGCGCGGTTACTGATGCTGTCGCGACTGATCGACCACATTCAGTCGTTTGATGGGGTTTGGTTGACCACGTGCGGTGCGATCGCAAACCACCATATCACGACCCAAAACATCACCCCCCAGGTCCCCGAGGAGGTTGCCTAAGGACGCTCACAGCCAAGTACCCACCAAAACATACGTCGCCCAAATATGCGGGGCCGCATAATCCTTTAAAAGCGCCACCTGAGCCCGTCTGAGTGCCTCAGCACGGGTGATGTCGGGTTCTGATAACTCCTGATAAAACCGAATCATCATTTGGGTATTTGGATCATCCTGGGCATCCCACAGGGTCGAGATGGCACTCCGTGCCCCCGACTGCACCGCAATACCTGCCAGCCCTAATACCGCTCGATTGTCCCCCTGGGCCGTCGAGCAGGCACTCAAAATCAACAGTTCGATGGGAGAGCGTTCGGGTCGATTGGCCGATTGAATCAGACTCCCCAAATCTCTCCCACGGATTAACTCTTGATAGGCGACAATAAACGTCTCCTCTGGGGCAGAACTAAAAATACCGTGGGTCTTTAAATGGATCACCGAGAAATCATTCGCGCTGATCTGTTGCTGTAGATTCTCTCGAGTAAACTGTTGATTGAGCAGCGGGGGGCGGATCTCTGTCCACTGGCTGATGCCCTCAAACTCATCCACCAGTCTCTCAATTTTAGAAAACTCTCGACCCTCTAAGGTTTGAGGCTCACCCACCCCGCCGGTAAAGACTTTCAAATCTTGAGGTAGACGGCTGGGCTCAAAAATATCCAGTCCTGGCGCGATCGCAACCGCATACTTCTCAATCAGATACTTGTCACCATCCCGCAAAACCGCCATGGGAATATTCCGCAGGGTGCCATCCAGAACAAACACCAGGGTTTTAATCTGCGGCTGTTGGGCCAACACTGACTCAAACGGCGCAATCAACCAGCCATAAATTGTCTGGGCCGACTCAATCACCTCAGGAGTGCGATCAGGGGCAGCACTCAGGTCATTGCGCAACCTCGTCAGGATGCCCTCCACCGCTTCATGCGATTGCCAAACTTGGTGGACCCTCAGAGCCTGATCTTCGCCCGGCACTTTCAGGATAACCGCGAGGCGATCCGCTAAGATGATCGGATAAATAATCGCAGCAGTCGCATCTACCTCAGTCTCACTAATTTGAATTCGCTGCAGATCACAGCTGAGAAAATTTTCTAACTCCTTGAGTTGTAAATCGTCTACCTGCTCGATAAT
>JBCBQD010000399.1:0-2404 GCA_039820425.1 Cyanobacteria bacterium J06635_1
GTTGCAGCTCCGATGAGTTTAGTCATTTACAACACGCTGTCTCGCCAAAAAGAGCCGTTTGAGCCCTTGGAAGACAACCGGGTCAAGATGTACTGCTGCGGGGTGACGGTGTATGACTACTGCCATCTAGGCCATGCCCGCTCCTATATTGTGTGGGATACGATTCAGCGCTATCTGCGTTGGCGTGGCTACGAGGTTCGCTACGTGCAAAATTTCACCGATATTGATGACAAAATTCTCAATCGGGCCCGGCAAGAGGGGACTTCGATGGAGGCGGTGTCGAAGAAGTATATCCAGGCGTACTTTGAGGACATGGCGCGGCTGAATATTTCAGAGGCCGACGACTATACCTATGCCACCCACACCATTGATGGCATTCAGCGGCTGATCCACGATTTGGAACAAAAGGGCTTTGCCTATGCGGCGGATGGGGATGTTTATTACACCGTGCGCAAGTTTGAGGGCTATGGCAAGCTGTCGGGCCGCAAGCTAGACGATATGCAGGCGGGGGCCAGCGGACGGGTGTCAGAAGGGGATACCAAAAAGCACGACCCATTTGACTTTGCGCTGTGGAAAGGGGCAAAACCAGATGAACCGGCTTGGGACTCACCGTGGGGACCGGGACGCCCAGGGTGGCATATTGAGTGCTCGGCGATGATCCGCGAAGGGTTGGGCGATACCATTGATATCCATGTCGGCGGGGCTGATTTGCAGTTCCCTCACCATGAGAATGAAATTGCCCAGTCTGAGGCAGCGACAGGGCATCCCCTATCGCGCTATTGGATGCACAACGGCATGGTGAATGTCGAGGGGGAGAAGATGTCGAAATCCCTGGGCAATTTCACCACCATTCGTCAGCTTTTGGATGCTCCAGAAGGGCCCCATCCCATGGCCTTACGTGTGTTTGTGCTGCAAGCCCAGTATCGTAAGCCGATTGATTTTACGGCGGATGCGATCGCATCCGCCATCAACAGCTGGCAAACCCTCCAAGAAGGGCTTCTGTTCGGCCATCACTACGGCAAACAGCTTGGTTGGACCGATGTGGATGACACTAGCTTTGGTGCCCCCACGGCCATGCGTATCGACGCCGATAGCGAACCGGTCCAGCAGTTTCAAACCTCAATGGACGATGACTTTAACAGTCCGGGGGCGGTCGCGGTGCTATTTGACCTGGCCAAAGAACTGCGCCGTCAGGGCAACCTGATCTTGCATCAGGGGCAGGCGGAGACTGATGCCAAGACGCTGCGTCAGCAGTGGCAAACACTGGTGTGCTTAGCTCAGGTGTTGGGTTTAGAAGCCTCTGCCGAACCAGAGCCCCTCGGTGAATCGGATCTGAGTGACGCTGACATTGACGCCAAAATTGAGCAGCGCCAGGCCGCTAAGCTGGCAAAAGACTTTGCCACCGCTGACCAGATTCGCGACGAACTCAGTGCGTTGGGAATCACGCTGATTGATAAGCCAGGCGGGGTGACCGATTGGCACCGGTAGGGGACCTGAAAATTGATATATTCCTCTAATGAATGTTTTAGAGCGAACAGAACTCACCAAATATCTGCAAACTTTTCTAACCGATGACCGACAAGCCAAAATCGAATCCGTTCTGGCTCAGCGGACTCGATATGTCACCGTAGTGCTCGAAGACGTTTATGTCTCCCAAAATGCCAGTGCGGTGCTGCGTAACTGCGATAGCTTTGGGGTGCAAGATGTTCACATCATTGAGAACCAGGCCAGTTTTAAGATCAATCTCGATGTCACTCGGGGATGTAATAAATGGCTGAGTCTGCACAAGTATGCTAAGCAGCAACAAAACACTGAGACCTGTCTGCGGCAGCTCAAAGCCAGGGGCTACAGGCTGGTAGCGACCACCCCCCACACCGATGCCCTATATCTGCCAGAGTTACCCCTCGACCAGCCGATTGCCCTAATATTTGGCGGAGAGCAAGCCGGTCTCTCGACCCAGGCCCTGGAGCAGGCAGATCTGCAATTACGCATTCCCATGTATGGTTTTAGCGAAAGTTTTAATATCTCGGTGAGCACGGCGCTGTGTTTGCAGAGCGTGTGCGATCGCATCCGCCAATCCCATCACCCCTGGCAGCTGTCCGAAGCCGAAATCCAAGACCTACGTCTCACCTGGTATCGCAAATCCTTTCCAGCCAGCGACCGTCTCGATAAGCTTGAGAAACGGTTTTGGGGAGACAGGAGATAGAAAGGAGTCAGGAGATAGAAGATAGAAGATAGAAGATAGGAGTTAGGAATCAGGCATTTGCGCCCTCTGCACCCTCTGCGCCCTCTGCCCCCTCTGCCCCCTCTGCCCCCCCACTCATCCTCTACGGGGACGTTATTTTGCGCCGATCCCGAAGCATCCCCAGACGGCAGCGGCCGAACGTCCACATCTAACGTGTGA
>JBCBQD010000400.1:0-2392 GCA_039820425.1 Cyanobacteria bacterium J06635_1
GCAGAGGGGGCAGAGGGGGCAGAGGGGGCAGAGGAAGATGGGGGAGATGGGGGAGATAGGGAAGATGGGGAAGTAAGCAAGGCCCCAGAAACAATGTTCAAGCAGCTCTGAAAGCTTTTAGGACAATAGAAATTCATAAAGACATTCGCAATACTGCCGAGGAAATAGGTTGATGGAAACTGTTGGGTCGCTTTCTATAGAAAAGAATTCTGTTCCCGAAACAGGGTTTAATTTTGCCTATCTCGACGAACAAACTAAGCGCTCGATTCGGCGGGCATTGCTAAAGGCCGTGGCGATTCCGGGGCATCAGATCCCTTTTAGTTCGCGAGAGATGCCGATGTCTTATGGTTGGGGCACTGGCGGCATACAGGTGACTGCTGCAGTGATTGGTCAAGATGATACTCTCAAGGTGATCGATCAGGGAGCCGACGATACCACCAATGCGGTTAACATTCGCCGGTTTTTCAAGCGGGTCTGCGGCATCAAGACCACTGAAAAGACTGAAGCGGCCACGGTGCTGCAAACTCGACATCGCATTCCTGAGACACCGCTGCAAGAAGGCCAAATCATGGTCTATCAGGTGCCTATCCCCGAACCGCTGCGATGGATTGAGCCTTCAGAGATTGAAACCCGCAAGATGCACGCTCTGGAGGAATATGGGCCGATGTACGTCAAGCTCTACGAAGACATTACCCAGTTTGGCCATATTGCAACCACCTATGATTACCCCGTCATGGTCAATGACCGCTACATGATGCGCCCCAGCCCAATCCCCAAATTTGATAATCCCAAACTGCATATGAGTCCAGCCCTTCAGCTCTTCGGTGCAGGTCGGGAAAAGAGAATCTACGCGGTGCCCCCTTACACCAAAGTCAAAAGTCTCGATTTCCAAGATCACCCTTTCACCGTCGAGAGTTGGGATCACCCCTGCGAGTTTTGCGGCGCGACGGATAGCTACCTCGACGAGGTTGTAATCGACAACGAGGGGACCCGCATGTGGATTTGTTCGGATACGGATTATTGTGGACGAAACACGCCTTATGTCTCCCCTCTTAACGGTTAAAGAACTCACTAAAAACTATGGTCGCATTACTGCGTGTGATCGCATCTCCTTCGACCTCTACCCGGCTCAGGTGCTGGGCATTATTGGCGAATCAGGATCGGGTAAGACGACGTTGCTAAATGCGATCGCGGGTCATTTGCCCATGGACAACGGTCAGGTGCTTTACCACAGCCGCTCTGATGACACGCTTGACCTGGCCAGGCTGCCAGAGGCGCGCCGCCGAGCCTTGATGAAAACCGAGTGGGGCTTTGTGCAGCAAAACCCACGGGACGGTCTCAGGCTGAACGTAACGGCGGGGGCTAACATTGGCGAACGGTTGATGGACGTGGGCGCACGCCACTATGGTGACATTCGCAAGGAAGCAACCCAGTGGCTGACCCAGGTTGAGATTCCCTGCGATCGCATGGATTTTCTCCCCAGTACCTTCTCCGGTGGTATGCAGCAGCGGCTACAGCTCGCCAGAGTGCTCGTGACTCGCCCCAGACTGGTGCTCATGGACGAGCCCACAGGGGGGCTAGATGTCTCTGTGCAGGCCAAGCTCCTCGATTTGATGAGATCTTTGGTACGCACCCTGCATCTCAGCGTCATTCTTGTCACCCACGACATCGGTGTCGTCAGATTGCTCGCCCATCGACTGATGGTGATGCAAAACGGCCAGGTAGTTGAGTCAGGGCTAACTGACCAGGTGCTCGACGATCCGCAGCATCCGTATACTCAACAATTAGTCAGTGCCACTCTGATGCCCTAAAGGAGTCCTTGTTGGAGCAACTATATTCACTATGACTACCCATTACCCAACACCCATTACCCACCACCCATTACCCACCACCCACTACCCACCACCCACCCTCTCCCCCGATACCCTCCTACACGCCGCTAACCTCGTCAAAGGCTTCACCCTGCACAACCAGGGCGGCATCCATCTGTCAGTGTTAGAAAATGTCTCCCTCATAGTAAAGGCGGGAGAATGCGTGGCTCTTGCGGGCGTATCCGGTTCAGGAAAATCAACCTTTATGCGATCGCTTTACGGCAACTACCGAGTCGATAGCGGCTCAATTTGGATAAACCATGGAGGCGACTGGGTTGACTTGCCTCAGCTACAGCCCCATGAGCTGATCGCTGTGCGCCAGCAGATCATTGGTTATGTAAGTCAGTTTCTGCGTGTGATCCCCCGAGTGCCTGCCATTGAAGTGGCCGCAGAACCCCTGATGGATTTAGGCATTGAAACTGACGTTGCCTACGACAAAATTCGAAAATTGTTCAAGCTGCTCAACTTGTCAGAGCGACTCTGGTCGCTGTCACCCACGACCTTCTCCGGGGGTGAAAAGC
>JBCBQD010000401.1:0-2382 GCA_039820425.1 Cyanobacteria bacterium J06635_1
GGCACAGTGTCGGCCCCCTCGGGTCGGTTAGAAATCGGCAGTGCCACCCAGGGTACGGTTAGCCTCACCCCCGTTGCCAATGGATTTGACCTGGACTATGACGCGGTTCAAGATTTTGGAGCCATTCAACTCAGCCAGGGGGCGTTGCTCAACGCCAGTGGACCGGGGGGCGGTGACATTGATTTGCAGGGGCAAGCCATTTTAGTCGAGGATGGCTCCCAGGTATTAGCGGTGACCCTTGGGCCTTTGCCAGGGGGGGATTTACGCGTTAACGCCACCGACTCGCTGACGGTGCAGGGGGCCTCGGCAGATGGTCAGGTGATCAGTCGGTTGAGTACAGATACAGTCGCCGAGGGGGTGGGCGGCAATTTGATTGTGGAGACTGACCAACTTCGAGTTCGCGATCGCGCCCTGCTCTCGGCGTCTACTGCGGGTAGCGGGGCCGGGGGGGACTTGATCCTGCGGGTCACCGATCTGGTTGAACTGAGTGGGTCTGGGTTTGACGTGTTACAAGACCTGTTGCTTGAGGCTATTCAAGGTAATCTGGACATTTCTGCTGCCGAGAGCGGTCTGTTAGCGGGTAGCGACGGCTCGGGGGCATCGGGTCAACTGCTCATCGACACGGCCCGTCTGCGGCTGCAAGATGGGGCATTAATCTCGACCACCACCAGCGGTAGCGGGGCTGGGGGCGATGCTGTTGTCAATGCGACTGAGTCAGTTAACATTATCGGTTCGATTTTCTTAACCGGCGCTCTCCAGGGCACCACCCAGGATGCCGGAGATTTAAGCCTCGATACCCAGCGTCTGGTCATCCGCGACGGCGGACTGTTGCAAACCTTCACCTTTGGGTCGGGGGATGGGGGTGACCTGGTGATTAACGCCAGCGAATCAGTCGAATTGCGAGATACCCCGGTGGGGGCGATTGCCCCTACCGGCATTTTTGCCAACAGTATTTTTGGGACGGGGGTAGGGGGTGATATTGAAGTCAATACCCAACAACTTATTAACGAAGGCGGTGCTCAGATTGGCAACCAAACCGGCGCACTCCTGGGCACGGGCTTAGTCCCGTTGGGTGGGCCAGCGGGGGATGTCATTCTCAATGTGGGGGGCACCACTGAAATCGTGGGTCTGTCCCCCGACGGGCGATTTGGCAGTGGTCCTGGTACCTCTAGCTTTAGCGGTGCCCCGGCGGGAAATGTGGTACTCAATACGGGCAATCTCTTCATCCGAGACGGGGCCAATATTTCCACCACCACCTTTAGTGATGGGCCGGGGGGCAGCCTCACGGTCAATGTGGTCGATGTGTTAGAACTCAGCGGCACTGGAACCAGAAATCCGTTGGGGGTACCCGTGGAGCTGCCCAGTAGCCTGGTCTCTTCTTCGGGGCGAACTGATTTTCCGGGCCTGGTGGGGAGCGGTACGGCTGGGGAGTTACAGGTGACCGCTGGGGAGTTAATCATTCGGGATGGGGCTGCGATCGCAATCGATAGCCTGGGTACGGGGGATGCTGGCAGCTTGAATGCGACCGCCGACCTGATTCGATTGGACAACGGTGGCACGATCAATGCCGCCACGGCCTCTGGTGCCGGGGGCAACGTTGGGTTGCAAACGCCGATCCTGTTGCTGTTACGAGACAGTAATATCAACACCGATGCCGGTAACGCCGACGGTGGCAACATTACCCTCGACACCCCCTTTCTGATTGCCCTCGACAACAGTGATATCACGGCCAATGCCTTGCAGGGTCGCGGTGGTCGGGTCAGCGTCACCGCCCAAAGTATCCTCGGCACTGATTTTCGAGAAGTCCTCACCCCTGAGAGTGATATTACGGCGACGTCTGCCCTGGGGCCTGAGTTTAACGGCGAGGTAGAGCTGAATACCCCCGACCTCGATCCGGATCGAGGGTTGGTGACGCTACCCGTTAGGGTCAGTGACCCTGACGATCAGATTGCCACCGGCTGCCCAGCCGATCGCGACAATCGGTTTGTGATTGGGGGGCAAGGGGGCTTACCGCCTAACCCCGCCCAACGGCTAGATGCCTCGTCTGGAAGTTGGCAAGATTTGCGATTTTTGAACGGGGTTGAACCGGCGGTTGCGACGGCAGCGCCGGACAGTCTCCCTGGGGCTGGGCGGGGTGCGATCTCAACGTCCTCGCCTATCCATGAAGCCAGCCAGGCCCAGATCAATGAAGATGGACAGGTGATGCTGATCGCTAACTCATTTGAGGTTCCCCGTTTCAGTGCTCAGGGCACCTCTCCTGGAACCTGCGCTGCTAATCGCTGAGCAGCACAGGCAGGGTGTCAAAAGCGTCCTTATTCTGCAATGGGAACCCCCTCAAAGATTGCTGTTTCAGGAACAACAATGTCTATGACATTGACATTG
>JBCBQD010000402.1:0-2092 GCA_039820425.1 Cyanobacteria bacterium J06635_1
GCTCTGTTGAGATATGAACCGGGAGCCAGCGTGCCCGAGCATGATCATACAGGGTACGAACATATTATCGTGCTATCGGGCTCCCAAAGTGACCATCAGGGGCAGCATTCTGCTGGGACAGTGGTGATTAATCCTCCGGGTAGCCGTCATGACGTTGTGAGTGATGAGGGCTGCATTGTGTTGATTATCTGGGAGAAGCCGGTTGTGATGAAAAATGGCTAAAATTTCTGCTCAACCTTACGATTATCCGCTACCTGATAATCTTCGTCACGTGGCGTTGGTGATCATCGACATGCAGCGAGATTTTCTTGAACCCGGCGGCTTTGGAGAAGCCCTGGGCAATGATGTGTCTCGATTGCAAGCCATTGTGCCTGCGGTGAAACAGCTACAGGAGACTTTTAGGGCCCAGGGATTGACAATTATTCAAACAAAAGAGGGCCATCGACCAGATCTCTCGGACTGCCCTCAGTCAAAGCTAGATCGGGGGAACGGCACCCTCAAGATTGGAGATGAGGGACCGATGGGGCGTATTTTAGTGCTCGGGGAAGCGGGGAATGAGATTATCCCTGAGCTGCAACCTAAGCCAGGGGAACCGGTGATTGCTAAACCGGGAAAAGGGGCGTTTTTTGATACAGAGCTTGAGGATGTGTTGCGATCGCACCTTATCACCCATCTGATCTTCACCGGCGTCACCACCGAAGTCTGTGTCCAGACCACGATGCGCGAAGCCAACGACCGCGGCTACGAATGCCTACTGGTCGAAGACGCCACCGAAAGCTACTTCCCCGAATTTAAGCAAGCCACCCTGGAGATGATCCGCGCCCAGGGCGGCATCGTTGGTTGGACAGCGACGGTTAAACAGGTTTTGGCTGGGCTCAAAGTCTCAGCATGATAGGTGTCCTGCTTCCAAAGCGCTTTTCATGGTGAACTCTGATTATCATGCAAATCTCCGAAAATGCCATTATTCCAGAGGCAAAACTAACTCAGTATCTCCTGGTATATAGAGCCAGGAATGATAAATCTAAGTTTCTGGCTCAAGCAGGCTTTACCCAAACCAATCCAGGTATCCTAAAAGTGGCTATTCAAACATTGATCGCGACCAACGAGGCTTTTGAAGAGCGCACCAATGAATACGGTACTTTCTATCAAGCAGTTGGTATGCTAGAAGGGCCAAACGGGATACAGCTATCAGTTGTTACAATTTGGCTACGGCGTAAAATTGACGATCAGTTTCAGTTCATCACCCTCACACCTTATCGAGAGGCCAAATCATGAACTTCAAGCTATATCAAGAAGTTGCTCTGGCAGTTGATCTGCCTGATCACGGTCTTAAGGTCGGTGATGTCGCTACTTTAGTTGATTTTGTCCCCCACCCAACAGGTGGTGAGGAAGGTTGTGTTTTAGAAATATTCGATGCTTTAGGTGAGTCAATCGCTGTGGTCTCAGTTGCTAAATCTGCAATTCAACCCCTCAAAGCAGGCGAAATCTTATCCATTCGCCCTTTAGCAGAGGCCAGTTGAGGATGGCGAATCATGAGCACTGTGTTTGATTTACTAGCCCGTGTTCAGCAAAACCCAGGGATGTATTTGGGATATCCCTCAGTCAATAGCTTGTTTATGTTTTTGAATGGCTATGAGGTCGCCCGTGGGGAAATGGGGGTGGAGCTTACAGCAGAAGAGGAAGTTTTCTATGATGATTTTCAACCATGGTTACAGCAAAAATTAGGGGTGCACTCAGTCACCTCTTGGGCAAAATTGATTATGTTGTCTTGTCATGATGAGCGCGCAGGGTTTGACAAGTTTTTTGAGCTACTAGGCGAATTTCAGCAGCAACGAGAGAATGTGGAAACGAATACAGGTTTGATGAGTGCCTGATGTTCCTCACCCTCACACCTGATCGAGAGGCCAAATCATGAACTTCAAGCTATATCAAGAAGTTGCTTTGGCGGTTGATCTGCCTGACCAAGATGCGCGAAGCCAATGACCGCGGCTATGAATGCTTGCTGGTCGAAGACGCCACCGAAAGCTATTTCCCCGAGTTTAAGCAAGCCACCCTGGAGATGATCCGCGCCCAGGGCGGCATCGTCGGTTGG
>JBCBQD010000403.1:0-2082 GCA_039820425.1 Cyanobacteria bacterium J06635_1
CTATCCTGACACCTGGCTATCCTTGGGCACCATCGACAATAGCCTTTACGGTATCTGGATAGGCGGCTTCTAACGTGGCTTGATCCATAAACTCCGTGACCGGGATTAGCTGATCTGCCGCCGCAAAGTCGTTCATCAGGCCAGGTTGGGGAAACATCGCGATATCTGGGGCATCGCCTGATTCAACCCGCACCGGCAGCAGCGTAGCAAAGGCATCTGTGCCTTCATAGATAACGTCAATCCCGGTTTCTTCTTCAAACGGGGCCAGGGCAGCTTCGAGCTTGGCCTGCTGCTCACCGACGATGACGCCCAAAATTGTGACGGACTGATCGCCGCCGTCGCCGCCGCTGGTATCGCGTCCGCTGCCGTCACAGGCGGCTAATAATAATAATGAAAGGCCGAGTCCGAGGGTTAAGCTCCGACACAGTGAATGTTTCATCTTAAAATCCTTATTCCTATATGCCTGTTTATGTAGATGGGTATGGATACCCGCATGTCTTACACCATAGGCGGCGAGGTTGGGTTAATGCAAAGGCAAGGCTTTGCGTTATTCCCAAGATAGGAGCGGGGAATGTGCGATCGCAACTAACCCAAATTAGGGAAAAGGCTAGAAATTAAGGAAATTAGGAAGATGGGGAGGATGGGGAAGCAGCCGGACGCGGGGACAGGGGGGACACGGAGAGCTTTAGCAATCAAGGATCTCCGCGTCACCCTATATCCGTGTCCCCGCGTCGGCCTGACCTCAAAATTTAGCTTTAACAAACCCCTAAGAGGTTTTGCAAGTCCAAAGCGCCAACCCACCGCCGCGACCTCGGGCGGCAATGCAGGTATCAGTCATTAAAAAATAGGTAAAAAAGGCCTGATCTTTCAGAGTCTGCTGCTCGAACGAGGCTTCGCGGTCTGCGCCGCCGCGCACAGGGCCAGCATAAAATTTTAGACCGCCGAGCTTAATCTCAATGTGGGTAAAGTCAAAGGCAAGGCTATTCGTCTTCGGCCAAAATTTGGTCGGCCCTGTCAGCTGTAGCCGCAAAGCCCCCAGACTGACTGAATTTTTGACGGTCCCTAAGCCTGAGCCCAAATCGGTGGCCCCATAGGTCAGTTGAATTTTCAGAAAGCGAGGAATAAACCGACCGGCCCCCATCGCCGCACCGGCCTTTTGGCGAGTCTTCACCGTACCGGTGATAAAGCCTAGCTGCCAGGTGCCCAGCAGTTGGTCGTAGCGATGGCGAACCTTATCGCGTTTAGCCTGCTTTTCAGTGGTGAGCAGGGCGGCGGCGACGCAATCTTTGGGAGGAGCAGACCCTTGACCTTGAAGATATGAGATTGCATCCCTTAACCCTGACTCCATCGCGTCCAAATTTTGCATAGGTCCCTTCAGCTCACCTGCTTATCATAGCTGCTGAACAAGCTCCGAAATCGTTGCCACACAACCCCCATGCGCCACACCCTTTAACCAAATTAGTAAAGATTGGACACGGGTGCATAACCCAGCGACGGTTAGTCCTAATAGATCTATAGAACCCCTTAGAGCACCCGCGAAATGCTTAAGATGCCTGGCAAATACCAAAAAGTTTTCGCAAGAACCGTCGTCTGGCTCGCTGCCGAGGTCATCCTCACCCTACTCGGCATAGATGACCTCGCTGATTACAGTGAGTTCATTTTCGAGCGCAACGCGGTCGTTCTGCAAAACAACGCCCTTGCCCAACGCTTAGAAAATGGTGAGGTCCCAGTCGGTATCATTCAGCCCATCCGTACCGACCAGCTGAACGCGGATGTTTAGGTAGCGATCGCAATACAGCTTGCATTGCTTATATCGAGGGTTCGGGCTGCCCAGCATGGCATCTTGCTCCGCGTAAATCCTCAGCAAATCAGCCCGTGTCGCCACATTCCGCTCTACCGACTGTTGGTCAGATGATGACATAGATGAATCCTTAGACATTGCTGATCCAAGATAGGCGCACTTCGTTAGATTTCAGATATCTTTCGGGAAAGTTTAAGCCTTAGCAGAATGGGCAAAAGGGGAAAACCTTAAATTCTCAGCGACTTCTCACCCTCAAACCCAACCCCCTTGATAAGGTAGCC
>JBCBQD010000404.1:0-2029 GCA_039820425.1 Cyanobacteria bacterium J06635_1
CTTTGTCTAATGCAAAAACGCAGGGCTGATGCCCAAGTTGATACAGTGCATTGGCTAGCTCCAATGTGTGGATGACGCTGCCGCGAGGTTGGGTGGAGTAAGTGAGCAGGGCGATGTGGAGGGACATAGGGAAATGGGAGAACGGGGAGGGGCAGAGCGGGCACAGTGAGAGTAGCTTTGGTGGACAATTTGGGCATTGTTGACAACGCTACAGCGTCGGGTAACAGCTGCCCAAGATGGGGGAGATGGGGAAGGGGGAGATGGGGGAGAAGGGCGTAGGGTGGGCATTGCCCACAGATGGGGGAGATGGGGGAGATGGAGAAGCCCACAGCGAAGGGCGTAGGGTGGGCATTGCCCACAGATGGGGGAGGTGGGGGAGATGGGGAAGGGTTAGTGGGGAGTGGGTAAGCGTCTCGTAGATTGGGTTACGGGTTGCCTGGACCTTTTGAGAATACCCATCATACTAAACCCACCACCTCGATCAATTCTTCAATTTTTTCTCATCTAGGGCAATAATTAAGCCTTGTTTGTCTTTCTAACAACATAAAAACGCCCCCGAGGAAGACCGCAGCCATGCGATCGCACAAAACCGCACTAAAATAAATCCAGCGTTTGTTGTATCAGTGCGCAGCCCAGCTCACCCATGAGTCCATCGCCCGCTATCCTCAACACAGTGCCAAACTCCTCAGAACAGCGGCGGCAAATCGCTTTGGCTGTGGCCGAGCAATGCACTCAACTCTTGAAACAAAAATTTGGTGCCACTGAGGTAATTGTATTTGGGTCTTTGCGGGGCGATACCCCCTGGCACAATCACTCCGATTTAGACCTGGCCGTGCGCGGGGTGTCGCCAGAGGTGCTTTTAGAAGCCTATCAGCGATTAGAGACGGTCGTGCCGAGCTGGTTGCCCTTTGATCTGGTCGCGATTGAGCAGGCTGATCAAAGGATTTGCGATCGCATTCTACAAGGTATCCCTATGCCTAAAAATAAGTATCTGGCCCTAAAAGTTCGTCTTGAAGATGAGCTGAGCGCGATTGAGAAAACGATCGATACCTTGAATGCAGCTCTGGCTCAAGCAGATACCGTTGCTGAGATCTTTGTAACACCGACCTTAGCAGCCTACATTGAGGACTTTTACTCCGGTTGTGAACGTTTGGCGGAGCGGGTTGCTGTCACGTTGGATGACGGTTTACCCGACGGACGCAACTGGCACGAGCAGCTGCTACGACAGATGGCAGAACCAGGCAGTCAGGGTCGCCCACCGCTATGGGAGCGATCTTTACTCCTGGATTTAGATGGATATCGTCGGTTTCGTCATCGAGCCCGACATTTATACAATCTGGATCTAGATGGACAAAGGGTTGTAGGCTTTGCGCAGCAAGTGCCAACGGTGATTAGTCAGGTACAACAGGCTGTTAAAACCTTCAGCGAATGGTTAGAAAAACAAGACTAAGAACTTGTTAAAAATTAAGCTCATGGTTTTGGGGAAGTCTGTGCTCAGGGTCAGGGGCATTGGGCGAAGGGCGCATAGCCCAAGGGGCATTCAAGAAAAGCGTAACCCTAGCGCAGCCATGCCTTTTAGGCTATTGCCCCATGGGCTATAGAGCGAAGGGGAAAAGGGGGGCAGGGCACTAGAGCCAATTACCGACTAGCAAATAAGTCCCCCAAAAGTAAGGGGCTGGGTAGCCTTCTTCGCGTAGGAGACCTAGCTGTGCCTGCTGAAGCGCTTTTGCCTTGGTCATGTCGGGCTCCAGTAAAGCGGCATAAAACCGAGTCATCAAGCGGGTGGTGGCATCGTCGTCGGCCCGCCATAGGGTCGATAGGGTACTGCGCGCACCCGCTCGCACCGCCACCCCAGCGAGCCCTAACACAGCTCGCCGATCGCCCTGAGCCGTGGCGCAGGCGCTTAACACCATCAGCTCCAGGGGGTCTCGCTGGCCCAGGGTTTGCAAGAGGGTATTGAGCTCATTGGCGGTGATGCTGTCTTGATAGGCCACTAGATAGGTGCCACTGGGGTCAGAGCTAAATACCC
>JBCBQD010000405.1:0-1924 GCA_039820425.1 Cyanobacteria bacterium J06635_1
TTGGTCAGCCTCAGTTCTGGCATTTTGCAAAATGCCAGAACTGAGGCTGACCAAACCCAGGCAGGTGTCTTTAGGCAGGTCTTTGAGCTGGCCTAGCTCTTGAGCATAGTCATAAATGTCGATGGGAATGACCCGCACCGATTTGGGGGCGGCGATGGCTTCAGCTTCGTTAATAAAGTAGCGACTGGTGACGACAGTGCCAGAGCGGGTTTGGGAGAGCACATCCTCAAGCCCTTCAAGGGGGACGAGCTGCACGGGAATATGTAAGGCCTGTTCTAGCTCGCGCACCATCAGTTCCCCAGCGCCAATATCCTGGCGGGGGGTGGTGACTAGCACTCGGGCGCTGCAGCGCAGCCGCCAGTCAATCTCGGCTAAAAAGAGTTCGCGGGCCTGGTGCAGCGAGCAGCCCTGCCTGAGCAAATCATCAAGGCTGTTTTCAACCAACTCCTGGGCTTTGGGAAATTGCTCCAATAGGGGCGATCGCGGTTTGGCGATTTCGACGCTGCCCTGGGTGCGTACATAAATGCCTGAGCCCGGTTGAGCCTCCACCACCCCAGCGTCCTCAAGCTGGCGATAGACCTTGCTGATGGTGTTGCGATGCAGCCCGGTCTGCATGGCCAGCTGGCGGGTGCTGGGCAGCCGGTAGCCAGGTGGATATTGGCGCGATGCGATCGCAAACCAAATCTGATCGTAAAGCTGTGTAGACGCTGGGATTTCGCTGTCGGTTTGAATGTGAAACTGAACCACGGGAATGCCCTCGCTAAACGCTGCCTGATGATGGTGTGTGGGATATCTATTCTCTATATAGAAGGGTAATAGGGAATGACTATTTCGTGTGTGCCAATCATCATTTAAGTGGCATAGGTAATATTTCTTGATGATTCACTCATCTAGAATGAATTTTATGGAAATTCAAACTCAGACAGTTAACCTTCAAAACGGCGATTTTACACTGCCAGCCTATGTGGCGATGCCCACGGGGGACGGCCCTTTTGCTGCAATTGTGGTGCTACAAGAGATTTTTGGCGTGAATGCCCACATTCGCGATGTCACCGAGCGGATGGCGCGGGAAGGGTATGTTGCGATCGCGCCTGCCCTGTATCATCGCCAGGCCCCCGGGTTTGAAACCGGCTATACCCCCGAGGATATCGAAATCGGTCGGCAGTATAAGGTGCAGACAAAAGCAAACCAGCTATTGGGCGACATTCAAGCCGCAATTGACCATGTCAAAGCGCTACCCCAGGTGCAATCGAGCAGCATTGGCAGCATTGGCTTTTGCTTTGGGGGCCATGTGGCTTATCTAGCCGCGACCCTCCACGATACGGTGGCGGTCGCCTCGTTCTACGGCGCAGGCATCCCCGACAGCACCTTTGGGGATGGGCCACCGACGATTACCCTGACCCCCAAGATCACGGGCACAATTTACACCTTTTTTGGCACCGAAGATGCCTCAATCCCTCCAGAGACAGTCAATCGCATTGAGGCTGCCCTCAAGCAATCAAATATCAACCACAAGATTTTTCGCTATGAGGGGGCAGGTCACGGCTTTTTCTGTGATCGGCGGGGCAGTTATAACCCAGACGCCGCGGCGGATGCATGGGAGAAGGTGAAGTCGCTATTTGCGGAGAAACTATAAAATTTCGCGAGTTAAAAATTGAAAGTTGATGATTAAAAGGGTTTATAGATAGGGCTTCTAGCTTATGACAGCGGCCTTTGCAACTTTTAACTTTTCACCTTCAACCTTTAACCCTTTGTACCCTCACGGTATATTTGACAGAATGGCTTCTTTTAGTTCGCGGAGATACAATCGTTGACCTTTTCGACTGAGGATTTTCTAAAGGCGCTCGACCAGCAGAGCTTTGATTTTCAAAAAGGCACTGTGGTCAAGGGCAAAGTGCATACCCTTCCGGCGCAAGGGTATGCA
>JBCBQD010000406.1:0-1816 GCA_039820425.1 Cyanobacteria bacterium J06635_1
ATTGCAACCCGCCATCAATCGGCTCAAAGCTCCCCCGTAAAAGGCTACCCACAGGTAGGTTTAAACCGTTGACCACCGCTGCTTGTTCGAGGCGCAAATTATATTCGTGGGAGGCATCGGGGTCCAGGTAAAGGGTCTCTTCTTGACGAATTGAGGTTCTCAGCGGGGTACGGGCCTGTTTGGTTTGGACCTGAGCTTGTTTAATCTGAGTTGTCAACGCGTGGGGCTCAACTGGCTCAGCTGATATTGCAGCCTCCCCAACTGATGCCAACAACATTGCGGATAAGAATGCAGATACTCCACTCACCATCCTGAATTTCATGGTCCATTCTCCTGCGAGCTACTTCTATGGTGTCGTGTGCAGATTAAAACAGGCTGAGTTGGTGAACAAGGTTTAATTTAGGCCACAAGCGTAACTGGCACAGTTTGGAGGTGGGAGAGGTGGGGCGGGTAAAGGGAGAAGGGGAAAGGCGAAAGGGTAAGTAGAGGGTAATGGGTGGTGGGTAAAAAGTTCAGACTTAATCCCTATGTTTGCCGCTGGGCTAATAACGCCAGCGCATTGTCCAAGGTATCTGCCTCTGCTACAGGTTTGTCTGTCCGCCAGCGTAAAATCCGAGGAAAGCGTACTGAAATGCCGGATTTGTGTCGTTTTGACTCGGCGATGCCTTCGAAGCCGATTTCAAAGACGTGAACCGGCTCCACTGAGCGGACGGGGCCAAATCGGTCGAGGGTGTGACGGCGAATCCATCGGTCCAGGGTTTCGATCTCTTTGTTGTCAAGGCCAGAGTAGGCTTTGGCAAAGGGTACCAACTCCTGGTCTCGCCACAGGGCAAAGGTGTAGTCGGTAAACAAGTTGGCCCGTTTGCCGCTGCCGGCCTGGGCATAGATGAGTACGGCATCCAGGGTCATGGGCTCGACCTTATATTTCCACCAGTAGCCGCGTTTGCGACCCACCAGATAGGGACTGTCAATGGCTTTGATGACTAGCCCCTCTGCGCCGCGATCGCGGGCCTGTTGTCGCAGGGTTTGCATATCAGCAAAACTCTCAAACGAGAGTGAGGGAGAATGGCTGATGGTGTTGTTGGGGTTGGCATCGAGCAGTTCGATGAGTTGCTGCTGGCGGGTTTTGAGCGGATATTCTCTGAAGTCTTGACCCTGGTGTTCGAGCAGGTCATAGGCGAGAAAATGGACCGGATTGTCGGCCATTAGCTTTTTGGTGACCCGCTTACGTCCCAGCCGCTTTTGCAGATAGTTAAAGTCCAGCGGTTTCTCTCCGTCCCAGCAGACGATTTCGCCATCAAAGACGGTGCCCTGTGGGTGCGATCGCAAAGGCTCATCCAGTTCTGGAAACTGATGGGTGATCAAATCTTCGCCCCGTGACCAGATAAACGTTTGGTCAGCCCGATGGATTAGCTGAGCGCGAATGCCGTCCCATTTCCACTCGGCCTGCCAGCGAGCCATATCTTCTTGAGGAAAGCGGTCTTCGTCCAACTGGGCCGCTAGAAAAAACGGATAGGGGCGACTGGGGGATGTATCTACCCCATCGGGTTGGATCAGCTGCTCATAAAATTCGGCAGTGGGGACAAAATCCCCCATCAGTCGATGGGTGAGCACCGCATCGGGAATGTTGTACTCTGCCGAGAGCGCTTTGACCACCAGTTTGGTGGAGGCACCCACTCGAAAGGCCCCGGTCAGCACCTTATTGAGCACAAAGATTTCATAGTCCTCTAGATTGGCCCACCATGAGACGATCAAATCTCGTAGCTCGTTGGGGTTGTACAACCCCAACGAGCTACGAGATTTGATCGTCTCATGG
>JBCBQD010000407.1:0-1788 GCA_039820425.1 Cyanobacteria bacterium J06635_1
CCTTATTGAGCACAAAGATTTCATAGTCCTCCAGATTGGCCCACCATGAGACGATCAAATCTCGAAGCTCGTTGGGGTCGTCTAAGGTTTTGACCAGGGGAATGACGGATGACATCCATACATGTAGCGGCGTTTGGCTACCTGGCAGATTGTCTGGAGTACCCGTTGTTATCGGAGACGCTGTCGGTGGAGACCTTTTGGGCAGGGGGGTATCGCGCAGCAGCAGGGCGATGGTTTCGGCGGAGTCGCCGACGTGGGCGTAGCTGTCTTCAAATAACCACTCTGGGATGTCTGAAATTTGTAGGAAAATGTCTCGCAAGACGCGGGAGGTAATCAACCGTCTGCGAGTCTTGCCCAAAAATAAATAAAGCCCCCAGACAGCATCGGCGGCGGCCACCTCATGAAAATACTGCTGTAGCGCCCGAACTTTTTCGTTGGTGGAAGTTGTCGCGTCAACGTCTTGAAAAAGCTGTGTAAACCGTTTCATATAAGGATTTTAAGACCACTTCCACCCCTTCACCCTAACGAATTAATCCACAATTTTTCACATTTCTTATGGATGGTATAGACGGCTACTCTTCTAAAATATTAAATAATCCTTAAGAATGTAACCAGGGGCTCATGGCCAGCAAATCTGATCGAGAGGGGGCTTCATCTGGGGATGATAGCTATGCAGCATCCCCAGATGAAGTCCCCATTAAAGTGCGAAAACCGTTGGCCTCTAGCAGTTCATCGCGGCCCATGGGGCTATCGGCGGAGCCCAGAGCCGACTCTTTGGGACAATCGCCGGATTTGATGGCAGTGCTCATAGACGGGGCCAATTTATTTTATGCAGCATCTTATCTCAACATAGAGATTGATTATATTCGCTTATTACAGGCGCTGACACAGGGGCGGCGTCTCCTGCGGGCTTATTTTTATACCGGTGTCGATTCTCGCAATGAAAAGCAGCGGGGATTTTTACTGTGGCTCAGTCGCCATGGCTATCGAGTCGTTAGCAAGGAACTCGTCGCACAGCCGGAGGGCGGACGCAAGGCTAGTCTGCATGTCGAAATGGCCGTCGATATGCTGCGTCTGGCTAAGCATTGCAGCACTATCGCCGTGCTCAGCGGCGATGGGCATCTAACCTACGCCTTGGATGCGCTGGGTCGCCAGGGGGTCACAGTAGAGATAGTGAGCCTACAGTCGATGACCAGTGATGCTTTGATTGATCTGGCCGATCGCTACATTGATCTGGCGAATCTGCAGAATGATATTAAGAAGCGGCGGAAGGTGTGATGGGGGGCGGGTAATGGGCTTCGACGTGAGCGCTCAGCCGAACGGTAATGGGGGGGTGACAAAGGGAAGGTCGAAGCTGGGGAGGGTAGAGAAGATAGGGAAGGGTAGGATTTAATAGCTTTTAACTCTACCTCATCTCCCACTACCCACTACCCATTACCCTCTGCCCAAATTCTCATAAAACTGTCGGGCGGCAATCCCTAGCGTATACACTAGTGCCCCATTCGTTGAGGCGCCAACAACTGCACCCACCGCTGGGACAAGCTCTACGGCGCTGAGCCCGGTTTTGATCACGCCAGAGGTGCCTAAAGAGGCTGTAAAAACGGCGATGGCTTCGCCGCGACGGGCGGGGTCATTGAGATCAAAGCCGTAAACGCCGGCGATGCGATACAGCATCTCGGCCTGTAGTTTGCTGACGGCGGCTAAATCGACGGCAAATAGGGCCAGGGCGACAGGGGGGATAATGTTGGTGACAAATCCGGTGCCTGCGGCGGCCAGGGTGGTGTTGAG
>JBCBQD010000408.1:0-1783 GCA_039820425.1 Cyanobacteria bacterium J06635_1
GGGATGGGAATTTTGCCACCGAGTTCTTTTGGATTAGCCGTCACGGTACCCAAAATCACCAGGCGTTTGTCCGCCACGGGCGAATTGATCAAATCCTCCAGCATCATATTTGCCAGCAAAAAGTGCCCCAGATGGTTGGTGGCGACACTCAGCTCATAGCCCTCTTTGCTGCGCATCGGCTCCTTGAGCAAGGGTAAATAAACCGCAGCGTTGCAAACCAGGGCACTCAGCGGCATGCCCTTGGCCCTAAAGTCTTTTACAAACTGACGCACGCTCTCTAGCGACGATAGATCTAGATGAATGATGGTATAGCTGCCGTCGGGCATGCCCACTTGCTTAGCCACATTCTCGGTTTTGGCTAGATTGCGGCAGGCCATGACCACATGCCAACCCCGATCGGCCAGGGACTTGGCGGCGTATAGCCCCACCCCGGAGGAGGCCCCTGTGACAATAACCGTGGGTTTTTGATTTTCTGACATGGCCGTCTGACTCACCTTTACCGACTGTGTGAAAGCGCCCGCACTGCACATTAGACTGGGGGGCTAGTGGGGGGCTAGTTCAGTATATTAAGCAAAGATGTCGCGCAGATTGCGAGATGTTGAGAAAAGTTTTCAAATCCAAATTCAATCACCCCCAATCAAAATGGATAGCCTTGTAGGGGCAGTGTCTTGTACCCGCCCTGCGGTATTTTGGGCATCCAGCCAGAATCAAATGGGATGCAATATCGAGATATCGGTTAAAGCCATAGGGGCTGCTTGGGGTCCCTCCGAGTTCCCCAAACCCCCTGGGCAGGGCGTTACGCCGCCCTACAACCCCACGTACTAGCGGCTGGTGAGGTGGCATAGGTTAGGGGGTGATCGGTGGGTGAGGTTGAATTTTGTCTGGAACGCGTTCCAGACAAAATTCAAAAACATAGGTTACCGCTTCGAAGTGGGTTTACCCATTGCCAGATAGTTTACAGCTGCTCACTAACTAACTTGTTCCACTTTGCCTCCCCTGCCTCCCCTGCCTCCCCTGCCCCCTCTGCTCCCCACCCCTAAATCTAAATCACACAACTCAATTCTTGGGTCTTCTGACTAAAGTTCAGGTTCTCGCGATAGTCTACGGGGCAGTCAATCACCACCGGGACATCCTGCTCGAGGGCTTCTTTGAGAGTCGGGATCAGGTCTTCGGTGGACTCGATGCGATAGCCCTTGAGGCCCATGCTCTCGGCAAACTTGACGAAGTCGGGGTTGTTGAACTTAATGAATCCAGATTCGCCGTAGTAGACCTGTTGCTTCCATTCGATCAGGCCGTAGCCGCCGTCGTTGAAAATCACCGTCACAAAGGCAGTCCCCACCCGCAGGGCGGTTTCTAGCTCCTGGCAGTTCATCATGAAGCCGCCGTCACCGGTGGCGGCGATGATTTTGCGGTTGGGGTGGACGAGTTTGGCTGCGATCGCACCCGGTATCGCAATCCCCATCGATGCAAACCCGTTGGAAATTAGACAGGTATTGGACCGCTCACAGTGGTAGTTGCGGGCAATCCACATTTTGTGGGCCCCCACATCCGAGATCAAAATGTCTTCAGGGGCCAACACCTGGCGCATATCGTAGATCAGCTTTTGGGGCTTGATCGGAAAGCTGAAGTCATCGGCATATTGGTGATAATCCGCCTTCATCTCGTCTTTGAGCGATTGGAAGGAATGGGCCTGTTCAGGTCGCTTTACCCGTTTGAGAATCTCATTGAGGGAATCCGAAATATCGCCCACAACTTCCACCTTGGGAATGTAACTGCTGTCGAT
>JBCBQD010000409.1:0-1749 GCA_039820425.1 Cyanobacteria bacterium J06635_1
TGCTTAAGCTGGGTTGTCAGCGATTGATAGTCTTTTACAGCTTTGATGACGGGCACTAGCTTAAGCAAGACAAGGCTGAGCTAGAACAGACTATACAGGCCCTTACAGACCGTCAACAGCGACTAGAAGAAGCCCTGCTCATTCAAAAAGCCAACGAAGCCGAACTGTCGGCAACGATCCAAACCCTTACGGATGAAAAAACGGCCCTTCTGGTTGACCTCAGCAATTTTCAAACCAAGTATGAAGCCGTTGCCGATTTTGAAGATTTACTCCAGGCCGACCCCCAGGCCATCCTGGCCGAAGCAGAGCAACAAATGGAGCTAGTCGAAGAAACCCTACAAGAGATCACCCTCAATAGCGATCCTGACCTCAGCGAAGCAGATAGGGAGCTCATAGAAACCTATCAAGGGGCGTCCCAGAGCGAGCCACAAAGCAAGATCCATAAAAAACCGGCAGCCGCCGAGCCCGACCATGACACCCCTGTGCTCGGCGTCATGCCATTCGTGGCCTAGGGAAATTTTGGGCTATTCTGAAGGTTCAGCCAACCTTGACCTCTAATGCCCATGCAACCCCCCATAAATGTCATCGGCGGTGGCCTAGCCGGGACCGAAGCCGCCTGGCAAATTGCCCAGGCAGGCTTACCCGTCGTTTTGCATGAGATGCGCCCGGTCAAGACCAGCCCGGCCCATCATTCTGAGCATCTGGCAGAGCTGGTATGTAGCAACTCATTTGGGGCGCAGTCCACCGATCGCGCCTCTGGGCTCCTGCATGAGGAGCTACGCCAGCTGGGGTCAATTATTATCCATAAAGCTAATGAGCATTCGGTACCTGCTGGGGGAGCCCTGGCAGTTGATCGGGGGGTGTTTAGCCGTACCCTAACCGAGACCCTGGCCAGCCATCCCCTGATTGAGCTGCGGCGCGAGGAGGTAACCGACATCCCCACCGACAGCATTGCCGTCTTAACCACTGGCCCTCTCACTAGCGAAGCCCTGGCCACTGACCTCAAGCAATTTACGGGTCAGGACTACATGAGCTTTTTCGATGCGGCTAGCCCCATCATAGTGGGCGAGTCGATCAACCATGAGATCGCCTTTATGGCCTCCCGCTACGACCGGGGTGAGGCAGCCTACCTCAACTGCCCCCTGGACAAGGCCCAATACTTACACTTTTTGCAAGCAATCTGTGCGGCTGAGCAGGCCGAGCTCAAAGACTTCGAGCGAGAAACCGCCAAGTTTTTCGAAGCCTGTCTGCCCATCGAAGAGATGGCCCGGCGGGGTGAAGACACCATGCGCTATGGCCCCCTAAAGCCAGTTGGCCTATTCGACAAGCGGTTTGGGGCCTTTGACGACCCGGCCAATAAGGCTAAGAAACCCTACGCAGTCGTGCAGCTTCGGCAAGAAGATAAGGCTGGGCAGCTGTGGAATATGGTGGGCTTTCAGACCAATCTGCGCTGGGGCGAGCAAAAACGAGTCTTTCGCCTGATCCCTGGGTTAGAAAATGCCGAATTTGTGCGCATGGGGGTGATGCACCGCAACACCTTTATCAACTCGCCAGAGCTACTGACCACAGCGCTCCAGTTCAAGGCACGCCCGACTTTGCTAGCGGCGGGACAGTTAGTGGGCACCGAAGGCTACACCGCTGCTACGGCTGGTGGTTGGCTAGCAGGCACCAATGCCGCCCGAGTCACCAAAGGGCTACCGCCTCTGTCCCTGCCGCTCACCACAATGATGGGGGCGCTATTTGACTTCA
>JBCBQD010000410.1:0-1742 GCA_039820425.1 Cyanobacteria bacterium J06635_1
TGTGGGTATGTTTTTGGATATGTGACAGATTGCCGTGGATAAAGTTAATGGGGTTGTTGATTTCATGGGCAATGCCCGCCACAAGCTGCCCCAGGCTGGACATTTTCTCGTTATGGACGAGTTGTGCCTGGGTTTGTCTCAGCTCATTTAAGGCTTGGGTGAGTTTAGCGGTGCGTTCTTCGACCCGTCGCTCTAGCTCTTTGTTGTAGGCCAGGGTGCGCTCGGCCTCATCTCGTTTGAGAAAGTTGATATAGGCTTTAGAGTGATAGCGAATCCGGGCGATTAGCTCGATCGGGTCGGGGAGCTTGACCAGATAATCATTGGCTCCGGTTGCAAAGGCTTCTGCCTTAATGGTGGCCTCTTCTTTATTCGAGAGCACAATGATCGGGATGTTGTGGGTGGCAGGGTTTGCCCGGAAAAATTTCACCAGCATCAGCCCATCCACGTCGGGCATCACCAGATCTTGCAAAATGATTGTGGGGGCTACTTCTAGTGCGGTAGGAATCGCTTGCTTGGCCTCGCGGCAGTAATAAAAACGAACATCTTCCTCAATGGCGAGCAACCGCCGGATTGATTCGGCGACGATGGGCTGATCATCGACAAGGAGTACGGTAACCGGGGCATGCTGCACGGTATAGTCGTATATCTGTTCCGATGATCGACTGGTTTCTAATGGGCCGACAGTCTTGGCAATAGATGACTTGGGTTTCGGAAGCTGCTCTATTGACTCCATGGAGTTGTGTCGTGGTTGATTTAAATGATGATTTGGCGATGTCTAAGTTAGATTGCCCAAGTTTGTCAGCTAGATTGCTGTGAGTAGTTGGTGAGAAATGTAAGTAATCTTGCTTCAGCGATTTTTCTGAAGGGACGTAATCGTCCCGGTAGGGCCTTCCCGTAGGGAGGCTCCAAGCTATTGGGGGCGTTTAGTCAGCCTTTCAATTTGGCGAATGAGAGCGGGTGCGATCGCATCCATCGCCAATACAGAACTTGCTGCCCCATGTTCAATCGCTGCTTTTGGCATGCCAAACACCACACTGCTGGCTTGATCTTGGACGAGGGTGTGCCATCCCGCTTGATGCAGGTGGCCTAGCCCGAAGGCCCCGTCGCGCCCCATGCCTGTCAGTAAAATGCCAACCCCAGGGGCGCTAGCCCCCTGGGCAACACTGCTAAAGAACACATCGACCGAAGGTCGGTAAGGATTATCAATTGGGTTAGCGGTGTAGTGCAGGGTTTGGTCGGCTTGTAAGACTAAATGGTGATTGGTCCCGGCGACTAAAATCTGGCCTGCTTGGGGGCGGCAGCCTGGGGTCGCCAGGGCGACAGGCAGCGATGACTGTTGATCTAACCAGTTGACAAACCCTTCGGTAAATTGCGCATCGATATGTTGCACCACAATGATGACAGCCTCTAAGCGGCTGGGCAATCGGGAGAAGATGGTGGCGAGGGCGTTGGGCCCCCCGGTTGAGGCCCCGATGACCACCAGGGGATACCCCAGGGCTGTGGGATTTTGTCTCTGGGGCGTTTTTTGCAGTGGGGGGGTACGCGTTGTTTTGCCCAGCAGTTTTGCAATGGTTCGAATTTTACCGAGCAGGGGGTCGGCGGTGGTGAGGTGTCCTGCCCTGCCCAAAATCGGCGTGCTGACCACATCTAAGGCACCATAGCCCATGGCCTCAAAGACTTTGGGGGTGTTGCCCTGGACGCTGGCGGTGACAATCAATATGGCACAGGGGCAGATTGCCATG
>JBCBQD010000411.1:0-1690 GCA_039820425.1 Cyanobacteria bacterium J06635_1
CAACTCTCATGAACGATCTGGTTGACTGACAAATCTGCCCACTCTGCGAGAAACCGCTTTGACGTCTACAGCCCAAAGCCTTGATCGCTTGCATTGCACTCGTTGCGAAATCATCATGACTGACAGTTTCGGTTCATCTGCTCTCAGTCGCTGGAGCGAGTTGGGATAGACTACTTCCATTAGACGGAAGTAGTCCCTTAAATGCGGAAAGCGGATTTAAGATGTGTTGTATAAGCTATGTGGGGAACGATTATATCGATCTGTCTACCTTCTTAGTAGCCTCAAGTCATGGAAATGAGCAACTATACCGACTTTGAACGCTACGGCTATCGGATTGAGCGAGCGTTAGGTCAAAATTGGCAGGGCGGGCGGGTTACTTACCTGGCCCGCAAACTCACAACTCAGCGCTCTGTGGTCATCAAGCAATACCAGTTTGCCCAATCTAGTGGCGGTTGGGAAGAGTATGACACGCATCACCGAGAAATCCAAGTTTTACAGCAGCTCAGCCATCCCAATATTCCTCGCTACCTCGAGTCTTTTGAAACCCCTACGGGCTTTTGCTTGGTTCAAGAATACAAAAAGGCCTGTTCCCTGGCTCAACCTCGTCACTTTAATCAGCTAGAAATCAAGAAGATTGCTCTGGGTGTCTTAACGGTTTTAGAGTATCTGCAATCAGCTTGTCCACCCATCATTCATCGGGATGTTAAGCCAGAAAATATCCTAGTCGATCGTTCCCACGGTTTTCAAATATATTTGGTCGATTTTGGATTTGCCCATTGGGGAGATAAAGATGTAGCCGTCAGCAGTGTGGTCAAAGGAACCCTGGGGTTTATGCCACCGGAGCAGCTATTCAACCGGACCTTAACAGACGCTTCTGACTTATACAGCTTAGGTGTCACCCTAGTTTGTTTATTAACCAGCACCAAATCCAATGACGTGGGTACTTTGGTTGATGAGAATTCTCGCCTAGATTTCAAGCAACTGCCATCAACGCTAAATCCACAGTTCGGGCAGTGGCTTAAAAAAATGACGGCCCATAACCTAAAGCAGCGCTATAAGAATGCCAGGGAAGCTCTCAAAGCCCTAAAATCCATTGACGTGACGGCGACCAATGCGAAGAAGCGAAGTGTTGCCGCAGGGCTAATAGGGCTTGGAATGGTGGCTGCTTTAAGTGCACTGTTGCTGATCGATAGACACGAGGAGGCACCTCAGCTTATATCTGTTACCCCAGCCCCTCAAACCAGCCTCGAAACAGTAGAAACTATCGAAACTTGTCAGGAGATTAAACCCATAGAAGCACATGAAGCGGAGTTTAATCGCTTACTAGAAACCGGAGAATGTCGAGGGTGTCATTTTACCGGTTCGATTTTGCATAAATTCAAGAATATCGATTTAAGGGGCTTTGACCTAGAAGGCGCAAGTCTGCCAGATATTCAGGTAGAGGGAGGCAATTGGGAGAGTGTTAATCTAAAATGCGCGATTATAGAAGGCTCTTTAAGCGGAGTTGACTTAGAAGGGGCCAATTTGTCAGAGACAATTTTGAGAGGGAGCCTCCGGATGTCAGACCTTAGAAATACTGACCTCAGGGGGGCTGATCTCAGAAATACTGACCTCAGTCATGTCAATTTTGAAGGCGCTAACCTGGCAGGCGCTGATTTGGAAGGGGCTGATCTCCAAAGCGCTAACTTGT
>JBCBQD010000412.1:0-1614 GCA_039820425.1 Cyanobacteria bacterium J06635_1
AACGATGACAGTCTCTAGCTCGTTTGTACCAGTTCTCTAAAGTCAAGATACAGATCAGACCCCACCCAGCCTCCCCTTTCAAAGGGGAGGTGCCGCAGGCGGAGGGGGTACTCATTTCAAAGGAGAGGATGGGTGGAGGGGTACTCAGCGGACACGACTGAGCAGAATCACGCAGAAGGTGACGAGCACGACACCCAAGATTTGAATACTGCCCAAGGTTTCTTGGATGGTGATCCAGGCTAGCACCATAGTCAGGGCCGGATTGCTGGCGCTAACCATGGCGGTGGTTGTGGCCCCAATTTGACGGATGCCGTAGTTAACGAGCAAGTGACCTGTACAGGTAAAGATGGCAGAGAGTAAACCGCCAATCCAAAGGGGACGCCAGTATGGGGAGGCACTAGCTTGAGCCGGCCAAAATAGTAGACAGATCGCTGAAAGCCCCAGGGTAACTGCAAAGCTAATCCAGGTAAATGGAACCGGATGCATGGACTCAAAGCTTTTTTGGGCGTTGACGGTGTAGAGGGCATGGGCAACCCCAGAGGCCACTCCCAAAATAATCCCTAGCCCCAAGTTTTGAGTATCGGCAACTTGAGTTCCGTAGGGAACGGTTAACGCGCTGCCAATTAAGATGCCTGCCATAATCACCCACTGTAGCGGTGGCGGACGATTGCCAAACCAGGCCCAGACAAAGCAAGCGGTGAAGACGGGATAGGTAAAAAACAGGGTTAAGGCAATACCTGTCGGAATCAACCCGATGGAGAGGTAAAGCAAGGCCAGATATAAAAACATCAGGCCACCGCTAATCATCGCATGCAGGGCACTACGCCGATTTTGAGGGTGTCGCAGTTGATAGATGTCTTTCCAGACTTGGGGGTAGAGCGGTTGAGACAGGCTGGCCATTAAGGGCACCACTACCACCATCCGCATCGCCATGAGTAAAAACGAATTGTATAGGGTGGGTTCGACAAATCCCCCGGTTGGCAAAACCCCAAGGATGATTTGTGGATTAAACAGGATTCGGACGATGACGTTTTGAAAGCAGAAGAAAAAGGCTGCCAGCAGCACAATCAAAAATCCAACCACGATGCGTCCTCAGGTATGACCATGGTGAGTCAGGGCAGTTTTGAGATGGGTGAGGGTGAGTCGTGGCGAGTTTTTAAGGGTCATTTGGGCGATCGCAGTTTGGACAATCTGCTGAATTTCTCCGCCCGTGAGGGCAAATTGAGCCGCAAGCGTCGACCAAGATACCGTCCGGGCAACGGTAACCTCTGGGGGAATGGTGGCTTGCCACAGCTGTTGTCGGGCACGTTTATCGGGAATAGTCAGGTTGAGCTCTAGGTCACATCGCTGCCGCCACCGGGGTCGGATTGACTGATTGTGTTCTGAGGTCAGAATGGTTATGCCGGCATTGGTCAATCGCTGCTGTAATCCCTGCATAATGAGCGATGAATCAATCGCAGAATCCCGTCCGCACCAATGGTGAGCGGCCTCAATTAACACGACAGGTTCGGCCAGGAGCCGATCACTTTGCAAAAACTCAACCTGGTTTGTGATGGGCATTTGGGCTAAATCGATGACCACGAGAGATTGGGTCAAATCATGGGCGATCGCATG
>JBCBQD010000413.1:0-1614 GCA_039820425.1 Cyanobacteria bacterium J06635_1
TGAGCGCCCCTTGCTTAACCGGAGCAGCCACAATCACCTTATTTACCCCGTGCTTAAAGTAGGGTTCTAGCAGGGCTGGGGTACGAAACTTGCCCGAGCACTCCAACACGATATCGACCCCGAGATCGTCCCAAAGGACCTCTCCAGGAGTGGCACGATCACTAAAGCTCAGGGGTTGCCCGTCAATCAGAAATTTCTCGTCACCAGCAGCTTCGACCTCTGGCTGCCAGCGACCGTGCACTGAGTCAAACTTTAATAGATGGGCAGCGGCGGCGGTGCCGCCCTTGATCTCATTGACGTGGACAAACTGTAACTCGGGCCAGCCCCAAGCGGCCCGTAGTACCAGGCGACCAATGCGGCCAAATCCATTAATTGCAACCCGCACTATCATGCCTCCCCAAACTGCACCCTGCCCTCGTCTCTACGGATTCCAATTGAACTGGGGAGCCGAATTGGGCAATGGCTTCTTACATTTCAAATATTATTGAAATGAGAGCCACAAATCAACAGGTATCTGGGAACATAGTTCAACATAAATTAGTGGAACTTGAATGGATAGACCAAGGCCCTCAGTCGGGGCAGATTCTAGCGGGCACAATAGGGCTCAGTCGTCGAAATTCTGACAGATAGGCTTCTAACGCTAGAAACTGGGGCAGGTTCAAGCTGTAGTAAATCCAGCGGCCTTCCTGACGTCCTTTGATCAGCTGGGCCTTCCGCAGGGTTTTGAGATGAAAGGAAAGCTTAGACTGAGTAACGTTGAGCTGGTCAGCAATGTCACAGGCGCATAGCTCGTGCGATCGCAACACCTCAATCACCTGCACCCGCAACGGGTCAGCCAGCGCATGAAAACTACCCGCCATAGAAAGCGCAGAAACAGAAGCCATTCAAGGTAACCCATCGTACGTAGCAATCATAACCAGATTTATACCTACCCACTACCGTTCGGCTGAGACTTCGGCGTGAGCTCAGTCGAACGCTCACGCCGAAGCCCACTACCCTTTCCCCAACTCCCTAACCCCAGATAGAGGCATCTCTTTCGCAAAAAAGCTATCTTAAAAGCGCCTGATGCCTGAGAACGCTATGCCCCCCACCCAAATGCCTGACCCGTCCAAATCTGACCCCATTGAGTCCGATCCCATTGAGTCTGACCCCATTGAAAACGCAATTTCGCTTGCTGCCCAAATCAATGAAATGATGACCGTCATTGGCACACAAGCCTTTCTCAACCTGGCAGATACGGTCACAGAGACCACCACAAAAGTCACCAAAGAAGCCTCCAGCGCGACCCAAAAACTAGCAGAGGTCACCACCGAGACCGTCGGTCGGACCGTTGAGCCGATTGCCCAAAACCCCGTCATCAACTATGTAGCAAAAATCCCAGGGTTGGGCTGGCTGCTGCACGCCCTGGGCAAAGTCAACATCGACAAAGCCCACCAAGAAGTGCTCGAACTGCGTCAGACCTACCCCCACGAGTCTGCCGATGAGCTGGCCCATCGCATCATTCTCAACACCACCCTGGCCGCCGCAGGCACCGGATTTGTCACCAACATTATCCCCCCTGTCGCCCTGGCCCTATTTGCCGTCGATTTAGCCGCCGTCAGCAAACTACAGGCC
>JBCBQD010000414.1:0-1613 GCA_039820425.1 Cyanobacteria bacterium J06635_1
TGTGGCTCTGTCGATCACACTCACTGCAATTAGCAGCCTGATTACAGTGTTTACCATTCCCTGGGTGGTCAACCTGGCCATGGACGTCTTCATGGGAGAAGCTGCCGCCCTACAGCTCCCGTTCTTTGAAACGGTTATCCAAATTGCGGTTATCACCCTCATCCCGGTGGCATTAGGGATGACACTCAATCACTACTCTCCCAGGTTTGCGGCCAAAGTCGAAAAATGGGTTAAGTGGCTGTCGCTGTTCTTCTTAGCGTTAATTATTGTCGGCCTGCTAGTCAAGGAACGCGACCAAGTCGCAAGCTTTTTCCTGCAGGTGGGCTGGGCTGCGCTCACGCTGAATGTGACGACTATGGCCCTGGGGTTTGCGATCGCAAACCTGGCTAATCTGGGTAAACGCAGTGCCAAATCCATCACGGTCGAGGTGGGCATTCAAAACGGCACCTTAGCGATTGCCATTGCCAGCGCCCCCACCTTCTTAAACAACCCAAGCATGGCCATCCCAGCGGCGATTTATAGTCTGATCATGTTTGCAACCAGCGCTATTTTTGCTGGGCTAGTAGGCCGTCAGCCATCAGCCGGATATTGAGCGCATCGGCGCTTTAGTCAGCCCTTGACGAGGGCTCTCTGGAGAGAGTCTCACCGGATAGCTATCTTCGGGGGTCACCTTAACCGGCTCAATCTTCCAGATATCCTGACAGTATTCGGTAATGGTCCGATCGGCAGAAAATTGCCCCGTCCTCGCCGCATTGTAAATCGACATTCGGGTCCAGGCAGTTTGATCGCGGTAGGCAGCACTCACGGCTTGCTGACAATCGACATAGGCCTGGTAGTCGGCGCAGATCATATACTCATCGCTATGCAGCAATGAGCGGACAATGGGCGTAAACCGATCGGGCTGGTCGGGTGAGAAATACCCGGTCGCAATCTGCTGGATCACGGTTTTGAGCATCGGATTGCCATGGTAATAATCTTGGGGGGCATACCCAGTCTGCTTAAGGGTCGAGACGGCTGCAGCCGTTAACCCAAACAAGAAAAAGTTGTCTGCCCCCACGGCATCTCTAATTTCAATATTCGCACCGTCCAGGGTGCCAATCGTCAGGGCCCCATTCAGCGCAAATTTCATATTGCCGGTCCCAGACGCTTCTTTACCGGCAGTCGAGATTTGCTCAGAGAGATCCGCCGCCGGATAGACACACTGCCCCAGCGAAACGTTATAGTTCGCCAAAAAGACGACCTGTAAGCGTCCTCCAACCTCGGCGTCATTATTAACCACCTCAGCAACAGCATTGATGAGTTTGATAATGAGCTTGGCTAAATAGTAGCCTGGTGCCGCTTTACCTCCAAAAATAAAGGTGCGGGGCAGCATGTCAATGTCAGGATCTTGCTTGATTTGGTTGTAGAGCGTAATGATGTGCAGCACATTTAAGAGCTGCCGCTTATATTCATGGATGCGCTTAACCTGGATATCAAAGAGAGAATCAGGATTGACGATCAGGCTGTGATGTTCACGAATGTAGGTTGCCAGAGCTTGCTTGTTGGCTTGTTTAATCTCAAACCAGCGTTGCTGAAAGGCGGGGTCCTCTATCCAATCCTCCAGCGATCTTAGA
>JBCBQD010000415.1:0-1604 GCA_039820425.1 Cyanobacteria bacterium J06635_1
TAACTCAGCCAGGGAAAGCTTTTTGAGGTGTGAGTTGTTTTTCTTCTGCTAGTAGACCTGATTTCGTCGCTTAAAGTTTCATCTTTGGGGGTAATCAAAGCCGCCGGGCAGCAAGCCCTATTGTCAAGCCTAGCTCAGCTACCTGGGCCGTTCGCAGGACGCTCATAAAGGTCTCAGATGGTACTGACCAGGGAACAAACTGCGGTAAATCCCACTCAGTATGTAAGAGCTTGGGCTTTGTTTAGGAGCTTGGGCTTATATTTTGCCTGAGCCTTGTCATCTGTTTGCCCGACTCAAAAGTCAGCTGCGCTCATTTATAGCCCTTTCCTGACCAAATGCCTGACTATCCAGATGTCTGACTATATGTATGGCCCCTCGGGCTTGGGGTGGGTCAAAAAGCCTTGGGGTGGGTCAAAAAGCAATCAGGGCAATTGCTTTACTTTCAGCGGTGACAGCGGCTATCAACTTAAAACGGAAAATTTTCCCAAGGTATAGAAGTCAGGAGTCAGAATCCAGTCCCCTACTGGCTCCTGACTCCTGAATACTTACACTGTCTGGGTTTCCCGGCTTAAATTGAACGCCCTGACAGCACCTGTTGCTGACAGCACCCGTGGCCGATTTATAGATTAAAGATAAATTAGGTTTTAAGGAATTAAGTATTGTGATCTCGACTAAACCATCCTCTCAGGCTCGGCCATTCACACAGCGTCTATACGACCGCTGGAAATATCAGATCCTGGGGGAGTGTGAGCCGATGCGGCCCCGCATTTTCGGCATTGGTCTGGCCAAAACAGCCACGACTTCCCTTTGCGATGCCCTGACTGTGCTTGGTTTTCGCTCACTCCACTATCCCACCATCATGCAAATAGCCGATGGTCAGCTAAAGTTTGATTGGCCCTGGTACTTAAATAGTTATGATGCCATGGCTGATGTGCCTGCTGCCTTTTTCTTCCGTGAGCTAGATACCCAATTCCCTAACTCCAAATTTATTTTGACGACGCGCGATCGCACGAAGTGGCTAGCCTCTTGCCGCAAACACTTCACCCCAGAAAAGTTTGAAGCGGCCGTCAAGGTGCCAAAGTATGCAGAAGCAAACTTGCTAAATCTGACCCTCTATGGCTGCAGCAGTTTTGACCTGGAGAAGTTTGAAGCAACCTATGACAACCATGAGGCAGAGGTGAGGCAATACTTCCAGGGTAAAGATAATTTTTTGGTGATGGATATTTGCAGTGGAGAGGGCTGGGAAAAACTCTGTTCCTTTCTTGAGCGACCTGTTCCCGATGTTGAGTTCCCGATTTCTAATGTGAGAAAGTGATCTGAGATTTGCGGTGTTTCTATGGTCTGTTTTCCGGGCAAGGCGAAGCTAGCGAAAGTGACTTCGGGGGTTGCGTTGCTGATCTTACTGCCTGGATGTCGCGCTGATTTTTTGCTGGGCAGAGGAAACGCGAGTGAGCACTCTCTACCCGAGGTTTCCCAGGTCTATGCGGTGAGTCGTGACATGATTGCCCTGCGCTTTGATGCCGGGCGGGTGTTTCTATGGTCTGTTTTCCGGGCAAGGCGAAGCTAGCGAAAGTGACTTCGGGGGTTGCGTTGCTGATCTTACT
>JBCBQD010000416.1:0-1438 GCA_039820425.1 Cyanobacteria bacterium J06635_1
ACCTTTGCCGAATCGGCGGCGGGCGTCGCCGAAGGTGGCCGCACTGGCTTTACCGCCGTGGTGGTTGCGATCGCATCCGCTGACAGGGCCTGGTTTGCCCGAGGTAACTCTCCCCGCTCGTTGATATAGCCCGCCTGGGTGCCTACCCCCATCAGCGTGCCGATGGTGTCAAACATATCGACAAACAGAAATACCAGCAGGATGGCCAGAAAATCAATCAGGTTGCTGCCATTGATGCCACCGAGCCCTGCAAACGCCTGACCAAACAAATGGCTGGGAAAGGCCGGTAGGGCAATAAACCCTGAGGGGCCTGGAGAAACTCTCAGAATCCACCCCAGGATAGCGGTCCCGGCTATCCCCCAGAGCAAGGCCCCCTTGATACGACGGATCATAAACAAGGCCGAGATAAACAGGCCAAACGTGGCCAGCAGCGTGGCCGGTTCTGCAAAGCTACCAAAGGTGGTTTTAGTCACCTCACTTGCCGCGATCAGCCCCGCTCCACCAATGGCGGTATCCCCCGAAACGCCGATATAAGCTAGAAATAAGCCAATGCCGACGGTGGTTGCCGCCTTGATGCAGGTAGGCACCGCTGTAATCAGATGGCGACGAATATCGGTGACCGTCAGGGCAATAAAAATTAGTCCCTCAATAAAGACCGCTGCCAGGGCCACCTGCCAGCTAATCCCTAATCCGAGCACGACAGAGTAGGCAAAAAAGGCGTTGGTGCCCATCCCCGGTGCCTGGATAAACGGGTACTTGGCATAAAGCCCCATCACCAGACTGCCAATAGCAGCAGAAATCCCCGTCACCACCACCAGCTCTCGAAACAGATCGCCCGGATCGCTTAAGAAAACGGCGTCAGACATGATCAGGGGATGCACCACCAAAATGTAGGCCGTGGTCATAAAGCTGGTTAGCCCCGCCACGATTTCGGTCCGCAGGTTGGCTTGGTAGCGATCAAATTGAAAGTAGGTTGCGATCGCGCCTTGCCAACCAGATTCGGGCGGCTCCATCTGTGGCCGCAGCTCCACATCTCCCTGACTCATGAAATAGCTCCTGATAAGACTGATTTGACCTTAGGCGGAGCGTACAGAGGAGCCTGTAATTTTAGCTACATTCAGGAAATTTCTTAACGGCACGTGGGGATTAGACAGGTTACGCCAATTCCCTCAGCCAGGTCGATAAATCTTCCAGGCTAGAAAAATCCAGCAATGCCTCGCCCAGGTTTTCTAACTGATCTGGCGAAAGCTGCTGAATTTTTTGCTTCTCCGATTCGGGAACCTCCCCGACTTTACGGTGGAGTTGCTTTAGGATTAGCATCCTTTCTTTTTGAATCCCCTGATGGATACCTTGCTGAATGCCTTGTCGAATGCCTTCTTGAAGGCCCTCTTGGATACCTTCTGCTTTGATGTCCTGGTAAATAACCGACTCTTGCATA
>JBCBQD010000417.1:0-1417 GCA_039820425.1 Cyanobacteria bacterium J06635_1
CAGCAATTCTCATTATGGCCAATGACTATTCAACCGGCTGATATGCGGTTATTGTATTGGCATCAGGATGTTCAGTAATCGCTATCGTTGTACCCGTCAGGAAGCTTTGATGCCGTTGTGGGTTCATTTCGCCAGGTGCTGGGATCGTTACCAGATAAGCGCACTGGCAAGAACACCCGCTATGGAATGGAAGATGCGGCATTAAGCGCATTTAGTGTGTTTTTCACTCAAAACCCATCCTTTCTAGCCCATCAAAAGATGATGGCCGATAGCAAAGGTCGCAGTAATGCGCAAAGTTTATTCGGGGTGCATCAAATCCCGTGCGACAATCATATCCGCGATTTACTGGATGGAGTGCCTCCTGAGCGGGTGTTTCCTGTCTTTGAGGAAATCCTCCAGGTGCTCGAAGACAGCCAAAAGCTATCCGAGTTTCGCTCGTTTTCTGACAATTTGCTCATCGCCTTGGACGGCACCGAGTATTTCGGGTCAAGCAAACTCCATTGCCCCCACTGCTCAAGCCGTAAGCTTAAGTCCGGCCAGACCCATTATTTCCATACCGTCGTTACGCCTGTAATCGTCTGTCCTGGCCGCACTCAGGTGATTCCGTTAGTGCCAGCATTCGTCGTTCCGCAGGATGGTCACGATAAGCAGGATTGCGAGAATGCGGCGGCAAAACGATGGCTCACCCAGCACGGGCGACGGTATCAGGCCTTAAAGGTGACCGCTTTGGGGGATGACCTCTATTGCCATCAACCGCTGTGCGAATTGCTCTTGGCCGAGCGATTCAATTTCATCTTGACCTGTCGACCCGATTCGCACAAAACCCTCTATGAGCACTTGGAGGGCATTTCGTTGCCGACCGTGACTCGAGCGCACTGGACCGGCAAGGTCAAACAGACGTATACCTATCGCTATCTCAATCAGGTGCCCTTGAAAGATAGCGATGACGCCCTGCTGGTGAACTGGTGTGAGCTGACTATCACTAACCCGGATGGCAACATCCTCTACCAGAATGCCTTTGCCACAAACCACCTGATTTCAGAGCAAACCGTTGAGGACATCGTCTTAGCGGGTCGCACTCGCTGGAAGGTGGAAAACGAAAGCAATAACACCCTCAAAACCAAGGGCTATCACCTCGAACATAATTTTGGGCACGGTCAACAGCATCTGGCTTCGTTGCTTGCCACCCTAAATATTCTGGCACTCCTGTTTCATACCTTACTGGAGCTGCTCGATACGAAATATCGATTGTTACGAGCCCATTTGCCCGCTCGAAAAACCTTCTTTGATGATTTGCGAGCGTTAACCCGCTATCTCTGTTTTGAAAGTTGGGACCACTTGCTCTCTTTCATGATTGAAGGGCTAGAGCTAGAGATGCCGCCTAACACCAGCTGAAATTTCATAATGAGAATTGCTG
>JBCBQD010000418.1:0-1364 GCA_039820425.1 Cyanobacteria bacterium J06635_1
GAATATGATGGCGCTGAGGCGGTGCTGACGCTATCGTCGGTTACATTTGAGATTGGATTAGCTGATTTATATGACAAGGTTGATTTTGAGAAGGAAGTCGCGACTGAACGTTAGCTTGTGATCGGCCAATTAGCTACCAGCGCAGCGTACTCACCAGCGCAGCGCACTTACCCGGCAATCAATAAAAGTCCACTGTTAAATCGTCGGCAGTATATGAACCGATTGCAGAAACACCAGCAGGTATTTGGTTAGCGTCAGTCGGTCTGGGGCTAACGCTTTGGGAAGGTGAGTTTGAGACGGTGCCGGGAGCTTGGCTGAGATGGTGTGATCAGACCGGCAAGGTTATCTTGACTGGGACAGAGCGGGCTGAGGTGTTAGCGGCACGGCTCAGGGCGCGGGGGTGGGGTTCCCGCCATCTTTAGTGTGCTCGACGACCAGGCTAAGAATAATGAAGAGGCAGAATCAGCCAGTGCGATCGCACCCTCCCTCAGCCAGCGCGATCGCAAAGATAATCAGGGGTGCGATCTCATCCTCAGGGGGGCGGATGACGCCCAAGCAACTCCTCTTCCGCCCGAATCGCCAGCATCATCGCACGATTCAAATCCAACGCTTCAACAGTGGCACGCCCTGTCATGGTCAAACCAGTAACCTGATTACCATCCCAGCGAAAATGCTCTTTCCATACTTGCTGACGTGGATTGAAAATTAGAACCACTTTTTGAGTTTCTGGATCAGTTACACCTTGACGTGCTCCCTTGCGCAAGGAGCAAGACACACAAGCCAGTGCCAAATTATCAGCGATGGTTTGACCACCCCCTTATGACAGGAATGATGTGATCAATATGAAAAGTGGCAACTTGCCCCGCTTGAGATATCCCACAATATTCACACCGATTGTCAGCCCTCTGAATTACGAATCGTCGGAGAGCCGCTGGAATAGATGTCATTTACGCCTGCTTGATGACACGCTGCGATCTCAAACGCAACAAAGATAAAAATTCTGCCACCTCAACTAATCCTTCCGCTTCCTGGCGTTCTGCCTGAGATAAGGCGTTGCCCTCATCTTGACGGTCGAGTAAAAACTGAAGCCGTTCTTGCACAGCTTGCGGTAGCTGAAATTGAGTTAGCTCAACGGGAATCTCAATAACTTCGAGCATTTAGCAGTAGACGGGATTGATAACGCTGTCTGTAGCTACCAGTGTAAAAGCAATTTCTAGGTTGAAGGCACTTCTTAGCCAGTGCGATCGCAAAAAACTCACCATTCCTGTCAGCTATTTCTGACCCTGCTAAGCTAAAAGCAGCGTGGCAGAGGGCTACCCCATGGCTCAGGCGACTGACTTACAACAAGCTTTTCTCGAAGACGG
>JBCBQD010000419.1:0-1310 GCA_039820425.1 Cyanobacteria bacterium J06635_1
CGTCTAAATGGGTGCGGGTGGTGCGATAGTTGCGATCGCACAACCCCTGCATCAGCTGATCCCGCTGGGGGACATCCATCTTACCCCGACGACCGATTTCGGCCAGGGGGTAGTAGTAGGGTGGCATGATGGCTTCCGCGTCCATCAGACGGAGCAATTGATAGCACGGTTGCCAGCGCCAGCGATCGGCCAGCAGCAGCATTTTCGCGATATAGGCACGGTCGTGGAGTGGGCCAAGCCACATCGGGCCACTCACCACAGGGGATTGCGCTGAGCCACAGCCGCACCGGACTCGCCCCAGGTGTCGCCAATTTACGGTTTGAAACTGGCCGCAGCCGTGACAGTAGGCGATAAAGCCATAGTGGTCTGAGTTCCAAACAAATTGAGGGGCTAAGCGCACCATCACTCGATGGATTTGACCATTGAAGTAGGAAAAAACGGGCTGTATATGTAGATTTCGAGTGGCAGCCTGCTGGGCGACTCCCCCCAGCAGTAAGCGTAGCCCCTGCTCATGCACCGCCGGATGATTGCGGACATAGGCTCCATAGACCTGTAGGCCTTTATCGGGCTCGTGGCCGCTGGTGGTGCGTCCGTCGGTGCTGGTCAGGTAGAGTAGCCCGCCCATTTTGGTCGCCCAGAGGGCGGTGCTCAAAAATGGGGTGGGGTTGCCAAAGCTATCGACATCCACCAGGTCATAAAAGTCGCGCTGCTGGTAGCAGCTAAAAAAGAGCTGGTTGGCGTCTTGGTGGGTGATGCGATAGGAACGAGGGCGCATCCCAGCGGCCAGGTTATTGGTGAGCACTGTTCTCAAGTCAGGGTTGGCTTCGTTGGCCCACACCCAGTCTGCCCCTGCCTCAAGCTGATAGCGCAGGGGGCGTACCCCACAGCCAGTCATAGCATCCAGGACTCGCAGCTGGCCCCGCTCCTGACGATAAACGGTAGCGGCCAGTACTGCTAAATCCCGGCCTAGCTTACTTTTAGGACGATAAAAGGCTTGATCGACCCGGAAACAAGCCTTACCCTCTGTTATCTGCCCAGCCGCCGTCATGGTTTAAGTTTAAGCACGATATCTTGAATGGCCGACGCTAGCTGGGGTTGGGTTAGATCGGTAATAGCAAAGACTTCTTGAACGGTTTTGCCTTTGCGGGCAATCAACTTATATCCCCCCCGAATGGGCACAGATACCTTGAGGCGAAATTGGGGTGCGTGCGATCGCGACTGTCGAATCACTGCCGGGGTTAGCGTAGACACCTGGGGCAGCGCTGCCAGCTTGTCTAGCACTGAGATCAGTCCTGGAATGTGGGTTGAGT
>JBCBQD010000420.1:0-1290 GCA_039820425.1 Cyanobacteria bacterium J06635_1
AATTCTGGCTGGTTTAGGTTTTTAGATTCTAGGTTTGAGGCCGTAAGTTTTAGCTTTCTGAACCTGCCTAACGCCCAACACCTAATCCCTCCCCATCCCACATTAAGCTAGTTCCCATCAAATTTAATTTGTCTGTTAAATCCTTTTTACCCTGCCAACCCCACCTTCGTGAATCGTCAGAATTACGGAAGTTTTCTAATCCTAGACTGGTTAATATATCAAAAAAAGTTAACAACAGTTTTGGAACGCAAAGGCATTGGTCACTACTCAAGAAATCCTAGGACAGGCATCGGCCACAACTCAAGAAATTTTAGGTCAGGGTTGGGGCTTCCCTATGCGCATGACCGTGCAGGGGGGGCTTCAGTTTAGTAATCATTTCCGCAATCTCGAAGAATCAATTTTCATTATTCTGAGTACTCGTTTAGGCGAGAGAGTCTATCGACCTGATTTTGGCTCTCAGCTGCATGAGCTTGTCTTTGCTCCACTCAATGATGACACCTTGCTGCTGGCCCAGGTTTACGCCCGCGATGCTATTCAAAAATGGGAGCCGCGGATTTCGATTGAGGCGATCACAGCTGCGCCTGCAACCGATGCTGCCAGCCTCAATATCACCGTTAACTATCGCATCAAAGATAGCCATCATCGGCGTAGCCTGGTCTATCCGTTTTATCTCACACCGTCTGCTGAGTAGCCGCCATCTGAATAGCTATCACTATGGAATTTGACTTTCTGCCCAAGCTCCCAAACTCCAATCTAGACGACCGGGCCTTCAAGGATCTGGTCGAAGAATGTCTGCTGCGGGTGCCGCGATATTGTCCGGAGTGGACTAACCACAACCCCAGTGATCCTGGTATCACGATGGTTGAGCTATTTGGTTGGCTCACAGATCAGATGATGATGCGGTTTAACCAGGTGCCACGTCGTAACTATGTGGCCTTTCTAGAATTGTTGGGCATTCATTTACAGCCCCCGGCCCCGGCCCATACGGCTATCACCTTTTACCTGGCCGGGAGTCTACCAGAGCCGTATCAAATCTCGGCAGCGGTGGAAGTGGCGACCGAACGGACCGAGACTGAAGAGGCGATTGTTTTTAGTACAGATCGCCCCCTCACCATTGGCCTTCCGTATATTCACCACCTATTGACCGCCGATACCGCTGAGCGGATTCCCAACGTTCTGCAAGATCGGCTGTCTACCCGCTGGACTCGGCAGCCGGATGGTCGATGGTCGGGCAGTGAGCAGTCAATTTTTAACCCCAGACCGCAACCCGGCAACAGTTTTTATCTGGTG
>JBCBQD010000421.1:0-1233 GCA_039820425.1 Cyanobacteria bacterium J06635_1
CTTAAGGCACTACGCTATCGACAGCTGCGCCAGCGACTCGCCGCCGAGGGCCTGTTTGACGACGAGCGCAAGCGCCCCCTGCCGGTTTATGTAGAGACGGTTGCTGTGGTCACCTCCCCCCAAGCAGCAGCCTGGGGAGATATCCAGCGCACGCTGCTAAAGCGACATCCGGGGCTAACAGTGCTGCTATCTCCGGCAACGGTGCAAGGGGAGCAGGCCCCCGCCTCCATTGCCCAAGCGTTTGATCGGGTGAGCCAAGACGGGCGAGCTCAAATATTGCTGCTAGCAAGGGGGGGTGGGGCCTCTGAAGATTTGGAGTGTTTTGATGATGAGCGCGTGGTGCGGGCGATCGCAACTTGCCCAATTCCAGTCGTCACTGGCATTGGCCATCAGCGCGATGAATCTTTGGCCGACCTGACCGCCGATGTTTGCGCCCACACCCCCACAGCCGCAGCGGAGGTGGTTGTCGTCTCACTGCAAGATTTACAATCAGCCCAAGCCTACTGGCTACAACAGCTCGTCCAGCAGGTGGGAGATCGTTTAGTCGATAACCATCAGACCCTGCAAGGTTTGCGCAACCGCTTACAGCAGCTGCGTCTCGATCGCCTATTAGCCCAAGAGCAGACAACCCTCGAGTGGCAGCAGCAACAGCTCATTCAAAGCTTAACCCAGCGGCTACAACAGGCCGAACATCAGCATCAGCTCCTTCAGGAAAAACTCGCCACCCTTGACCCAGCAGCCGTCCTGCGGCGCGGATATGCCTTGGTCAGACAAGAGTCAGGTGCGATCGCAACCCAGGCAGACCAGCTAGCGGTTGACGATGAGATTGCGATTCAGCTAGGACGGGGGCGGGTGGCGGCGAGGGTGATGGAGATCGTGGAGGATGGGTAGTGGGTAGTGGGTAGTGGGTGATTGAACTGCAAACAAAGCATGTGCTGAAAGAAAATCGCTTAGTGTTACTCTCTACTCTCCACTCTCTACCCTCCACTCTCTACCCGCTACCCAAAATGCCCAAAGCCCCAAAAAACTCGCCAGACTGGAACTACGAAACCGCCGTCACCCAAGTAGAAACCATCATCGACCAGTTAGAAACCGGCGACATGCCCCTGGCCGAAGTATTTGAGCAATTTGCACAGGCAGTGGATCAGTTAAAGCAGTGTGACGCCTTCTTAAAAGAGAAACAGGCTAAAGCAAAACTCCTCATCGAAACCCTTGCGGATGATTAGGGCGATT
>JBCBQD010000422.1:0-1225 GCA_039820425.1 Cyanobacteria bacterium J06635_1
CACCAGAGTAAGTATCAGGATGGCAATCATTGTACCAGTCTGCTAACTTCTGGTGCTCGGACTCGTTACCGGCGACGTAGGTGAGGGTGATGGTGCTGTTGTATTTCACCCCACCAATGGTGGCTTGGGTTTGGGTAATGGCATTTTTGGTAACGCCAATGGCGGCATCACCCCCAGCCACTTCTAGTTCGATCTCAGGGCCACTACAGGTTTTGACCGATAGGCCGGTCACCCCATCAATCTCGAAGTAAAACTTTGAATTTGTTAGATACTGAACCATAACGATGCTCTTTTGACTGCTCTCTTTGCAAAATTAGGGGAGGAATTACGTGGGGGTATCTACTTAAGCCGAAAGGTTTTGGCTGGGCAAGTTCTCTCTAGGAAAACCGCTTAGGCGCTTGCAGCTAAATAAGCTCCCTGCCGTTGCCCATTACCCATTACCCTTTTCATCCGGGGATTTTATTTTTGTGCAGTCCCCTTACTTTAAGCCGATACCTCTTACATTACCCGGTTAAACTTCTCGCAAGTAATGGTGTAGGTCTCTTCGATGTAGGCATCCGCCGTCACATCGAGATCAGCACATTTATATTTAGAGGGCCAAGCCTCAACAAACTGCCACTTGGCAACTTCATTACCATCGGTGTCATAGGCAGTGATACTGCCTTCTATTTTGTTGCCAGCCCAGCTGCTTTTGCCGCCGTTTGACGCCGGTAGGCAATTCTCAAACCAATCGTAAAGTTTCTTGCTGGTGCTATCACCATCACCACTGGCAATGCAGACACAGTCAAAGCTAAACAACCCTTCAAAACCAGCTGTGTTGACCTGCCATAGGGTTTTGCCACCTTTGGTGGTGCCAATGGCTTGCTGCCCGCCCTGTACCTTTGGGGCATAGTCGGGAATACTGACATTCTTGAAAACCGACTGTTCCCCTTCGCAAATACCTGAAAACTCCAGGTAAAAACTACTCGGGGCAATTGGCGTCACGAAATCAGCCATAATTTTACCTCCTTATAATGTATAACTCGCTCAAGATCAAATGTTTCAGTAAAGGCAGTGGGCAGTAGGTTGTGTGACATGGGGGAGAATGAAGATGGGGAGGGTGGGGAAGGTGGGGAAGGGAGAATCTAACAGCTTTTAACTCTCCCTCATCTCCCCTATCTCCCCCATCTTTCTCTGTTCCCTCTACTCTCTACCCTCTACTCTCTACTCTCTACCTTCTACTCTC
>JBCBQD010000423.1:0-1191 GCA_039820425.1 Cyanobacteria bacterium J06635_1
CCCAAAATCTAAAATAGCCGCACTGTGGCAGATAACCCCTTGCTGCTCTGTGATCTGTCTAAATTCCTGAAGCAATCGAGTTTTACCAATACCCGCCTCGCCTCTCACATAGACAACCCGACCATCGCCTTGGTTTATACAACTCTTCAGAGCATCGGTGAGGGCTTGCAACTCTCGCTGACGCCCCACAAACTGGGATAACTGAGGCTCAGCCTGAGAAGCGGCAATCCGCTGGACTCGCCAGATCGTTAACAGATGATCAATACCTTTAATCTTCACCTGATCTAGATGATCGGCCAGCACCAGATCTCCGACCGCCTTTTTAACACTGTCTGAGACTAAAATCTCATCCAGGCCAGAGAGCCCTTCTAAACGAGCTGCCAGATTTACCGCTGGCCCAATCACCGTATATTCATCATGGATATGGCTCCCCATGTGGCTGGCCACAACCTGACCGTTGGCCACCCCAATGTGGATATGGAGCGGACAGTTGACTCTTTCTCCTAAACGAGCCACCGCCTCCCGAATCTCAACAGCAGCCCGCACCGCTCGCTCTGGATCATCCTTATGGGCCAACAGGACCCCAAACACCCCCATCACATTGTCGCCAATGTGTTTATCCACTCGACCGCCGTAGCGGGCGATAATATCGTCAACAATCTGAAAATATTGATTGAGAAGATCGTAGGTAGGCTCTGTCCCCAGTTTGCCAGACAGGGCCACAAACCCGGCAATGTCAGCAAAGAGCACTGTCACCTGACGATTTTCACCATCGACATTTAGCGGGCTTTCTGCCGTTTGGCTCAGCCTAAGCTTTTTAATCGCCGTCAACAGTTTCTTGCGATGTCCAAGCGACACCAGGCCCAATTCCTTCAAGTCAGCCTCGCCCAAGTCGGTCAGTACAGTGTCATCAATATCATTGCGATAAAAGACATCCACATACTGACTCAGTCCTAACTCGCCCAGCCAGGCTTGAATATCCACGATGCCCCCAATTTCTCTCTATCTGAGAGTATTTTGACGGATTAAATCAGATTATAGCCTTAACGTAAGCTTTTTTGATGATTTTGTTCAGGCGTTCCTTTTGAGAGTCATTTTCTCAACTTGCCTACAAGGTAAAGATTCAGGCAGTCAGTCTCCTTCAGGGAGCAAAGAAGGAGCAGGGCAACCATGACGAGAGGCTTTTACGGC
>JBCBQD010000424.1:0-1159 GCA_039820425.1 Cyanobacteria bacterium J06635_1
CAGGTTTGAATCGGGCCACCCGGCTGCTGAGCGATAATAGCTGTTTTATCTTTTGGGGCCAGGAAACAACTCTCAACAATATTAAGCTGAGCATTCACCAGCCAGTGAGGCTGCTCGACGCCATTGCTGAGATCGAGGATAGTGGTATACGGGCGCTGAAATTGGATGCCCAACCGCTGAATCATGCGATGCCAAAATTCTCCGCGATGGCGAATAGACCACTGATAGAGGTCGTCATAGCTGTTGAGGCCCAGCTGCCGCTGTAGGGCCGTGATGTTAGCCTGCTGGATCTGTGCTGGCGTTGGCTGCCAGACGGTAGGGGTGGAGGTGGTTTCTACAATTGTCATCGTGGGGTTTTCCCAAACTGCTGCAATCGGTCCTCATTCAAACCGTCCCAAAAGACTGCGATCGCATCTAAAATCTCTCGTCCGCCCTGGAGAAATTTCTCGCGATTAAAACCGGGTTGAAAATAAACCGACTCCAGTTCTTCTAAGGTATGCCCGGCATGCTGTGCTTCTACCCGGTTGTGCCAGGTAAAAAAGGCCAGTCGTAGCTGGGGATGACGGGTGCGCTTAATGTCCAAAAAACCGTCTTCTAGCTCTTGCCAAAAGCCTGCTGCGGCCCAGTTTTCTACCGCAAAGCTGGCTCCCTCAGCGATCAGCGGATCGTCACTACCATAGAGGCGAATCAGCTGATCACAGAAATGTAACGTGGTGGGGCGACCGTGCTTACGCTGGCCGATGTCGCCGTAGGTAAGCCTCAGCCCCTCGGCAACCCCCAGCAACCACTCAAAGTGGGCGGCTCGAAATCGGCAGATGCCGCCATCTACGGTGCCCTCGGTGCTGACTAAGTCGGGGTCACCCTGGCGATCTTTCATGGCTTCGCTGAGGGGAACCGGACTCTCTCGGGCAGGATTAGGATTGCGATAAATCACCCCCAGCTCATTCAGCAAAATCTCGCGACTGGCCCGTGACTGCGCCAGACTCGGGGCATTGATCACCTTTTGCAACGCGGCCACTAAAAACTGGTTAGAAAAGACTGAAAACTGTCGGATGAAATGGCGCAGCTCTGTATCCGTAGCCAAACCCTGGCTAAACCAATGGGTGTAAGCATTGTGCAAAATAATGCGATGGCGCAAAAAATGGCGATCGACTTCGCC
>JBCBQD010000425.1:0-1143 GCA_039820425.1 Cyanobacteria bacterium J06635_1
CTGATTGAGTTTTCGGTGCAGTCGGTGACGGCGGGGATTGATGCGATGGGGGAGGTGACCATTCGCCTGCGCCACGATGAGCAAATCTACTCGGGCCATGCCGCCAATACCGACATTGTGGTGGCGTCTGCCCAGGCCTATATGCAAGCCCTCAATCGTCTTTATGCAGTCTTGCAACGGGGCGACTCCCTCCACCCTCAACGAGAAGACAGGGTTCCAGCCGGTACGGGTGTCTAACGGCTGATTTGTTTTTTTAATCAGACGGTTTTGGGTAAGCGGCGAAGAGATCGACTCTCTTCGCCGCTTTTCGCGATTTAGATGGCTAGCCTACTGACAAGAGATTCTCATCAATACTAAAAGATGTTGTTATCGATACCATATTCTTCAAAATTGTAGCCGTTGTGCCCAAATCTCAACTGTTTTTTCAAACTCTCTCATAAAGCTTAAAAGTCTTAACACCGTGCGATCCCTCCCACCATACAGCAACGTTTTCCACAACTTTTCTGAGAAACAAGTTCAGTGATTTTACTCACTCAAGGCTTGTGTAAACAAACGTTGCAGCTTTTGAAAAGCAATGTTAATTTCGGGGAGTGATTGTGCTTCTCGCGCACATCCATCATCACTGCTTTCCTTACGCGTTATTGCGAAGGGTCCGGCTCATTAGAGTCTCATTTCTCTCGTTTCTGTCGATCAGCCAAATCCAGTTCGAAAACGTAGTTTTTTACCTGCGGGCAACCGATGGGTCTGGATTTGACCAAATGTTTATCGCGGACGCTCGCAAAAAATAGAAAGTCTCGATGACTTTCTGATTAGGAGGTTTCTACCATGACATTTCAAGGAAAGACGGCTCTGGTTACCGGAGCCTCACGGGGCATTGGACGTGCGATCGCAATCGAACTGGCCAAACACGGCGCTCAAAAGTTATTGCTGATCGCCCGCAATGCAGACAAACTCAATGCGGTTGCCGATGAGATCCATACCCTCGGGGCAGAGGCGGTTTGTTTTCCGCTCGATTTAACCGATACGATCGCGGTAAATGTGGCGGTTGCCCACGCCTGGCAGCGCCACGGACCGATCCACCTGCTGGTCAACTGCGCTGGGGCAGCTGCGATCGCAAAAACGAAGCCTGATGAGCCACCCCAG
>JBCBQD010000426.1:0-1141 GCA_039820425.1 Cyanobacteria bacterium J06635_1
GTTGGGATTTGGTTCACCGCGCTGGGCATCAGCACGATGGCGTTCAACCTGAATGGTTTCAACTTCAACCAGTCGATTATCGACTCGCAGGGTCGTGTGATTGGCACCTGGGCAGACATCCTCAACCGTGCCAACCTGGGTATGGAAGTGATGCACGAGCGTAATGCTCACAACTTCCCCCTTGACCTGGCTGCAGGTGAGGCTGCTCCGGTTGCGCTGGTGGCTCCTGAGATTGCTGCCTAGGCTGAAACTCAGTTAGGAATGTATTGATAAGCAAAAGCGCCGCCCATTTGTGGGCGGCGCTTTTGCTTGAGCGGACAAGTTACTTCGATGGTGTCCAATCGACAAGCTTTATACGAATTGTTTTGAATGAGGACTATCGAGCGTGAACTTGGCTACCATAGTAGGCATTATGTAACGTCTACTGTGCTTATCTATAACTTGGCTGAAGACGACAAAAGCAAGTAGCTGTTGCTAAGCGTTTGTCCTTTGAAAGGGAGAAGTCCTCATGCCACAGAAAAATGCCGCTCGACTGTATAACGAGATCCAGCAGGCCCATGCCAGAGAAGAGAGACGCAAAGCCCTGAGTGATCCAGAGGCTTTTATTAAACTGGCGGCACCTAGGGGCTACGCGTTTACTGTCGAAAATTTAGAGGCTCAACTCAGTCAGCTCTCTGATGAAGACGTTGCTGCTATCTTTAATCCAGGGATTCGCCCCAGACACCATCTGTTCCCAAGATAATTGGGTTTAGAAGGGGTCTTTTTCCACAGAAGCCCTCACCCTAAATCCCTCTCCCAATCTGGGAGAGGGATTTAGGGTGAGGGCTTTCAGGATAAGTAGATCATTCTTATGGATTGGGGTTGGGGTCACCGCTAAACGGCTGTACCCCTGTTGCTGGATAGTCATCGTGCTCAGGGCTAAACAGCTCAACCACGGCTTCCGCCAGTGCCCCAAAGAATCCACGTTTCTGCTTCAGCTCTGTGAGCACTTCATCCACATGCTCAGAGGAGAATTTATACCCGGCCTGGTTGCCGACCCCCACCAGCTCATCTGGGGTTGAGGTTGTCTAAAAAAAATGTGTTGAGCTTTTTGTCTAAAGCCACTCAAGATGAGAAACTCAAGGCGCAATTAAAGACAACC
>JBCBQD010000427.1:0-1132 GCA_039820425.1 Cyanobacteria bacterium J06635_1
AAATGCGATTGTGGTGACTCGCGATCGCACCACCCTCGGGGTCGGAGCCGGTCAAATGAACCGGGTCGGAGCCGTCAAAATCGCCCTAGAGCAAGCCGGAGAACAAACCCAGGGCGGCATCCTCGCCAGCGATGGCTTCTTTCCCTTTGATGACTCTGTCAAAACAGCCGCAGCGGCGGGCATCAAAGCGATCGTGCAACCCGGTGGCAGCATCCGCGACGAAGATTCGATTAAAGCGGCCAATGAGCTAGGCGTGATTATGGCCTTAACAGGCACCCGACATTTCTTGCATTAACGCTCTGCATGGGTAGTTTTTGATGGTGTTCTATCGTTTGTTTACGTATCCAAGGATTCGACTTCTTGGGCTTTAACGTTCGTCACTATCCGAACTATCCGAGCCGCAACACTCGTACCGGATGGAAACTGCTGATCAAGCCTGCGAAGAAGAATGTCTGTGCGTTTCGAGAGAAACTGCGACAGACCTTCAAGCGACTTCACGGGAGTAATGCAAGATGCCTAATCAAGGTGCTCAATCCCATTCTTCGAGGATGGGCCAATTACTACCGAGGGGCTGTCAGCTCAGAGGTTTTCCACAAGTTGGAATATGACATCTTCTGGAAACTCAGACGCTGGATTAGCAAAACCCATCCGACTAAGTCTTTCGCCTGGCGCGACCAGCGGTACTGGGCCAATCACCCAGCTTACCCGGGGAGTCAGTGGAGTTTTGTTGATAAAGACACCGGCATGGTGCTCTATCGTATTGGCTATACCCGCATTCAACGGCATCTCCTGATAAAAGGCGATGCCAGCCCGGATAATCCTGCCCTCGTTGACGTAGAGAAAGCATAATAAACAATGGTTAGACTTCCTCTCTCTATAGGCGCGTGGACTTCATGAAACAAGAACCTCATTTACTGAAAGAAGTCCAACTTCCTCCTCCGCCTCCTCCCAAACGACCTATAGCTGTGGGCTATGAAGACTATCCTTTCCACCCTAGCCTAACTCCAAGGGAAAGAGAAATACTTAGGCTCGCCGTAGCAGGATTAGACGATAAACAAATCTCACAGTGCTTACAAACTTCACTTCGCAATGTTAAAAAATACATCCTCCGTCTCCAGACGAAAACTGATAG
>JBCBQD010000428.1:0-1119 GCA_039820425.1 Cyanobacteria bacterium J06635_1
ATGAATGACTTTGCGGCGGCAGATCAGCTAATCCCGGTCACGGAGTTTATGGATCAAGCCACGTTAGAAGCCGCCTATCCTGACACCTGGCTATCCTTGGGCACCATCGACAATAGCCTTTACGGTATCTGGTATCGGGCCTCGGTCAAGAGCCTGGTTTGGTATAGCCCCAGTGCCTTCGAGGAGCGTGGGTATGACATTCCTGAAACCTGGGATGAGCTGATGGCCCTAAGCGATCGCATTGTGGCTGACGGCGCTACCCCCTGGTGTTTGGGGTTAGAGAGCGGCGACGCCACTGGCTGGCCCGGTACCGACTGGGTCGAAGACATCATGCTGCGCACCGCTGGCCCAGAAGTTTACGATCAGTGGGTCACCCACGGCATTCCCTTTAATGATGAGCAAGTCAAAGCGGCGTTTGTAAAATTTGGCGAGGTGATTCTAAACCCTGACTATGTGGTCGGTGGCTCGGTTGGCTCGATCAGCACCCCCTTTGGCGACTCGCCCCAGGGCTTGTTTAACGAACCGCCCGATTGTTATTTGCATCGTCAGGCCAACTTTATCTCCACCTTCTTCCCTGAGGGAATCGTCCTTGGAGAAGATATCGACGTTTTCTTACTTCCCGGCATTAACGAAGACTTCGGTGTGCCAGTGCTCGTTGCAGGCGACGTTTTTGCCATGTTCAACGACACCCCCGAGTCGCGAGCGCTGATGGAATACCTGGCCACCCCCACCCCCCATGAAATCTGGGCAGAGGCCGGTGGGTTCCTATCTCCCCATCAAGAAGTCAGCCTGGACGTGTACCCTGACCCCGTGAGCAGAAAACAAGCCGAGTTCCTGACCCAGGCCGAGACCATTCGCTTTGATGGCTCCGACACGATGCCCGGTGCGGTTGGTACGGGGACCTTCTGGTCTGGCGTCGTGGATTATGTCGCTGGCTCGGACGTGGATGGGGTGCTGGCTGATATTGAGGCGAGCTGGCCGGAGTAACGACGCGGTGACGCGGGGATGGGGAGACACGGAGAAAATACATATCCCCGCGTCACCGTGTCTCCCTCTCTCCGCGTCTCTCATCCCAGAAGTTTGAACAGGATTGGAGAACGTAAAAATAATGTCCGTCAA
>JBCBQD010000429.1:0-1101 GCA_039820425.1 Cyanobacteria bacterium J06635_1
CTGCTCGAAGACATGGCCCTTAATCCCCAGGCTCGGGCCGAGGATTTGAGCGTGCCGAGTTGGGTGACACTGAGTAATCGACTAGCCGATACATTAACCGAATCCTAAAACGAATCCTAGAAAAGATAGAGAAGGTAAGGAGGATGGGGGAGGATAGATTTTGGCTCTGTTCTAACTTCCCTATCTCCCCCACCCCCCTTCGCCTTCTCCCCCTCTCCCCTTCCCCACCTCCCACCTCCTAAATGAAAACCTACTCCCTCCTCGCTGCGGCCAAAATCAACCTCTACCTTGAAATCATTGGCAATCGCCCCGATGGCTTTCATGAGCTAGTGATGGTGATGCAAAGCGTCAATTTAGCCGACCGGGTCACCCTGCGAGGGTTGAGAATGCCGACCATTCAGATCCACTGCGACCATCCCCAGGTACCGACGGATGAGACAAATCTGGCCTTTCGAGCGGCGGCGCTGCTCGCTGAAACCTTTCCTGAAAAAATCAACCACCAGGGCGGTGTCGAGATCACCATTGAGAAGCAGATTCCAGTCGGGGCCGGGCTGGCGGGGGGGTCTACCAATGCAGCGGCCACCCTGGTCGGGCTAGATTTGTTGTGGAATTTGGGGCTCACCCAAATCGAGTTGATGCAGCTAGGGGCCAAACTGGGGTCAGATGTGCCCTTTTGCATTTTGGGGGGCAGCGCGATCGCAACCGGGCGGGGTGAGCGACTCGACCCCATCGCCAACGAAAACCGGCTTTATGCAGTGCTCGCCAAGTATGAAAGCCTGACGGTATCCACCCCCTGGGCCTATAAAACCTATCGCCAGCAGTTCGGCGACACCTATATCCAGGTCACCGATGCAGCCACGCTATCTGAGCGACAGCAGCGGGTACATTCTGGGCCGATGGTGAGTGCGATCCCTGCCCAAAATACCTCAGCCATTGGTCAACATCTCTACAACGATCTAGAAAAAGTCGTGCTCCCAGCCCACCCGACCGTGGCCCAGCTGAGGAAGACGATGGCCAGTCTCGGAGGACTCGGCACCCTGATGTCAGGCTCAGGACCGACTGTTTCTAGATCGTTGTAGAGATGTTGACCAATGGCTGAGG
>JBCBQD010000430.1:0-1098 GCA_039820425.1 Cyanobacteria bacterium J06635_1
CCCGGGGTTTATACCGGGCTCAATGTCAAAGTCAACTGGGACAAGGTCAATATCACCGGCCCGGTTTACATCGGGGCGCAGACCCACATCGAAGATGGAGCCACCATCGTTGGCCCCAGTATGATCGGGCCTAACTGCCACATTTGCAGCAACGCCATTGTCGACAAGAGCGTCATCTTTGAATATTCACGGATTGGCTCGGGCGGTAGCCTGATCGATAAGCTTGTGTTTGGTCGCTACTGCGTGGATAAAACCGGTGCGTCGATTGACATGAAAGCGGCTGCCCTCGACTGGCTGATTACCGATACTCGCCAGGTGGTGACCACTGAGCCGCCGATTGAGCATGCGGCAATCGCTGAGCTGCTCAATCAGACAGTGGCACGATAGGTCAGTTGCTAGAAACCCGGTTTCTTTCACAGGTTAAACCCGTTCCTTTCAGGTTTAAGCCAGAAACCGGGTTTCTAAATTCGCTCACGCGTTTCGATACCGTGAGGCCCCTGCTGCGGCGATTGAAATTAGCGCAATCGCTACCATGGCCCGAAGCGTCAGGGTTTCGCCTAGAATGAGCCAACCTGCGATCGCAGCCACCATGGGCTCCAAACTTAACAACACTCCAAATACCTGGACTGGCACATATCGCAACGCCGTCAGCTCCAGGGCATAGGGCAGGGCTGACGACAGCAAGGCCACCCCCAAAACCATCAATAACAGCTGTGGCTGCTGAAAGACCACCAGGGCTGGGGCTAACCCCACCGGCACCAGCAAAATGGCCCCAAACAGCATCGCCCAGGTAAGCCCCTCAACCCCTGGCAGCAGGCGACCCACCCGCGCCGACATTAGGATATAAGCGGCCCAGCCCGCCCCCGCAGCCAGGGAGAAAGCAATGCCCAGCCAATCTAGCTCAAACCCGCCAATGGGGGCGAGCAGGAAAACGCCAACGGCTGCGATCGCAACCCACACGGCCTCTAGCCATCGCCGCGACTTGAACACCGAGATCCCCAGCGGTCCGGTAAACTCCAGCGCAACGGCAATCCCCACCGGCACCCTGGCAATGGCCTGATAAAACAAAAAATTCATCACAGACAGAGCAAGGCCAAA
>JBCBQD010000431.1:0-677 GCA_039820425.1 Cyanobacteria bacterium J06635_1
TTTCTAACTTGCCCGATCCAGTTGCCGCTGTTCTGCAGAATGATGCTGATCCGAATGCCGCCTTTACAGCGTTAATGCCTACGATTGTGGGTTGTGCGCCAGAGAAGTGTGGGCATCCTTGTCTAAACCTCTAAGAGCTAGGACAAGCCATGGATTGCCCTTTCTGTGACCACCCAAAATCCCATAAGCATGGCAAGACCAGCAAAGGCAGCCAGCGATTTCGCTGCACAAACTGCGATCGTACGTTTACCGAAACAATCGATACGCTGTACTATCGCCGTCAAGTCACACCAGAGCAGGTAGAGAGGATCTTGCAAGCTCATGCTGAAGGAAGCAGCTTAAGAGGCATCAGCCGAATTGGGAAGCGGGCTTACGGCACTGTGGTAGATATTGTCCGAGCAGCTAGCTACAAAGCGCAATTGGTTCACAACGAGGAAGTCGCAGATGTGGACTGTGACCAAGTCATTGCCGATGAGATGTGGTCATTTGTGAAAAAAAGCAGAAGCGATGTGAGATAAACGAACTAGCAGTGGGCGATTGTTGGTTAGGCATTAGCCTAGCTCATGAAAGTGGCTTAATTTTGAGTTTGCGGGTTGGGAAACATACCGACCAATTCCTGTCTGAGCTGATTGCAAATACCGAAGGCAAAACAGACTGTAAGGACTGGTACACAGATG
>JBCBQD010000431.1:687-1081 GCA_039820425.1 Cyanobacteria bacterium J06635_1
AGAGTACTGCCCCCTGAGATTGTTCACATTATTGGCAAAGAAAATACACAACGATTAGAACGCACGAACGGCGTTGTGCGACAGCAAACGGGGCGTTGGCATAGACGACAAAACAAGTTTGGCAAGCTTTGGGAACAGACAGAAATAACAGCTCGTTTAGTCGTCAGTTATTTCAACTGGATTTGGCAACATAGTCGAACCAAGGATAGTGCGGCTCAGCGAGCTGGATTGGCCAGTAGACCTTGGGTTTGGCACGATATCGCCACCTATCCCACGTTTTATTGAGGCACGACCGGGTGTTCTCTGCGGTGTAGATACACGATAAGAATGCCTGCTTTGATGCCGCCTGTCCTGTGTGAGATAGCTGGCTATCACTGTCGTGACGGCGGCATCA
>JBCBQD010000432.1:0-1012 GCA_039820425.1 Cyanobacteria bacterium J06635_1
GGCGTAACGTCGAATCATAAGATAACTTTTGGGTTGGAAAATAACCAAGCCTATAAAAGCTGTAGACTTTTTAAGCTCCGGCGGGTCACCTCTAGCCTATCGGCTAGGTCAGCCTGATCGCGAATATCGATATTGGTGGCAAAAAAGTACACATTGTCATTTTGTTCTAAATAGCCGACGTACCAGCCGATCTGCGGTTGGTATGCCCAGCCGGTCTTGGCGCGAAGGGTATAGTCGGGGGTTTGTTCTACAATCATGATGTCTTTAACCGTGGCAAGGGTCTCTTCTGAAAAGGGCAGCTCGTCACGATACAGGCGCTGCAAAAACCGAATCTGCTCCTCGGGGGTGATGCGCAGATCGCCTGTTAGCCAAAACGTGTCAATGTCTTCAGCGCTGCCAATGACTTGGTTGCCATAGCCAGCCTCTGTGACCCACTGCTGCATGCGCCCATGGCCAATCCGACGGGCGAGCACCTGGTAAAACCAGACCGCTGATACCCGGAAGGCGGTGCGCATATTCAGGTCGCGGTTCCAGGTGGGGATACTCCGCTCAACACCATCCCAGGTCAAAATGGCCAGGTCGTTGGCGATGACGCCGGTCTCTAGGGCAATCAATGAGTTGAGGATTTTGAAGGTAGAGGCGGGTAAAAACGGTGTGGCATTGCGGTCAGAGTTGTGCTGGTAGGTGCGATCGCGATTCAAATCATAAATTAAGATTGAGCCCTCGACCGCCAGGTCTTGAAAATGTTGAGCAATGAACTGAGTGGATTGATCTAGCTGAGTCACCTGTGGAATGGCCGGTGCGAAAACGGCATCGGTCAAGAAAGGAGAAATCGTTATCAAAGCGCCTACACACCCATAAAATAGCTTAATGAGAGAATTCGCGGTGCTTTCTTGTCTAATGTGTTGAGCCATAAAGAGAATTGACAAACGCCAATCAAACATGAATTTCATCCAGTGATTCTCTTTTGAGAAATCTGAGCACTTGGTTGTCAAATTCAATCGGGTTCACT
>JBCBQD010000433.1:0-1010 GCA_039820425.1 Cyanobacteria bacterium J06635_1
GCCGAGGTTAGCGCCCAGGTGGTCACTGACATTCAACCAGATACGACCTTACCGACCGTATCAGAGGTTAACGGAGCTGGCGATATCACGGTCACGGGAGGCACCGCTGACCTCAGTGGCAATCTGTTTCATAGCTTTCGCCGGTTATCAATCGGGGAAACAGATCGCGTTTTCTTCGATTTGGGGGCTCAAACTAACGATATTCGCACCATTATCACTCGTGTCACTGGCGGAGCCCCGTCAGATATATATGGTGAGTTGAGCGCTGGAGGGACTGCAGATTTCTTTTTAATTAACCCCAGTGGGGTTATTTTTGGTCCCGAGGCAGCTCTAAATGTTGGAGGTTCCTTTATTGGCGGCACCGCAGATAGCGTCTTGTTTTCTGAGTTAGCCTTTAGCGCAGTTAACCCTGCCGTGCCTAACAACCTATCTCTGCTGACCCTTAGCATACCGACAGGATTGCAGTACGGCAGTAACCCAGCCGATATTAGCGTTGCTGGACTGGGCAATGACTTATTTATCGATCCGGTCACCTTTGAGATCATTCGAGACTTTAGGCCACCAGGGCTTGAAGTCGATACCGGGCAAACCCTTGCACTGATTGGCGGTGATGTCAATTTAACCGGGGGCAATCTGACTGCGCCGCAGGGGCGAATCTCGCTCGGGGCGCTCACCAATCAGGGAACGGTGAGTTTAATCTCGACGGACCCCGGCTGGCAGTTTGTTTATCCAGTCGATGTCTCTTTAGGGGATATCAATTTTACTGCAGCGGCTTCAGCAGATGTCAGCGGTGATGGTGGGGGTGACCTCCAGCTTTTGGGGCGTCAGATTAACTTTACAGAAGGGTCAGCCGTTTTATCGAATACCCTGGACGCAACAGACGGGGGGACTGTACAGCTCGAAGCAACAGAGGTGATTACAGCGATTGGCAGCTCTGCTGACCCCGTTACCCAAGAAGCCTTGTTCCCCAGCGGCATTTTTGCCGAAGTTGCTTTTGATGCGGCTGGAGC
>JBCBQD010000434.1:0-1010 GCA_039820425.1 Cyanobacteria bacterium J06635_1
CATCGGGGCGCTTTTTGAAGCGATCAAGTTCTTCAATGATGGTGATCGGTAAGACTACCTCGTTATCCTCAAACCGTTTGATTGCAGATGGGTCGTGCAGCAGAACGTTGGTATCGAGGACAAAGGTTTTCTTCATAAGGAAAGCGCCAGGGAGCCCTTAAAACAGGTACTCCAGTAGGGTTTACAAAATGGGTACACACCCCATCTAGTCTGAAAACTTGAGTTTGTCCCAAAGGGCAACCTACAGAGCTAGATGTGGCTAAGGTTTATTCTTCAATCTAGCAAACCTGTCTGATTTATCTAGGTGATTGGACTGTTTTGTAAATATTTGTATCAAAATATCCTGATTAACGGAGAGTTATTAAAGGATTTGGCTGAGTTGGGATGTTCTAGCTACCACCCACTACCCACTACCCACTACCCATTACCCACTACCCATCCCCTTTCTCCTGATTTAACAATCTCAACTCTTCATGGACGCTGGTGCCAATTTGGAGGGCTTCGTTAAGCAAGCGACCGTATTCGCCCGCCTCGGCATCAATTTGAAATGCCTGCAAGGCTGCTAAGTTGTTCTCAATATTGGCAAATAGGTCGTATCGACGGGCGATAAATCGCTGATGCTTGCGCATGACGCGCTCTGTCATCAGCCCACCGATTAAGTTTTCGCGGGTCAGGTGCAGGGCTTCTAATACGGTTTCTCGATTATCCAGGTTAAGGCTCTTAGGGTTGACTGTCTGCAACTCGTCTAAAATCTCGACGGCTTTTAAGATTTCGTTATAGCGATCGATCTCATCGAGCAGGTGATTTAGCGTGGTGAGTTGTTTGCCGCGATAAAACAGATAGCCGACCCAGGCAAGGGTGAGCGCGATCGCAACCCCCACCCCTACCGGTAAAAACACGATCACACTCGCATTTTGAGCACTCCCCCTCAGACTTCGCCCCAGCAGCAGCGTCACCGGCACACACAAAATCAGCGCCACCCCAAAGGTCAGCAGCTGGGTACTTAACCA
>JBCBQD010000435.1:0-978 GCA_039820425.1 Cyanobacteria bacterium J06635_1
GGCTCACTGATTTCAATCTGGATTGCCAGTGGGATTGTGCCCCTGATGATTTACTACGGCTTAGAAATTATTAACCCAAAAGTCTTTCTGTTTGTCTCGTGCATTGTCAGCTGTATTGTAGCGCTGTGTACGGGCAGTAGCTGGTCGACGAGTGGCACCATTGGGATTGCCCTGATTGCCATCGGCCAGACTTTTAATGTCCCGGTTGGGATGGTGGCAGGAGCGGTGATTTCGGGGGCTTATTTTGGTGATAAGATGTCTCCCTTATCGGATACCACCAATCTGGCTCCTGCCATGGCGGGGACAGACCTGTTCACCCACATTCGTCACATGGTTTACTCCTCAGGTCCCGCCATTGGGCTCTCCTTGATTGGTTTTTTGATACTGGGGTTTTTCTACCAAGGCGATAGTTTGAGTGGGGATGCGATCGCAGAAGTGCAAGGCGTCATTCAGGCCAACTTTAACCTAAATTTGCTGTTGCTAGTGGTGCCGCTGCTCGTGGTCACGATGGTTGCCCTACGAGTGCCGGCCCTGCCAGCCCTCGTTTTTGGGGTTCTATTAGGCTGTGTGGCCGCTGTGATTTTTCAGGGCCAGCTCCTGGCGACGATGATGGACGGCAACTTTACCTTGGGCGGGGCGTACGGGCTGCTGATCGGGGTCGCCGCCGATGGCTTTAGCATCGAGACTGGCAATGAGGTGATTGATGGTCTCTTTTCGCGAGGCGGCATGAGCAGCATGCTCAATACGATTTGGCTGATTGTCACCGCCATGTTGTTTGGGGGCATGTTAGAGGCCTGTGGCATGTTGCAAAAACTGGCCAATACGATTCTGGCAGGCGCTCGAGGGGCAGGCACCTTGGTGGGGGCGACTGTCGCCACCTGCATCTTCATGAATGCCACTGCCTCAGACCAGTACATCGCGATCGTGGTACCCGCTCGGATGTTTCGTTCCGCCTATTTCAAGTATGGTTTGCATCCC
>JBCBQD010000436.1:0-966 GCA_039820425.1 Cyanobacteria bacterium J06635_1
TGAGTCATTTGACAAAGCGGTTGAGTTTCAAGCTAATGATGCGGTGGCCTGGTTGAATCGCGGCCTAGCGCTGATTGAATTGGAACGGTTTGAAGATGCTTTGGCTTCTTTTGATAAAGCTACCCGATTTAACCCCAGTGCGCCGAAAGGCTGGGATAATCGGGGCTATGTATTGATGAAATTGGGTCGTGATAATGAGGCGATTCGCAGCTTTGATAAAGCGATTGAGGCTGACCCAGATTATGCCAAGGCGTATTACAATCGGGCTACTTGTTATGCGTTGCAGCGAGAGAGTGATGTGGCGTTAGAGAGTTTGCAGCAGGCGATTCGGTTGGAGCCGGGGTATCGGGAAGAAGCGAAGACTGAAGGTGCGTTTGATTCGCTACTGGATGATGATTGGTTTAAAGATCTAATTGGGGCTTAATTTTTTGGCTCAATCTGGGTTTTGAGGAGCTAAGCCAGTACGGTTTCTAACAGATTACCAAGCAAGGCTTTGGCCCGGCTTCGTACATTATGTACAAACTCAAAGAAGCCGAGATAAAGCGGTAGATGCTCTTGGGAAATCCCTCGATGGGGTCGTAACCAAGAGCGCAGCAGTGACCAAAAGCCTTCCATTGTGTTGACATGCACCTCGCAGAAACCGTCACCATCTTCATCCCGGGCGTACTCACCTGCACTGTGGCAAACGGTTTTGTGTTCATAGCCCCAAGCTTCTAGTGGTTCATAAATAACGTACTCATCAGTGTTAACCAGGGTTCCGGGTGCAATGATGGCTTTGATAATTGGTTCGATGGTTTGCTGTTGCACATTCTCCAGCAGTCGAATGACCACATCGCCGCCCCGCTGAATTATCCCTAAGACCGGCGGTTTTTCCGTCGCTAGCTTGCCCAGGCCACGAAGCCCTTTGAGTTTCCGCCGTAGACCTTTTCTCCCTTTTTTTTCTACGCTTCTTGTTGCCCTTTATTG
>JBCBQD010000437.1:0-941 GCA_039820425.1 Cyanobacteria bacterium J06635_1
TCACCGTATTGTCCGAACTGGCGGTGGCAAGAGTCTGGCCGTCTGGGCTAAAGACCACACTATGGACCACATCGCTGTGCCCGATGAGAGTTTGCAGCTCCTCTCCAGTTTTGCTCCACAGCTTCACTGTCTTGTCAAAACTGGCAGTGGCTAGGGTCTGGCCGTCTGGGCTAAAGATCACATTCAGGATCGGATAGCTATGTCCGTTAAGAGTTTGCAGTTCCTTTCCAGTTTTGCTCCACAGCTTCACTGTCTTGTCAAAACTGGCAGTGGCTAGGGTCTGGCCATCTGGGCTAAAAGTCGCACTATAGACTGGATCGCTGTGTCCCTTGAGGGTTTGCAATTCCTCGCTAGTTCTGCTCCATAGCTTCACCGTATTGTCTGCACTGGCACTTGCCAGGGTTTGACCATCTGGGCTAAAAGCCACACTATAGACCGCATCGCTGTGCCCCTTGAGAGTTTGCATTTCCTCTCCGGTCATACTCCACAGCTTCACCGTATTGTCTGCACTAGCGGTGGCCAGAGTCTGGCCGCCCGGGCTAAAGACCACGCTATAGATCACATCGCTGTGCTCGTTGAGGATTTGCAATTCCTGTCCGGTTTTGCTCCACAGCTTCACCGTATTGTCCGCACTAGCGGTTGCAAGGGTCTGACCGTCTGGGCTAAAGGTCACACTCGAGACCGGACTGTTATGTCCCTTAAGGATTTGCAATTCCTGTCCGGTTTTGCTCCACAGCTTCACCGTACTGTCCGCACTAGCGGTTGCAAGGGTCTGACCGTCTGGGCTAAAGGTCACACTCAAGACTGGCATGTTACGTCCCTTAAGGAGAATTTGCAGTTCCTCTCCGTTTTTTCTCCACAGCCTCACCGTATTGTCCGAACTGGCGGTGGCAAGAGTCTGGCCGTCTGGGCTAAAGACCACACTATGGACCACATCGCTG
>JBCBQD010000438.1:0-931 GCA_039820425.1 Cyanobacteria bacterium J06635_1
TAGCCCGACGGGGGTCTTTGTTGGCATTTGCACCAACGACTATGCCAAGGTCGTGCTGGGCAGCGAAGACAATCACAATATTGACGCCTACTTTGCCACCGGGAATACCCACAGCGTCGCGGCGGGGCGATTGTCCTACGCGCTAGGGTTTACGGGGCCGAGCATTGCCGTCGATACGGCCTGTTCTTCGTCGCTGGTGGCGGTGCATCTGGCGGTGCAAAGCCTGCGTAGCCAGGAGTGCGAAGTGGCGTTGGCGGGCGGTGTAAATCTGTTGCTGTCCCCCCAGACCAGCATCACCTTTTCAAAGGCTCGGATGATGTCACCGGACGGGCGCTGCAAGACGTTTGATGCCGCCGCCGACGGTTATGTGCGCGGCGAAGGCTGCGGCGTAATTGTATTAAAGCGGCTCTCGGATGCTGTCGCTGTCGGAGACAACATTCTGGCGGTGATCAAAGGCTCTGCCATCAACCAGGACGGCCCCAGTGGTGGGCTGACGGTGCCTAACGGGCCGTCTCAAGAGCGAGTTTTGCGTCAGGCCCTGGCGAATGGTCAGAGTAAGCCAGCCGACATTGACTACATCGAAGCCCACGGGACGGGAACTTCCCTGGGTGACCCGATTGAGGTAGAAGCGCTGGGGTCGGTCTTTGGTCGAGATCATTCATCTGAGAAGCCCCTGCTGCTAGGCTCTGTCAAAACCAACATTGGTCACCTGGAGGGGGCAGCGGGGATTGCCGGTATCATCAAGGTGGTGCTGTCGATGCAGCACAATATAATTCCGGAGCATCTGCATTTTAGGGAGCCTAATCCCCACATTGGCTGGGGCAACCTGCCGATCAAGGTGACCGCTGAGAAGACTGTCTGGGAGAGAAACGGTAAACCCAGGGCAGCGGGGGTCAGCTCCTTTGGCTTTAGCGGCACCAATGCCCACGTT
>JBCBQD010000439.1:0-906 GCA_039820425.1 Cyanobacteria bacterium J06635_1
AGAGCGCGTCAGGTTCGGCATCTTCGAGGATCAGCCGCTGGTTAGTTTGCAGGGGCTCGTCTGTGAGGCAGGCTGCGATCGCGCTTACCAACGCCTCGGGCAGCCCTCCAAAAATCGTATTGGCCCGTAGCCAACGGACTCGCTCTGCGGTTTCCATGTGCGATCGCGCAGCCTCTCCTATGGAGAATCACGCCCCTGAAAGATCGTCTTTAAGGCTATCGTGATCTACAAGCTAGCAAAATTAGGCTTTACAAATGTTAGAGCCTGGGTTGTCAGCAATTTCTGAAAAAGTCTGGATATGACCTAATCAAGCTTGGGAAATCATTACAAAGTCCGCCTACGCGGACTCTCTGTAACCTAGATATATTCTAGGTTCTATAAACCTGCGCAGGCAGGTTTTGTAATCCTCAGGCGCGGTTTTAACCGCCCGCCGCGAAAGTTTTGTCAGTCAACCAGGAAGCTTGCTAGTCATGTTTATGCGTCGATTACGCTTAGAGAAACTGCTCATTGGGGAACTTAGCTGGAAAAGGGCACTGGTTCCGTCCAGTGGGATAGCCAAAGAGATTATTGTGTATAGTTTTGAGGGATAATAGCTGTCAGTGAAGGCCCTCTAAATCTGTGGTGTTATGGATCTATTTTCCCATCCGTGTCCTGGATGCGCGAGTCACGACGTTCATCCCCACACCCGTTACACAACCCAAACCCATGGCACACGAACGGTTTACCACTGCCGTGGTTGCGATATTTACTATAGTGAGACGTTTGCGACTCCCATTGCTGGGTTGACCACCCCCTTGAGTCGGATTATCAAGATTCTCAAAGCGAGAAGTGAAGGGATGAGCCTGAACGCAACGGCTCGAACCTTTAGTGTCTCGAAGAAAAGCGTGATTGATTGGGAACGTCGCT
>JBCBQD010000440.1:0-889 GCA_039820425.1 Cyanobacteria bacterium J06635_1
CTCCCCGCTTGGGGTGCCTGGCAGATTCGATGCCACCGCGAATGCCACCGTCTTCGGTTTGCAGCCGTCTAAAAAAGTCCAGGCCCCAAAGCGCTTCGTCAAGCACGTCGGGCAGAGCATTGTTAGACTCTGGCAGATTTAGATCAACGGTTTGAAAGTACTCGGGGAAAAAGTCAACCAGCTCTAGCAGCCGTCGAGCGGCATCCAGGTGCTGAATGCGTCTATCCCAGTCGCCAGCATCAAAGTAGCCCCCCCAGGCGTTGGGAACAATTTCATCGGTACGGGTTTCGGCCAGGGCATCAAAGGCGTTGCGATCGCCAAGACCCATATTAGTTTCCATCAGAGACACCTCTGCCTGGAGAACTTCAATGCCGTCGTCGGGGTGGAATGAGCGGGGCTGGTAGTAGTCTGTGTGCGGCTCAGACAGAGCAATGCCGCTGCGCTGGTGGTAAAAACCTCGGGCCGACACATAAAAGGCATCGGCCCAGACATCGTTGCCAATCTCAAAGGCAAATGAACACCCAATTTGTTCAACACAGAGGCGGTAGTCACCAGCCTCATCAAAATCGCTGAAGTCCATGCGGTAAACATCAGTGCCATTGTAGTTGCGATCGCGAATATCCTCTGGCGTAGACTGGGCCACCGATAGCTCGGTCTTCCCCTGGTACACAGACTGATCGGTGGCTTCATCGACCAACCAAAAAGAGAGCCCGGTTGGGTAAGACAGCCCACCGCCGGAGCCTAGCCAGGTGGACAAGTAGCCAATTTTAGCCGGATCATCTGGGCGAAATCCTATATGGGAGACATGCACGGCTTCACTATGGCTACTTGTCCACCTGGCTAGGCTCCGGCGGTGGGCTGTCTTACCCAACCGGGCTCTCTTTTTGGT
>JBCBQD010000441.1:0-882 GCA_039820425.1 Cyanobacteria bacterium J06635_1
CACTGCTGTTATGTCAGCACCGCCCGAAAAGCTGCTACACCAGATAGCCACATCGATGCTCGACGAGTTTGCTCAAAACCAGCCGCTGGCAACTTTAATGCGGTTAATTATTGGCGAGTCTGAGCGGTTTCCCGAGTTAGCCCAAACCTTTGTACGCGAAATCCAAAAACCTTTATTGGCAAAGCTGTCTCTGTACCTCGCCTCCCAACCCCAGCTCCGATTGCCCGATCCGATGGTAGCCGCGCGCATATTCGTCGGGTCAATCGTACATTACTTGATTGTGCAAAACATTATGCACGGCAGCGAGATTGTACCGCTAGAACGCGATCGCATGATCAACGGTCTCGTGGAGCTGATCACAGGAATAGATAAAGGCGATACCCCTGGCTAAGGCGCTTGCAGCTAAATAAGCTCCCTGCCGTTGCCCATTACCGTTCGGCTGAGCTCACGCCGAAGCCCATTACCCATTACCCTTTTCATCCGGGGATTTTATTTTTGTGCAGTCCCCTAAGATGTTTTAAGCTTGACGCAGTGCTAGGCAGGAGAGTCTGAATCTCAGCCTATCCCATTCATGCCTCCTCCAGCATCTGTATAAAGATTACCGACTCAGCGAGAAAAGAGCGGCAACGGCATCAACGATCGAATTTGGCGCGGCCAGGGAGCGACTCTCTTGGCTAGCTGAGTCGGTAATCTTTATACAGATGATGGAGGAGGCATGAATGGGATAGGCTGAGATCAGACTCTCCTGCCTAGCACTGCGTCAAGCTTAAACCCCCTCTAGGTTGAGACCCGTAGTTTTTCCTCCTCGGGTTCGAGATGAGTTTTCACCCATAAGCGATCAGCCACGTCATTGGAATATTTCAAAGCATGTCGTGGTGCATC
>JBCBQD010000442.1:0-882 GCA_039820425.1 Cyanobacteria bacterium J06635_1
AAGTGTGACTGATCGGTAAAGCCAAACTGATGGGCTATCTGGGCAAGGGTAAGTGAATCTGGTTTGATTAAATCTTGTTTGAGTAAAACAGCAGCGCGTTCCACCCGGCGTTTCATCACGTATCGGTGGGGTGTTAGGCCAAAAGCTTGCTTAAACAGTCGAGAAAAATGAAACTTACTCAGCCCTGAGACAATCGCCAGGTCATTCAGACTGAGATCTTCGCTCAGATAGGCTTCTATGTAGTCAATCACCTGGGCTAACCGCTGCCGAGCAAAGGTCTGGCCAACGGGGACATCCAGCGAAACTTCGGTACTGTAATGATTGACGAAATGGATCGCCAGCGCCGTAGACAGCGTATCGGCATAGAGTCTGCCGTTGGGACCACCGCTTTCGGCCTCTGTCAGGAGTGCCTGGATCAAGGTTTGCAAATGCCTGTCTTGGACCTTATGCTGTCGTCGAAACACCTGACGATCAATCAGGGGCTGTGCCGGCAGTGCTTCGATGATTTTGGTTGGGTCCAGGGTGAGCAGTACAAATTGGTTGTAGGTGTTGATGCGATGGGAAAATGGCACCCCCGCCGGATTTACCCACAGGTCTCCAGGGTCATAGCGATGGGTTTTAAAGGTTTTGCCATCTTTCCACTCCCACTCAAAGGATGGCCCCACATCCATCGCAAAATAGTGCTGAGGCACCGTGACATCGTCAGGGTTAAACGCGTCATTTTCCCCCTTTTCGATATAAATGCCGTCCCAACTCAAATCTCTACTACACACTAAAATGTGGCCTGTATCTACATCTGGCTTAGGTTTGAGGGTTTGGCTATCGACAAAATTAATCTGGCTCTGCATGGGCTGGGCAATCCGCATTTAGCAATTTCGTACC
>JBCBQD010000443.1:0-876 GCA_039820425.1 Cyanobacteria bacterium J06635_1
TCCTCGCCAGATCGGTTGTGGTTTGGAGCTTAGCCAGTATTTCACACAGGCTGGCTTGATGTTGCTCAACCCGCTCCAGCTGAGTCTGCTGTTCGGCTTCGGTAAAGTGGGCAGAGTCTGGCATGTGTTGCAGAGCTAAGCCCAAAGCCGCTGCCGCCTGTTTGAGCAAAAGCACATCTGCCGTCGGCCAATGGCGAGGTTCAGAATGATGGTATGCCGCTAATACCCCCCAGAGCTTGTTGCCCACAAAGATAGGCGCAGTCGCCAAGGCTTTGACTCGAAATTGTTCAAGCACATCAATGAAACACGCTGATAATCCGGCCTGATAAATATCATCCAATACGTAGGTTTCATTATTGCGATAGCGCCCTCCTCGGGTCTCTTGTATATAGGTATCGGCCCAAACGGTCTCGGCACCTAACTTCAGTGGGTGTTGCCACTCAGGCGTCGTATACTCATAGTCGTGAATAAATTCACCGCTCCAGTCGTCATTAAATTGATAGATAGCGACTCGCTCAGTCTCTATCAAGTCACAGATTTCTTTTGTGGTTGCCCGAACAATCGTGGTCAGATCAGGTGCTGTTTGCAGCTGAGTCAACACACCAAATAGGCCTGTCTGCTGTTGTATAACCCGCTCCAGCTGAGTCTGCTGTTGGACACCCGTTAAAGAGGCATCTGGCATACTTTGAAAGGCTAAACCGAGAAAGGTTGCTGATTGATGGAGAAAGAGCACATCTGTCTTCGGCCAATGGCGGGGGCCAGAATGTTGATAAGCGGCCAACACGCCCCATAGTTGACCGTTAACAAAAATAGGTGCCGTCGAAAAAGATTGGACTTCAAACTGTTTAAGCATATCGATGTGGCACGAGGCTAATC
>JBCBQD010000444.1:0-867 GCA_039820425.1 Cyanobacteria bacterium J06635_1
GCCGCCTCAATCCATCGACCCTTCGCCGCTTTTTTCATATCCGCCGCAAACAGGGTGCCGGTCCCAATCGGCTGGGTGAGAATCAATGCCTGCCCCGGCTGCATCCCCCCTTTGCGAAGGATCTGATCGGGATCGACCCAGCCATTGCACGAGAACCCCAGGGCGAGTTCTGAGCCCTCGGTCGTATGCCCCCCGACTAAAAAAGTTTTGGACTGGGTGAGTGCCTGATAGGTCCCTGATAGTAGCTGGTAGAGCGTTTCTGTTTGTTTGGCGTCGGCGGCGTAGGGGAGGGTTGCGATCGCAAGCACACTGTGAGGCGCTGCCCCCATGGCAAACAAATCGCTGAGGCAGTGATTCACACAGATCTGTCCAAACACATACGGGTCATCCAGCATCGCCCGAAAGTGATCCACCGTATGCACTGCTAGCTTACCGGGCGGCACCCGAATAATAGCGGCATCGTCTGGCGCATCCAGCCCCGCGTAGATGTTGTCATGGTGGGGCCAGGTGGGAATGTCTGGGAAGTCGGCTTTTAAGCGGGCGAGGGTTTGGGTGAGGACGGTGCTGCTGACTTTGGAGGCGCAGCCGGCGCAGTACATTTTGGATTTTGGATTTTGGATTTTGGATTTTGGATGGGGTAATGGGTAATGGGTAATGGGTAATGGGTAATGAGTTTCAATCTTGCGCTGGGTAGGCACAAGGCCAGCCCACACACCTTCCCTATCTTCCCTACCTTCCCCATCTTCCCCATCTCCCCCATCTCCGCGTCTCCCCCATCCCCGCGTCCCCGCGTCTCCCTCTCTCCGCGTCTCCCCCATCTCCGGGAAATCCCGAAACAGCGCCATAAAATTCCCGTCGATCCAATCC
>JBCBQD010000445.1:0-865 GCA_039820425.1 Cyanobacteria bacterium J06635_1
GTTCATCACCGACCACTGGCTAAACACGATCTGTAGTGCAACAGCCCCCACAATACCCAAAATCAGGATCGGCGCATGGGTGATAGAAGAAGACCTGCGCCCCATATAGCTGAGCAAACTCTTGCCTAACTGACTAATGCTGAGCAGATAGACAATCCGAGCCGCCACCAGGGATTGGATGGCCATCGTGCGTGCAACGGCAATATCCCCTGTCGCGGCTTTTGTCCACTCGAAGATACCAAAAATCAAAATCCAATTAAATAGTGAAACAGTTAAAATTCGCTGTAATAATTTTCGAGTAATTAAGGGCTCTTTAGGATTACGAGGGGGCTGATCCATCAACCCATTTGACTTGGGTTCAAAGGCCAGGGGCACGGTCATGGTGAGGGAGTTGATCATATTCAGCCAGAGCACCTGTAGCGAGAGAATTGGCAGATCTCGCGCCAGCAGGGCACTAATTAGAATGGTCATGGATTCGCCACCATTAACTGGCAAGAGAAATGCGATCGCTTTCCGCAGGTTTTGATAAACAGTGCGCCCCTCTTCCACGGCTGCTTCTATCGACGCAAAGTTGTCATCGGTGAGCAGCATATCCGCCGCCTCTCGAGCCACTTCGGTGCCGCCTTTGCCCATGGCAGTGCCAATATCCGCTTGTTTTAGAGCCGGGGCGTCATTCACGCCATCTCCGGTCATGGCGATGATCTCTCCCTTAAGCTGGAGTGCTTCGACTAGGCGCAGCTTTTGCGTGGGGGCAACCCTGGCAAAAACGTCTCCATCTGCAACCGCTTGGGCAAGTTGGCAATCGTCCATCGCCGCAAGTTGTTGTCCCTCAAAGGCAACGACTTGCTTGGACTTTTGGATGCCC
>JBCBQD010000446.1:0-856 GCA_039820425.1 Cyanobacteria bacterium J06635_1
AGCCTCCGGGCTCGGGAAAAAGTCGGCCCCCTCAAAAAAGCTAGCAAATAAGGGGGCTGTGCTGCCCGGCAGCAGGCTCTCTGTAGGCAGCAATGACATTTCGACAAATGGTTCACTCATTTAGATGTCCTCTGATATAGATAAATGTTGTGCCTGAGTCATCAACAAAGCTTTGGGTAGATGTCCAACCCGCTAGGTTTGCGTAGGGAAAGCTCACGCAACAGAGCGCGAGGCTATTTATTTGCAAGTCCCAAAGAATGCCGAGTCTGGCCTTCTCTCCCATGACTGCTACCGTGTACACACAAGTCATTGGTGAGTTGCCAAGCAGGTCTGACCCCCTCTAACTCCCCTACGGTGTACACACAAGTGCTGGAAACTAGCGTTTGCAGTTGCCTCAGCAAGGGGGGATTGAGGGGGGTAATGCAGAGTTTATGCTTCCTAACCGAAATGCGTGTACACGGTAGCCCATGCCTGGGAGAGGGTTGGGTTGAGGGCCTGCGGGACTTCAGACATCAGGAAGTTATTTAATTGTCATTCCTAAAGCCAGTCTAAGCAAGGAGCGGGACGATCTTCTTATTTTTCTCCAGTGTGCCAAACCATCAAAACAGGGGGGATTTATTTAATTTCAGATCCCTTAGGACGAGACATCTAGCGCTTTGTTGATTGATCAGGCTATCGCTCTCGACGTTCTTATTGTTGTTGTTTTCTGGCTGGATTGATTAACTTAAAATGAGAATATGTAGAGTTTGAGCCCTGGCTTGATCTCGATCAAGCGTTGTTGAGGAAAAACCTCAAATTTTGGAAAGACGGGTGCGCAAATCGGTGTGAATCAAATACTCCGCTAATCGAGGCGGGT
>JBCBQD010000447.1:0-839 GCA_039820425.1 Cyanobacteria bacterium J06635_1
GGCATTTTGCAGGGGTCTAGCACCAATAACGATCACGTCGTCGCGCTGTGGATGGTCTGCTTTGTCTACTTTCTACTGGTGACGACACGATTGGGGATAAGGCCCATCCCCCTGTTGGGGTTAGGGGTGAGCCTGGGTCTAGCCATTTTGACCAAGGGAACCGCTTACATCTATGCGTTTCCCTTTTGTATCTGGTTGCTGCTGTGGGGGATTCAGCGGTTGCGCTGGCAGGTGTGGAAACCGATTGTCGGGGTACTGGCGATCGCCGTGGCGATCAACACGGGGCACTACGCTCGCAATTGGGCTTTGTTTGGTTCCCCTCTCGGCCTACCTGGGGATGAAACCGGCGCAGCCTTTGGGCTCAAATATCTGATTTCTAACCTGGTCAGAAACCTGGCCCTGCACGCTGACATCGTTAGAAACTTGAACCTGGAAGGGGTGATCACCCCGACCACCGGCCTGACTGAAAAAGCGATTACAACCTTTCACGATGTCTGGGGGGGCGATGTCAGTGACCCGCTGATTACCAGCCCCAAAAACCCTCGATTTTTTGTGCCAGGGCTTTCTTTTAATGAAGACAAAGCGGGCAATCCGCTGCATTTGTTGCTCATCTTTGCCGCGTCGGGTCTGCTGCTGATTAATGTTCGCCTCAAGCAGCGACGACGGTTGTTGATTTATGGGCTGACAGCCGCGGGGGCCTTTGTGCTTTTCTGTCAGCTGCTGACCTGGTCGACCCCCCGTTGTAGACTCCATCTGCCGATCTTTATCTTATTTTCTGCCCTGGTGGGGACGGTCTTAGCAGCTTCGTTGAACCGTAGACTGGTCAGTTTGCTGGCGGT
>JBCBQD010000448.1:0-833 GCA_039820425.1 Cyanobacteria bacterium J06635_1
CCTTCTACGATGTGGAGTCGATTTTCGGTTTTTTCTAGCTCGTGGCGATACTGACGGGTGAGGGTGGTTTCGCGAAATTCTAAAAATGCCAGCAGCATTTCCCGCAGGGATAGCTTACGGGGTTGCCCCTGGTCGATGGCTAACATCAGTGCGCCAAAGTTGGTCTGCAGCGGCGTGAGTCGATATAGCTCGTTGAGAATGAGCTGGGGCGATCCTTCGCGCCTGAGCTCAATCACTACCCGCATGCCCTCGCGATCGCTTTCGTCGCGAATATCGGCAATGCCCTCAACCCGTCCCTGGTTGACCAGTTCGGCAACTTTTTCAATCCAGCTTGCCTTGTTTACCTGATAGGGCAACTCAGTAATAATAATCGCGTTGCGCCGCTGTCGCCCTCGACCGGGTTGAATTTCTTCGAAGCTAGCAATTCCCCGGATTGGAATGCTGCCGCGGCCAGTGCGATAGGCATCCCGCACCCCCTTGATATCCACAATTTCGCCGCCGGTGGGAAAGTCAGGGCCTGGGATCAGCCTAAATAGTTTTTCATCGGACAGTTCAGGCCGATCAATTAGGGCGATCAGACCGTCGACGATTTCTCCCAAATTGTGGGGCGGGATATTAGTGGCCATGCCGACGGCGATGCCTGAGCTGCCGTTGAGCAGCAGGTTAGGCAGCTGGGCCGGTAAGACAACGGGCTCTTGCTGGGAGCTGTCAAAGTTATCGATAAAATCAACGGTGGCTTCGCCGATGTTGCTGAGTAGGGCCTCGTGGCTGACCGAGGCCAGCCGGGTCTCGGTGTAACGCATGGCGGCGGGGGGGTCGTTGTCCACCGAGCC
>JBCBQD010000449.1:0-833 GCA_039820425.1 Cyanobacteria bacterium J06635_1
CCTTCTACGATGTGGAGTCGATTTTCGGTTTTTTCTAGCTCGTGGCGATACTGACGGGTGAGGGTGGTTTCGCGAAACTCTAAAAATGCCAGCAGCATTTCCCGCAGCGATAGCTTGCGAGGTTGCCCCTGGTCAATGGCCAACATCAGGGCACCAAAGTTAGTTTGCAGCGGCGTTAGTCGATAGAGATCGTTGAGGATCAATTGGGGTGGGCCTTCGCGCCTGAGCTCAATCACTACCCGCATGCCATCGCGATCGCTTTCGTCGCGAATATCGGCAATGCCTTCAATCCGTCCGTGATTGACCAGTTCGGCGACTTTCTCAATCCAACTCGCTTTGTTGACCTGATAGGGCAGTTCGGTAATGATAATCGCGTTGCGCCGCTGCCGCCCCCGACCGGGTTGGATTTCTTCGAAGCTAGCAATCCCCCGGATGGGAATGCTACCGCGACCGGTACGGTAGGCATCACGCACCCCCTTGATATCGACAATCTCGCCGCCGGTGGGAAAGTCAGGCCCTGGGATCTGCTTAAATAGCTTTTCGTCGGACAGATCAGGTCGATCAATCAGAGCGATTAAACCGTCAACGACTTCCCCCAGATTGTGGGGGGGGATATTGGTGGCCATGCCCACGGCGATCCCTGAGCTGCCGTTGAGCAGTAGATTTGGCAGCTGGGCCGGTAAGACGACGGGCTCTTGCTGGGAGCTGTCAAAGTTATCGATAAAGTCAACGGTGGCTTCGCCGATATTGCTGAGCAGGGCCTCGTGGCTGACCGAGGCCAGCCGGGTCTCGGTGTAACGCATGGCGGCGGGGGGGTCGTTGTCCACCGAGCC
>JBCBQD010000450.1:0-830 GCA_039820425.1 Cyanobacteria bacterium J06635_1
GAGGATCTGCTGTCGATGGCGGTGAGCAACCCCTGTCAATTTCTCCCCTAAAAGCTACCGTGTACACACAAGTCATCGGTGAGTCGCCAAGCGGGTCTGACCCCCTCTAACTCCCCCTTGGCAAGGGGGAGGACTTGGATCTCCCCCCTTGCCAAGGGGGGATTAAGGGGGGTAATGCAGGATTTACGCTTCCTAACCAAGATGTGTGTACACGGTAGCCCCTAAAAGGGAAAAAATAGCGGGGTCAATGTCACCGTCACCAAACACATCAGCAAACTCAAAGGCAAGCCCACCTTCGTAAAATCGGTAAACCGATAGCCCCCAGGGCCTTAGACCATTAAGTTTGTTTGATAACCAATCGGGGTCGCAAAGCTGGCCGACGCCGCTAACATAATTGCCACCGCAAAGGGCATCAGATTGACCCCAAGTGTGCTGGAGAGCGACATGGCAATGGGAAACATCAGGGCGGCGGCGGCATTATTCGTAATGGTTTCAGTCAGCAGCATCGTACAGCAGTAAACCACCACCAGGGCTAGCCAGGGGTTACTGCCCGCCAGGTCTACGAGGGTGGCTGCGATCGCACCCGCTGCCCCACTTGACTCCATGGCTTTCCCCATGCCCAGGGCCGCGGCAATCACCAACAGTACAGGCCACTCTATACTCCGCATGGCTCGGGTGGGTGAGCAGCAGCCCGCCGCTAACATGCCAATAGCTGCCAAAATCGCCGCCTGCAGCATATTCAACACCCCAAAGGCCGCCAAAACGACCATAATCGACAGCATCACCAGGGCCACCGGAGCCTTTTCATGGCGTAGCGGCTCAGAGTCAGG
>JBCBQD010000451.1:0-812 GCA_039820425.1 Cyanobacteria bacterium J06635_1
TCAACGGCCTCGCGATAGCGGCCTCGCTCAAAGGCGGCCTGCCCGGCTCCATATTCGGCTTTAGCTTTCTCTTTTTCTGCTGACATGCCTGTGGATTGTGCTGACCCTTTATTTTAATGGTTAATGATGGACCACCCTGGGGCAAGTTTTCGCTTGGTGAGATGGTGAGGCGCTTCGCTTGGTGAGGTAGTGAGGCGCTTCGCTTGGTGAGATGGTGAGGTGGGGCAAGCTTCTTCACCCATTCACCAGCGCAGCGCCCTCACCAGCGCAGCGCCCTCACCCATTCACCAGCGCACTCACAAAATCCTCAACTTTTCTTCCTACTTTAAAAGATGAGGGAAAAGAATCCCTGTCTCGATGCAAAACGGGTGGGCAATCCCCATCTCCACGTATGGAGGTTAAGGTATGGCAATCATTCGCAGATCACCCCTATCAGAACTGGCTCATTGGGAGCCGTTTCGTGAGGTTGAGCGGTTGCAAAGTGAGATGAATCGTTTGTTTGAACAGTTCATGCCGACGGGCAACGGCCATCTTACCAGCGTTGACTTTATGCCGTCTGCTGAGATTGATGAGTCCCCCAGCGAGTTTCATCTGAAGCTTGAAGTGCCGGGGATGGAAGCTGATGACATTGAAGTTGAGGTGACGGATAACCGGGTGACGGTTAAAGGTGAACGCAAGTCTGAATCGAAGACAGAAGAGGAAGGCTTGATTCGCTCTGAATTTCACTATGGCAAGTTTGAGCGCAGCATGGCGCTGCCCGGTAAGGTTGAGGCTGAAGGGGTCAAGGCTGAGTATAAGAATGGGGTCTTGAA
>JBCBQD010000452.1:0-810 GCA_039820425.1 Cyanobacteria bacterium J06635_1
CCCCACATTCGTTACAGACGTAGATAGAACGCTTTTTTGGCATAGTGCAGGTAGCCGAAAAGAACGGATGAACTGTTTTAGCTTACTGGGAAAATGAGTCTTCTTCCCCATCTTCCCCACCTTCCCCATCTCTCTCTTAATACTTGCTGCGTTCCCGCGACTCTCTCTATTTGCGACTCCCTCTACCCTCTACCCTCCACTCACTACCCTCTACCCTCCACCTAACACTGAGCCAAAATACCTACCCAAAAGCCCATATATTAAGGAATTATTGCTTTATGGAAGAAAGGTCGAAGAAAATCGTTACTATTTAGACAAGTTAGTAGCGTAGTATCACAAACTACTAACTTGATTAGATAGTAACGATTTTTTTAGACCTTTCTTCCATAAAGCAATAATTCCTTAATATATGGGGGTTTTGGTTAGGTATTTTGACTCAGCAAAGGGGAGTGGGGGAGAGTAGAGGGGAGTGGGTCGAGGGGGTAAGGCGAAAGGCGAAAGGCGAAAGGCGCATAGCCCAAGGGGCATTCAAGAAAAGCGTAGCCCTGGCGTAAAGCCCAAGGGGCATATAAGAAACGCGAAGCTATGCCGAAGGCTTTAGCCATGCCTTTTAGGCTGTTACCCCTTGGGCTATAGGGCAAAGGGGGAGGAGTGAGTGTAGGGGCCTAAGGTCTCTTTGCTCAGGGAGGTAGAGGCGGCAGGGGAGAGGGGAACCCACCCTCCGAAAGCGTTGCCACCCAGGGATCCACCAATCACCAATCACCAATCACCAAAGCCGTCTTCGCAACCGGTAAACTGATATAGTTCATT
>JBCBQD010000453.1:0-804 GCA_039820425.1 Cyanobacteria bacterium J06635_1
GACATGTCTATCTACGCCGCCAAACGGCTCAAGACGGCCCTGGAATCGCTTCTTGGGTACATAAAGTTAGCCGGATCTTGATCGCGTCGGTGGTTGAATGGGATCGGAGCTCCCTGGCTATCCCCAACCAGGGCGGCGGTTTCTTCTAGGGCCGTCTTGAGCCGTTTGGCGGCGTAGATAGACATGTCGCGGGGGACGCTGATGCGATCGCGCAAATATCGTAGTGCCCCATCCGACCCGGCGGGCGGCGGACAGGCTTCGCCCGTGATCAAATGGGTCAGCGCACACCGCAGCGCCTCGTCAAACAGCTTGTCATTAGCAGGGTTCACCCGAATAATATTGGCGCGGTGCTTAAGTACCCGATGCAGGGCTTCTGTCCGAGACGTTTCGGGCTCTTGATAAGTCACATCAGGTAGCTCAAACCAGGGTCCCTGATCTACCCTGGCTTTGTTGAGCTGCATCTGGGACTCGCCATTTTCATAGCAGCCGCCCATTTGGGGAGGCAAATCATGGGCATGGGTGTGAAAATCACTCTGGGTGCCGCGATAGGTGGGGCGGCTTTCCATGGCGTCAAACCAGGCCCCAAATCGAGGGTTCTCTTCTCGCAGGGAGTAGCCTTTGTAGTAATAAAGGCTAGCATTCATCCGCTCGACATAGGGCGTAAAGATCACGTCGGCGGTGCCAAATGCCTCTAAAAAGTAAGGGCCTGCCGTGCGACCCAGGGCCGCCTCAACCTTGGCAACCACCGCTGTAAACTGCTCTCGATTGGACTGTTCTTGGCGGGGTGACCGAGTGGGGTAGCAC
>JBCBQD010000454.1:0-770 GCA_039820425.1 Cyanobacteria bacterium J06635_1
CTTTGAAGTCTTTCTCCCCTTCACCGCCTTACTAAGGGTCTACTTCCCTAACGAAGGTCGCCTCTGTATCCTGAATGCGGCCTCCCCCATCTCAGCTCGCAAAACCCGTGTATTTTGCCCCATCTGTCGAAACTTCGACCAAGACCAACCCCTGTAACCCGTCTACGAATTTAACTACCAAATCTTTAACGAAGACAAAGAAGTAGTAGAAGCCCAGTACCCCGAAGACCTTCCCCTCGACCTGCGTGCAGAGTCTCACATCGAAGCCGATCAGTCCTCGATCTTTTATCGCAAGGGGTTAGCAAAACTGGGATTGAGTAAGGTTTATACTGCATAGGGGGTAGTGGGTAGAGAGTAGTGGGTAGAGAGTAGAAAGGAAAAAGATTTTGACTTCGCAGACCTAGATAGTGCCCCATTACCCATTACCCATTACCCATTACCCTCTACCTTTAATGCCCACCCTTCTCGTCAAAAACATCCACACCCTCGTCACTATGGATGACGAGCGACAAGAGGTCCGCAATGGGGCGCTCTTTGTCCGAGACAACATCATCGAACAAGTTGGCACCACCGATACCCTGCCCTCCACCGCCGATGACGTTCTGGATCTCCAGGGGCGACATGTTGTCCTCCCAGGATTAATCAATACCCACCACCACTTCTTTCAAACCCTTACCCGTGCAATACCGGCTGCTCAAAACTGCGATCTCTTCCACTGGCTACAGGGCCTCTATGCCATTTGGGGAAACCTTACCAGTGCTGGCATAGAC
>JBCBQD010000455.1:0-763 GCA_039820425.1 Cyanobacteria bacterium J06635_1
CTATGTAGGTGTAGCGGATCTTTCTGAGCTCCGGGCACTGATAACACCAGCTTTGAATCGTGGCTGGATTTCGCCCTCGCTCGCTCACCCTAGACTCAAGCCCTTCGGGAATAGCCCGCTTTTGGAGTTCAAACTTTTCAAACAAAGATTGTTCTAAATGCTTTAAAAAAGGGCGATACATTTTATTTTGTGTGCTGAGACTACTGGTCAGAACTATCACGATCCTTTAACGAGCATAGGAGATCGCCGAGGAGACATCCCCATTTATTAAAGACAAAGATACATTCTGTAATGAAGGAGAAAGGGAAAAGGGCGTATAGCCCAAGGGGCATTCAAGAAAAGCGTAGCCATACCCGTAGGGTTATTGCCCGAAGGGCTAGGAGAAAGGGGAAGGAAAAAAGGATGGGCTCAACCTGATCGCACCTGGTTGGTAAGGAGATCGTGTCGGCCAACGTATCCTCTCCGTAAGGTGGGTTTAGCCTATTTCTGGTGCCGTTCAACCATTGCCGCGAGATCATCATCCGTCACAAAGCGCCGCTCGGAGCAATAGGCCATTAGATTAACGCCGTTGACGAGCCGGGTGGTGCTGACTCTGACGCGAAAGTCATCGGTGATAAACCAGCAGCGTTCTTGTCCCTGATTTTTTTCGTATTCGTTGTCGATGGTGAGCACACCGTCCTGGGCAAACCAGTATCGCCCCACCACAGGCATATTTTCAACGTAGCCGCGATCGCGTACTAGCTGACCGCTCAACAAGCTGTCA
>JBCBQD010000456.1:0-753 GCA_039820425.1 Cyanobacteria bacterium J06635_1
GGATACAATAGACGCGCTTGCGAAATGTTTTGAGGGTGGTCACACTGTTCATTGACATCACCGGTTTTAACGATTAACCTGAGTTGTCTATGAACAGTGTGACCACCCTCAAAACATTTCGCAAGCGCGTCTATTGTATCCTGGGCAACGGTCGGGATAGCCTGTTTGACTTGATGGATGCAGTGCTGACAAGTCGAAGTCTGCCGAGTTTTGCCGAACTGACGCTCACCCCGGTGTTTCGCCGGCGCTGGTCGAGCCTTTATAAGGTGCTCGAACGCAGTGAACCGCCTCGTCAAAAGCTCATGAAACTCTACAGTGAGCATCTACCGGTTCCCGAGACTTCGCAGTTGTTGCTGGTGGGAGATCATACGGCCTGGTCCCGACTGTGGTCACCGACGTTAAAAGAACGGACATATGAACATGAACCCCAGCAGGGGCCTGGGGGCAAACCCGTGACGGTGGGCCAGGGCTACAGTAGTCTGGTATGTGTCCCCGATGAGGATGGCAGTTGGGTGCTCCCGCTGTTACATGAGCGCATCACCAGTTTTGAAACCCCTTTAGAAAAAGCGGCCCTCCAACTCAAACAGGTCTGTGAAACGCTGTCGCATCGCCCCCTATCTTTGTGGGATTCCGAGTATGGTTGTGCGTCCTTTATTGAGTTAACGGCAGATATTGCCTGTGACAAACTGATGCGCTTAGGCGCTTGTAGCTAAATAAGCTCCCTGCCGTTGCCCATTACCCATTACCCATTAC
>JBCBQD010000457.1:0-750 GCA_039820425.1 Cyanobacteria bacterium J06635_1
GATTGCTGACAACGCTTTCAGCAATCGGGTGCGGTAAACTGCGGCTCAAATACGACTCGGATGCGCCCGCAGCGCGATCGCATCCGAGTCGTATCAATCGGGCTAAAAAATCGCTGCCAGCTCAGCAGCCAATAGATGAGCTGGGATTAAGCGGACTGAGCAAACTCAATCACGGTTGCCCCAAACTCTGAAATCTGATCAAACGAGAGTTGCTGGTGATGGTCTACCCGTTCACCATTGAGGTCGAGTAGTGGGGCTAGGCGGCTACTGAGTAAAGCGGCTGTGTCGGATAGCGAGGTGTGTACCCGTTGCCAAAATTCAGCCGCTTCAGGATTTCGGCAGGCTTCGGTACAGATTTCGATCACCTCGTTGAGCCCGGCCAGGGCGGATAGCTCAGCTTCCCAGCGTGAAGCTTCTTTGGAGCCTACATAGGCGAGATCCAGGGCGATCAGGTTACGCGTGACCGCATCCAGATCCGGGATTGATTGATTAGGGCGCATAATTTTAGAGTTCCTTTCTACGGGACAGAAGCGGCTTGCAGGCTTTCTCAGGGCAGAGCAAGCCGCTTTTTCAGTGTTGAAACGCATGCAGAACAGCTGCGTTGAAGTGTCTGCACTCATGCACAACTTTAGCACATAAAATAATATTTAATGATTATTAGATATTATAAATTACGCAATAATTGCTACACTCATAAGCACTCAGTCATTATCAGATGGTGCAAAAATGTGCATAGTCAGCACATTTAAG
>JBCBQD010000458.1:0-743 GCA_039820425.1 Cyanobacteria bacterium J06635_1
CATTGTCCACTGATGCCTGCCACCAAACACATGATTAACCCAGACTCCCTCCAGCATTTAAAGCCAGGGGCGATGCTGATCAACACCAGTCGCGGGGGGCTGATTAATACCCGGGCGGTGATTGAGGCGATCAAGTCGGGTCGGGTCGGTTACCTGGGCATCGACGTTTATGAAGGCGAGGAAGCTCTCTTTTTTGAAGATCTCTCTGACACCGTCATCCAGGACGATACGTTTCAACTGTTACAATCGTTTCCCAATGTGGTGATCACAGCTCACCAGGCTTTTTTCACCAAAGAAGCCCTGGGCAACATTGCTGACACCACCCTGACCAATATCAGCACCGTCGAAGCTGGTAAAGTTTGCGAAAATGAGGTCTAAAGAAATCGAGAGGGGCTCTCTCTGCTAGCAAACTGGCTTAGGGGACTGCACAAGAATAAAATCCCCGGATGAAAAGGGTAAAGGGTAATTGGTAATGGGTAATGGGTAATGGGTAACGGCAGGGAGCTTATTTAGCTGCAAGCGCCTTAGTGAAACAAGATCACCTCTTTTAGCCCAAACCAGTTGTGTCGCCGCACCCCCCAGGCCAGGATACTGCAAGCGGCAATCAGGACCAGCGCGATCGCAACCGCCACCCCCGGATTGATCGTCAGCGCCGCCCCCAGGTGGGTCATCATTAATGTGCAGGGGATAGTGCCTAGCAGACAGGGCAGGGCAAAGACTGAGAACGGCAAGCCAGAAATCCC
>JBCBQD010000459.1:0-727 GCA_039820425.1 Cyanobacteria bacterium J06635_1
TTGTACGGATCAACGATCGCGGTCCCTACAGCGGCGGTCGGGTGATTGATCTATCGGCAGGCGCGGCCCGGCAGATTGGCCTGGTTAACGCCGGGGTGGGTCGAGTTCAAATCGAGGTGTTGCAGTAGATTTCTGTTTATGCCTTAGCGTTCCTGTATTAGGATCTAGCTAAACCATATCCGGTTACTTGAGGTTTTCCCGTAGGGCAAGCGACAGGTCTGGATGTGGCCAAGGTTTATTTAGATAAAGCCCTTGCGGACCGTGAGGGCTTTATTGGTGTTTTGGGTTGATGGTTTGAGTTTGTTCGCATGGATTGGATGCGTCCCCTTGGTTAATAGTTTGTCAAAGTTGAGTATTCGGGTTTGGTGGCGAGTCCGCTGCGCTGGTGAGTTCGCTACGCTGGTGAACAGTGAAAGCCTAGAACTACCTCACCACTCACTACTCACCACCTCACCTGCCCTAGCCGAAATTTTAAGCTTGACGCAGTATTAGGAGCCTGCTGTGCAACGTTTGAACACCCTGGAAGGACTCCGCTGCTGGTTAGCCCAGGCCAATGGCACCGTTGGTTTTGTCCCAACCATGGGGGCACTTCACGAGGGGCACCTGAGCCTGATTACCCGAGCCCGTCAGGATAATGACCTCGTGGTGGTGAGCATTTTTGTCAATCCGCTGCAGTTTGGCCCCAATGAGGATCTCGACCGATATCCCAGAGCGTTGGCAAACGACT
>JBCBQD010000460.1:0-726 GCA_039820425.1 Cyanobacteria bacterium J06635_1
TCAATGGCCGGATTTTCAAGGGCAGCGTCTGCCGCGAATAGGAGGTGTTGCACAGTTTGGGTAGTGGGTAGTGGGTAGTGGGTAGTGGGTAGTGGGTAGTGGGGTGGTGGGAAAGGGCGTTAGCGTTAGCCATGCCCATTGGGTTATAGGGGGGAAAGGCGAAAGGCGAAAGGGAAATACAGCTTTACATCTTAAACGTTTCTGTGAAGAGATTTGGTGCTGTATCAGGATTCAAATTCTGTCAAATCGTGATGCTCTTGCCAGATTTGGTTTCCCGTTGATCGATCGAGATGGTGGGTTTAGATTGATCGGTATGTCCTGCATATTCAGGTAACCCGTAACCCACCCAACGATACTCATTGCATTCAATTCTGCAAAGGGCAGGCACAAGGCACTGCCCCTACCCTTCCCACGGTCCCATCGCTCCAATCTCCCTCTGCTCCCTCTGCTCCCTCTGCTCCCTCTGCTCCCTCTGCTCCCTGGGCAGCCCTACCCCTATAGTCCTATCGGGCATGGCTGCGCTAGCGCCTTCTAACCCACCTTCCGAATCGTCTCCGCCTGGGCCAGCAACGACTCTGCAAATGCGATCGCTTCTTGGTGCGACCGGCCTCCGGCTAGCTGGGCGAGTTCCTCACGGCGGGCGTCGGTATCGAGGGGCATCACCCGCACAACCGTGCGTTCATCCTCCCCTGCTGCCTCAGGATCAGCTTTGCGTTTACTTTTAGG
>JBCBQD010000461.1:0-726 GCA_039820425.1 Cyanobacteria bacterium J06635_1
CGCCTTAAGCGGCGTAGTGTAAAACACCCGCTTGCCTTCGTCCAAGGCGCGATGGATGGCATATTCCCCCACCAGGGTTTTCCCCGAACCGGTCGGTGCACAGACAATCACAGACTTGCCCTGATTTAGCGCATTGATGGCCTCATGTTGAAAGGTGTCTAATTCAAAAGGAAATAGCTTGTCGGGTGCTAGCACGAAGGGGGTGGGTGGGAGGACGTTTCTATTGTAGGGGAGGTGGGGAAGGGTAGCGGGTGGTGGGCTGCGACGTGAGCGCTCAGCCGAACGGTGGTGAGTGATGTAGAGGCGCAATATATTGCGTCAGGTGGGGGAGATGGGGAGGATGGGGGAGAAAGACGCGGATAAGGCAAGACGCAGAGACGCGGGGAAGGGGGAGACGTGGGACGGGTTTTCCTCTGCTCTGAAGATACAAGGGTGGGTTAAGCCGCCAGGAACCTCAAATCTCAGCCAGTATTTATCAATCGGCGAGTCCATTATTCGACAGATGTCACAGTCGACCAGGGCGCGAAGACCGCCTGACCAATCATCAAGCCTTTGTATGCCCCCTGTGAAGTCTCCTTGAAAACCCTGAGATTTTACCTTTTATTAACCACTTGTTAACCATCCGGGTAGTTAATTCCCGTAAGTTCGAAGTTGATCAGGAAATCCACGTTTTGGGACCGGACTGTCTTCTGTCTTGCGGCATTTTCTAGACGGTTCACCTTTGGT
>JBCBQD010000462.1:0-725 GCA_039820425.1 Cyanobacteria bacterium J06635_1
ATTTTTCTGCCAGTGACTTCCACCATACTTGAGACAACTTGAGCCAGACGCTCAGCCAGCCAACCTTTGAGAGGCGCGGATATGATGACAACGATCAACCGCACATCGAGTTTTGCGATTGCTGATTTAGGGGATGAGCCGATCGATAACCATTGCTATTTAACGGCCTCTCACAGCGAAAGTCATCCCGAGGATCAGCAATGCCCGAGCTTTAAGTCTATTCAGACAGTCATAGGTCCCCAGGATAGTGACCAAGATTTCTGTCGTTTGATGGCCGCTGTGAGATGGCAAAAACTCCTCACCCGCCTTGCCGCGTGGTTGCTAGCCGAAATTTTCTTGAGCTACGTCGGTTTGGATAACCTGGCCGATTACAGCGAGTATTTATCTGACCGTCGAATGGTCGCTAATTGCATAGTTGGTCAGTAAACAGGAAAGGAGAAGGTCATGAATACTGCCTTTTTGATGACCTGCTAAAACAGCGTTTGCTCAATGAACGCTTTGAAAAATAGCTGACAGAGTAATTGATAGCACCCGATCACCCAATCAAAGGCAGCACTTAAGAGAACCTGAACAAACCTGAATTTAAACCTGAATAAACCTGAACTTTTCGGGATTTTTTCTATCGGTCATCTTCGCCATACTGGGGGCATGCAAACGGATAGATAAACCCAAAAGGGATCTTACCCTTGGGATTTTATCTTTGCCAGGCAGTCTCGAGGAAATCT
>JBCBQD010000463.1:0-709 GCA_039820425.1 Cyanobacteria bacterium J06635_1
CCTAAAAACGTCGTGGTTTATGCCACCTCCAACCGCCGCCACCTGATCCGCGAATTTTTCGCCGATCGCCCCCGCCCCAGAGATGCCGACGAAATTCAAGCCTGGGATACAGTCCAAGAAAAACTCTCCTTTAGCGATCGGTTTGGCCTGACCCTCACCTTTGAGCCCGCCGATCAGCCCACCTATTTGCAGATTGTCAAACACCTCGTCGTAGAAGCTGGGATTGTCTTGGATACCGAGGACTTAGAATTTCGTGCTAAACAGTGGGCGACTCGACACAATGGCCGCTCCGGGCGCACAGCGAGGCAGTTTGTGGATTTCTTGAAAGCAGAATTGGCCCTGGGGGAGGATTTGGGATTTTGAATGGGTAGTGGGTAGTGGGTAGTGGGTAGCACTTTGTCTCTACTCTCTACTCTCCACCCTCTGCCCCCCCTGCTCCTTCTGCTCTTCACCCTCCACCCTCTACTCTCCACCCTCCACTCTCTAACCTCCCACCCCTTCCCTCCCCATTCCCTGGTAGCCTAAAAACAGCTGATTTCGCCTCTGTGCCATGCAAAAAGCTGGTCGCATAGCCCTGCTGTTTGTCGTTTCCTTTAGTGTGACGATTGCGATCGCATCCGCTGTCCAGCTAGTGCGTGAACACAATCGGGTCGATGTGGTGCGTCTAGCGACGGGCAGTACCACCGGGGAATATTACGCCTTTGGCAGA
>JBCBQD010000464.1:0-709 GCA_039820425.1 Cyanobacteria bacterium J06635_1
GTAAAGTCCATTTGCTGATGGGCAGTTTATTTGAGCTAGAGCGGGCTGGCAACGTGCTGATGAGCTTTAATAACTACCCGGCCCGTAAGTCGATCCCCCTGCTGGAGCAGTTTACGCAGCTGGCCCCCGATTTGAATATTGAGTTTACCCCGACCCCGGAGGAAACCCTGTCACTGGTCGCTCAGCGCTACGCCGTTGGACGCAACCTGCTGGTCAAGTTTCGCAACGACACCCTCGATCAGACCTATCCCCTCAGCGATGTGCTTTATGAGCGCTTTCCTAAACTCACCTCAATTCAGATTTTGAAAGGCTCCCACACCACCCCCATCGCCCAAGATATCCAATGGGAAGCAGGATCATCTTTTAGCCCCCTGGATGCCGTTGGTCAGTTATTTAAGCAGGAGGTTTATCGAGATATTAAACAGCTCAAGGGCACGATTTTGCAGTGGTTGGAACCATTTCCAAGTAGCTGATTGGCAGGGGGTAAGGGCGAAAGGCGAAAGGCGCTAGCGTAGCCTAAAGCCCAAGGGGCATTCAAGAAAAGCGAAGCCATGCCTGAAAGGCTATGGCCGCTTGGGCCATAGGGCGAAGGGGAAATTTTATCCTTTATCCTTTCGCCTTCATCCTTCATCCTTCCCAAGAGGAAAGTACCCGTCTGGGTAATGCGATCGCAAAGGCTACTGAGCTTACATAGAGACATGGCAGGCAA
>JBCBQD010000465.1:0-696 GCA_039820425.1 Cyanobacteria bacterium J06635_1
GGGAAACTCGGCAATGATCCGACGGGCGGCTTCTAAATCAACCAGGGAGCCGTGTGGTACCAAACCAGCGAGCAGGGCTGGACCACCGCAGAGCAGCTCCAGGGGAAGGCCCTGAGCTATAACAACCTGGTTGATTTAGAAGCCGCCCGTCGGATCATTGCCGAGTTTCCCAGCGCAGACGGGCCAGCGGCGGCGGTTTTAAAACATACCAATCCCTGCGGCGTCTCCCTCGGTGACTCTTTGGCCCAGGCCTATGAACAGGCCTTTGCCGCGGACTCAGTGTCGGCCTTTGGCGGCATCGTCGCCCTTAATCAACCCATCGATGTCACCACCGCCGAAGCCCTCACCCAGACTTTTTTAGAATGCGTCGTGGCCCCTGGCTGTCACCCTGAGGCCCAGGCAGTCCTGGCGAAAAAGAAGAATTTGCGCATCCTGGTATTGCCCAACCTGACAGAGGGCCCCAGCAGTACCGTTCGCCCAATCGCCGGGGGCTTTTTGGCCCAGGCCGCTGATGACTTTAGCGAAAACACCGCCCAGTGGCAACTGGTAACCGAGCGACAGCCTACCCAAGCAGAGCTGGCAGAAATGCTCTTTGCCTGGCGGGTGGTCAAGCATGTCAAATCAAATGCGATTTTGACGGCTCCGACCCGGTTCATTTGACCGGCTCCGACCCCGAGGGTGGTGCGATCGCGAGTC
>JBCBQD010000466.1:0-307 GCA_039820425.1 Cyanobacteria bacterium J06635_1
CCCTGCAGACCGAAGACGGCAGCAATGTTGTCGACGATGTGCCGGTTGGCCCAGAGCTGATTGTGGCCGAAGGTGATGCGGTTGATGCGGGCACGCCGCTGACTAATAACCCCAACGTGGGTGGGTTTGGTCAAACCGAGGGTGAGATTGTATTACAGAGTCCTAACCGGATTAAGGGCTTACTGGCTTTCTTGGGGGCTGTTACCCTCTCCCAAATCTTCCTGGTCCTTAAGAAAAAGCAGGTTGAGCGGGTACAAGCGGCTGAAATGACTCTATAAACATCATTTCACAAGCTTAGCTTGTTATT
>JBCBQD010000466.1:317-695 GCA_039820425.1 Cyanobacteria bacterium J06635_1
GTTCGTACGCCTAGATATCTGAGATTTGTACACACTTTGCTTAACCGGCTTAGTTTCACACCACCTATTTTGTGTTAACTCTGCTTGGCCAGAATTTGAACTTATCTTTAAATTAAATGGCTATCAACTTAAAGCGGGACATTTTCCCAGGGACAGAATTCAGGAGCCAGGAGTCAGAATCCAGTCACCCACTGACTCCTGAATTCTGACTCCTGGATGCTTACACCACCTGGGTTTCCCGGCTTAAATTGAACGCCGCGGTGGATTACAGTGGTCCTTTTGGACCGGTCTTCGAGCATCGCAATTGACTCAACCAACCTTCCAACCGACATTCCGCACTTCCAACTGGCACACTCAGGCATTAAATTTGAAACCTTC
>JBCBQD010000467.1:0-289 GCA_039820425.1 Cyanobacteria bacterium J06635_1
CAAACAGCCCATAAGCCGTCATGGAATACATGTGTTTACTTTGGGCTACCTACTTACAAATTTGGGGATTGAGCCACTATGCGTTTAGCGCGAGTCCTCTGCAAATCCTTCAGAAAAGCCAGTTCTGGAAGAACATTTGAGACTTCAAAAATCTCAAGTACAGAGCGATACCCTGCTTTTTTCATTTTTCTGGCCCTTGCTCTGAGTGATTAACGTTTGCAACTTCTCCAAAGCCAGAAAAATGAAACCACTCCGCCAGCATCCCCTCACTTTTAACTCAACAGGATAT
>JBCBQD010000467.1:299-685 GCA_039820425.1 Cyanobacteria bacterium J06635_1
GTTTCGCCCTGCCCGGGCGCGGGGAACTCGGAGGGACCCCCGCGCAGCATCTCAAACCTCTACTCCAGCCACTGGCGCTAAATACATAAATTCAATCAGACACAATTGGCTGAACTGCTTGCCCATTCACCAACCGATGAACCCCACCCGTGACAACTTGTTCACCTGGCTGCAATGTCCCCCTAACTAGCGCTCGAGTCTGCGTATCGCTGCCTTCGCCAACACTTTCTTGATGAATAATCTCAACCGATCGCTGTTCAACGACGAGAGGGCGGTCGATTTCATCACTACCCACTTGATTAGACGCTTCTACAAAAGAAGCGCTGTTCTGTGAATGGTTACTAGCCGAATCATCTGAATTCTCATCTGTAGGCGCTGGCACTAGG
>JBCBQD010000468.1:0-685 GCA_039820425.1 Cyanobacteria bacterium J06635_1
GCCAATTGTGGCGGCAGCGACTGATGGGCATATTAACCTTGCATTAACTTTTGTATTCATACCCACTTTTGGCCCATCAGGATACGCTAAAAATTTGGAACATTTCTCCTCAGAACTTTTAAAACGCTTGATATCGATAGTTTTCAAAGTTCTGAGGAGAAATGTTCCAAATTTTTAGCGTTTCCTGACGCGCCAAAAGTGGGTATGAATACAAAAGTTAATGCAAGGTTAATATGCCCATCAGTCGCTGCCGTCACAATTGGCAGCATCTTAAACCTCGTCCACATCCAGACCTGTCGTTTGCCCGACGGGAAAACCTCAAGTTTTCAAACTGGATGTGGTTTATTTGTCCCTCGAATAGGTTTCTTAGATAGGTTTCTTGGATAGATTTTCAGTAAATTGCGCCTTTTAAGCAGCAAAAGTTCCGAAATTTGCCCCCATCAGTCTGGATATCTCAAAAGCGACCTGATTGCCAGCTTTTAATTCCACTATTTTCTCAATTTTGTACACCTGTTTATGATGAATTTTCGCTCCTTCAAGCTGCTTCGCTGGCGTCCCCTGTCGCTGGGATTATTTTGGATATCCCTGATGGTAACGCTATGGATAGCTCAACCCACCCCAGCCGTGACAACACCCATCAGCAATGAAATTCGAGGGGTGTGGATTACCACAAATGACCTTGATA
>JBCBQD010000469.1:0-295 GCA_039820425.1 Cyanobacteria bacterium J06635_1
AGCACTTCTGATGGACTCAATGGGGTAATTGTTTCTGCCTCAGAGAAGGGATCTGGCGCATCGACTTCTACCGTATCGAGCCCCTCTCCTGTATCTAGCTCTGAGAAGTCTAACTCCAAGGAATCTAGATCTGAGGAATCTGACTCTGAGGAAGGCGTCTCCCCAGGCATTAAATCCTCTATCGACATGGACTCGAGGTTTTCGGTTGACAGAGCACCCGGCTCAAGGTAACTATCCGGGGTGAGCCTAAACTCATCCCCCAGCTCAAAATTTTCTGCTGGCCTGACCTCATCAG
>JBCBQD010000469.1:305-681 GCA_039820425.1 Cyanobacteria bacterium J06635_1
CAGAGTCCCATGCCTCATCGCTGGCATCGTCTGAGCTGACTTCCGATATCGGCTCTAAATCATCCAACCCGTCAACGATAATGGTGTCAGGCGACAAAATGACATCAAGCTGATCATCAATCGCCCCTGGCTGATCACCAAACCCAAAATCCCCCAACAGACTTGGGTCAAGTAGTTCATCGGGTACCTCAGACTGAAAAGAGCCTTCAGGTTCGATAGCCGTCTCGGTCGTGACGCTCAGCTCATCTGTCACCGACAGATCATCTTCCAACGGGATTTCGGCTGACCACAAAAGCTCATCTGCAACTGGCATCTCAGGTGCAAACGGAATCTCATCCACCAGCGGGATTTCGCCCATCGTCGGCAGCTCATCCGT
>JBCBQD010000470.1:0-665 GCA_039820425.1 Cyanobacteria bacterium J06635_1
CTGGGGTTAGCCGGTACCAGTCTGTCGCGGTTTGGCGATCTAGCCCTGAGGCTGACAGGTCAAGTGCAAAGGTGGCAAAGCGATCGCTGAGATTGTTGACTGTGACTTCAAACTGGTCGTCACCTGCCCCCAGGTGGACGGTTTGGGTCGAGAGTTGGGTGAGGATTTGTTTGGGCATGTGTGGGTGATGAGTGATAGGTGGTAGGTGGGGGGCAGGGGAGGCAGGGGAGGCAGGGGAGGCAGGGGGGGCAGGGGAGGCAGGGGGAGATCAACGTTTTATTAGCCAAGGAGTGGGATTGTTAATCATGCTGACCAAACCGGCTAGGGTTTGATTATAGGTTCCGTAGAGTCTCCGACCTGTTTCAATATCCAGGTACGTGCATTTGACAGCAAATTCGAGCCAGGTCTGAGTTTCTGCTGCTTCTGCCTCACAATCATTCAATTTGGCTCTAAATGCAGCTTCATAACGACGTTTTCTCCAAGCTTCAGCTAAATTGGCACATACAGAACGAGAAGAACGCCGAATTTGGTCAGTCAGAGAGAAGCGTTCTTCCACTGGAAATTTCTTAGATACCTGGAAAATCTCCATTGCTGCATCAAAGGCCTTGTTGTAAATTTCCAACTCTCTATGGTCCTTTATAGCTTGTTGTCTATCTGCTCTCATC
>JBCBQD010000471.1:0-655 GCA_039820425.1 Cyanobacteria bacterium J06635_1
CTATCAAATCCCTATGGGATGTCGCACTCTAGAACATTCTCTGGTCCACCCATCACCGGGTCCATTCCCCTGACCACTGCTTTGACCCTATTACCTAGCCCATTATCCCGCAGCCTCTAACCGCACCAGTCTGGGCAAGCCGTCGGCTCTGGCCAACCATAGGGGTGGAAGGCGCACACCAGCTGAACCCGTTCTTGGGTGCCATAGGCGATGCCGTGGTAGTGCTGACACCCCTCACAAACCGGGGGGCAAGACGCCGTTGTATGGTTAAACCCTAGCTGCGATCGCAAAATCTGCAACTTGCTTTGGAGACGATGCCAGCGTCGATAGCTGCGCGCTCGACAGCGCTCCGTCATGCGGTAAGTAGAGGCAGCACTCATCGACAGGCTCCTTGTTTAGATAAACTCACTTTAAACAGCCCGCAGAGGAATGACCCTCCAACAAGGAGTTGTGATTACGGACTGATATCTTCCAATATAAAAACTTTCCAAGCCTTCGGTTTCCTGAAAGCGATGGATTTGTAACAATACTTTCGCAAAAAGCAGGCTGGGCAAATTTGAGACGGCCTGAGTACGAGATCACCTCAACATGAAGAAATCTAAGTGGCGTGTTTTGAGGAATAGTCACAAACCTCTCTGTAGAATCACTTATCCCG
>JBCBQD010000472.1:0-647 GCA_039820425.1 Cyanobacteria bacterium J06635_1
GTCCATGCCATCGGCCTGATATCCACCCTGGAATGAAATTCCCCACGAGCCGTCCCTGTCATTGAGCCACCAGTTTGAAGGGGTTGGGTTTTCTAGCCAGCCGCATCTCTTTTCGACAGCGCTGCTGCTGGGTACAAGGCTAGCTAACATCGATATGACAAAAGCGGAGAAGACCAGATCTTTTCTCATGGGGATTGCTTACCTGCTTAATATCCATCATTTCTAGTGCTTTAGACTATTTTCTTAACTAAAGATCGATCGCACAGCTTGCCGAAACCCACCCCTGCGCCCCTCCCTGGAGGGGATATGCTGGGCGAACCGATCTTGGCTTAATTTTTACAGCCGCTTAACTGTGCTCGATGGCATAGGTTGCTTGCAAACGGTACTGATTACCGGGTGACACGTTGACCACCTCGTTTGCGGCGTTTGCGGTCTCGACACAGATAAATTTTTGATAGTCCTGCTCTTCGAGATCGGCCATTTTGGCGGAGATTTCCATCCAGGGGTTCCACACAATGGTGGTCTGGCTACCTTCTGTGGTAATCCGAATATGGCGACCCAGGGCAGGATCATCAATCACCAGCTCGGGTTTTACGAGTTGATAAACGCGATCGACTTCTGCTGAGACCGTCACGGCTCCAACTTGG
>JBCBQD010000473.1:0-647 GCA_039820425.1 Cyanobacteria bacterium J06635_1
TGAACGTTTATGGCGTCGTCAACTGCCACAGCGCAGTAGATAGCCCACCGGGCACTGACCGTCTCAAAACCTCCGAAGGTTGGAGCGAATTTACAGCCGGTTTCTTTATCAGCGGTACGGGCGGTGCGTCAAGCTTAAAATTTCGGTTAGGACAGGTGAGGTGGTGAGTGGTGAGGTGGTTAATATGCCTTCACAACTCACTAGCGCAGCGAACTCACTAGCGCAGCGAACTCACCCTCAAACCCGAATATTTAACTTTGACAGACTACTAGCCCTCTACCATCATTTTCCCAAGGCTTTTGACATTTCCTATGACAAGCCAAAAGCCTTAGGATGTGGGTTGGTCTTAAGGTCAATGCACGTCATGTCTGAAGTCTCTTTTACAGTGGGCGATCGCGTCCGCATCACCAGTGCCCCGCCCTTTCTCAAAACCGCCGACCCTATGCCCATGCTTCGCCCCCCGGATCTAGTCGCAGTGGGCGAAGCAGGTACTGTGCTTGAACATAAACCCGGTGGCTACTGGGTTGTGCGATTTGAGCGCGGTGCGTTTTTAGTCGACAGCCGCTACCTAGAGAAAGCGAGCTAACCCTCATTCGGTGACTTGAGTCTCCATCTCGGGGCTTTCTGACTGTGGCTAAGACGGCTGT
>JBCBQD010000474.1:0-636 GCA_039820425.1 Cyanobacteria bacterium J06635_1
TTATCCCCAAACTAATGACGATAAAAATCAAAGTTTGCCCGTTAACAAAATCACAGGATTCCTCGGTAGCGGCAAAACCACCCTGCTCAACCACATTCTGTCGAACCAGGAAGGCTTAAAAACCGCTGTATTGGTGAACGAATTTGGTGAGATCGGCATTGACAACGATCTGCTGATTCAAACTGACAACAGCGATGACACGATGGTGGAACTCAGCAACGGCTGTATTTGCTGCACCATCAATAATGACTTACTCGATGCCGTCTATAAAGTGCTTGAGCGCAAAGACAAAATTGACTATTTAGTTGTCGAAACCACGGGCCTAGCCGATCCATTGCCCATTGCCTTGACCTTCTTAGGGACTGAACTGCGGGATTTGACCCGGTTAGATTCTATTGTCACATGGTTGATGCAGAGAATTACAGCCTAGATTTATTTAACTCTCAAGCGGCTTACAACCAGATTGCCTACGGTGACATCATTTTGCTCAACAAGTCGGATTTGGTGGATAAAGCCGATCTCGATTTACTTGAAGTTAAGGTTCGTGAGGTTAAAGAAGGGGCTCGGATGTTGCGCACCAAGCATTCTCAAGTGCCGCTACCGTTGATTCTTAGCGTGGGGTTATTTGACTCGGAT
>JBCBQD010000475.1:0-635 GCA_039820425.1 Cyanobacteria bacterium J06635_1
AGACCCCCAGCACATCGACAATGGTGGTAATAAAGGGGGTCTTGTTTTACCTCAACCTGGCTCGAGAGATATTACAGATTTAGGCTTGCCTATCTACACCTTGAGACTCTGGACGGCTAAATACTGAACGGTTCCTTGGAAAGGTTAGGGGGTTAGGGGGTGCGATGGTGAGGGAGTGATTCCAGGATTCAGAGGTATTCACCATTCACCAGCGTCAGCGCACTCACCATCGCAGCGCACTCACCTATTCCCCATCGCAGCGCACTCACCTATTCCCCAGCGCAGCCCACTCACCAACGCAGCGTACTTCTAAGTCATGGGCATTATAAGCTCGCTAAGTTACGGGCAAGAGCTCCCTACTCAAATCATGGGCTGTCAACCTCGATACCAAATGTCTTAGGATAGGAATACTCACAACCAGAGATATGCGGAACCCCCTTGCGGGTGACCGATCCCATTATGCCAAGCTCGATATTTAAAAAGCCAAGTTAAACTTGATGTAACAGAGTGTTAACGCTTTCCAAAAGCACATTTTTCCAAAAGTGCTTTAATTTTTCACTCATAGTTTTGCACTCATATTGTTTAAGGACATATCCGGGTAGTCTGTGCTGAAAAACTTCAAGCAAGATTTGAAG
>JBCBQD010000476.1:0-633 GCA_039820425.1 Cyanobacteria bacterium J06635_1
GCAAACCCAGCGGTGATGTTTGGGATGCGCAGATTGGTCGCAGGTAAAAAAACAGGTTGGGCGTGGTTGGTAACGGCGGTAATGGTATCTTCCCAACCGCAAATATTGGGTAACCCTGATCTTGAATCGTCCAGGTTGGGTAATCCGGAAGTGGGTGCAGTTGCGATCATGTATGAGTCCTTAGTTTCCGTATTCAGGCCAGCGTCGGGCACTGTTGAGTCCGGCGTTGTTCGCCGACCCTTTAACTTTTTCAAGCTAACTGCCAAATGATAAACCCTGCTTGACTGACAAAAGTTCTGAAACCTACGTTTTACGTTGTATCGGCTAGTTACGCTGTATCGGCTAGCGACTGGAAGTCGCGCCTATAAATATGAAGTCCACCTACGTGGACTAGCTATTCTAAGGGTTTTCCCAATCGGCGTAGGCCGATTATAGCCCTGAGGGCATGGCTCCGCTGCGCTCTGCTAGTGCATCTTTAGGGGCGGTTTCCAACCGTCAAGCTCAAAATTTTGTCAGTCAATCAGATAATAAACCACATTTCTAGGGTTGAAACTTAAGCTCTACTAAGCCTGTGATTAAGTAAAATCAAGGCTTTTTCATTTTTCGACCAGGTTTCTCAAAGCCCCTTAGAGC
>JBCBQD010000477.1:0-632 GCA_039820425.1 Cyanobacteria bacterium J06635_1
CAACTGGGCAGATGGCATTAATATCAAGTTGATGAAATCCGGCGGACTCACCGAAGCCCGGCGGATGATCCACACTGCTCGGGCCTGTGGTTTGCAGGTGATGTTCGGGTGTTATTCGGATAGTGCGATCGCAAATACTGCCCTGGCCCATCTTGCCCCCCTCGCCGATCACCTCGACCTCGACAGCCACCTCAACCTCAAAGACGATCCCTTCTCAGGAGCCCGCCTCCAAAACGGCCACCTCATTCCCAACACCTCTCCAGGCCTAGGCCTCACGTACAGAGGCGATGGATAGAATGACTCCCCCCTAACTCTATAGCCTGCGGGCAATAGCCTAAAAGGCATGGCTTCGCGAGGCTGACGCTAGCACCTTCCCCCTTTCGCCCTTCGCCTTTCCCCCTTTTCCCTCCCCATGCACCTCAACCCCGACCACCGCATCGCCATCCTGCTCCACAACGGATTGACTGGTACAAAAGGTAAAACTGGTTTATCTCTCATCCGCTACAGCCAAAATCCTATCGCCGTCATTATTGACGAAACCAGCCCTGGGGCTTCCCTAACCGACCACGGGAATATCTCGGTCGATACCAGTTAGCTCAGTTAGGGAAGCCCCAGGGCTGGTTTCGTCAATA
>JBCBQD010000478.1:0-632 GCA_039820425.1 Cyanobacteria bacterium J06635_1
CAGGCCGATCGCCCTGTGGAGGACACAGACGTAGTGGTGTGGTACACCTTTGCCCACAGCCATTCAACCCGCGCTGAGGATTGGCCAGTGATGCCGGTTTCAACCATTGGGTTCATGCTCAAGCCATTGAATTTCTTTAATGAGAATCCGGCCAATGATGTGCCACCGTCGCCTAAAAAACATGCGTGTTGTGATTAGTCCCAAGCGCTTTCATCCTAAATTTGTAGGCCCTCACCCTAAATCCCTCTCCCAGGATTGGGAGAGGGACTTTAAGACTAGAGGTTTCCTTGCTTTAGAGGAACTCCATAAGAGGTGGAAACCTTGCCTAATGATATTTTTCTCCCCTTCTCCCAAGTCTGGGAGAAGGGGTCGGGGGATGAGGGCCTTCGGGATTCGGGGGATGAGGGCCTTCGGGATTTGGCTATCTTCTCCGATTTGGGTATACACAATAGTCAAATCTAGGAGAAGGGGTCGGGGGATGAGGGCCCTATGACCACCCAACTCCAACCTCGATCAAAGACCCCATTCCCAGACATCCCCGCGCCCCTCGGTCCTGTTGTCATCGAATATCGCATCGCCCCCGGCAGCGCGATCGCATATGCCGTCACCCAGGGTCAATACATCCAGATCAT
>JBCBQD010000479.1:0-626 GCA_039820425.1 Cyanobacteria bacterium J06635_1
AGATAGATCTGGTGATGGGGCAAGTCTTCGTAGCGACGATCAACGCCCAGGTAGAGCATAAATGTCGAGCATGAGAACTGCATCGTATTGAGCTTATCCGGGTTAAAACGACCTTGGGCCTGATTGGGGATTAACGTATGCGCCGCGTGGGCAAAGTCAGCATTCACTACCACCGCACCGGCCTTCACTCGCCCACCGTTTTCGAGTATCACCCCTTGGGTTTTCCCATTCTCAACCCACACTTGCTGTACTGGCGTATTGAGATGAATCTTGCCACCGATATCGGTGATCGCTTTGCCCATCGCCTGGGCCAGCGCCCGAAAGCCGCCGATAGGATGCCACACCCCATCGGCAAACTCAATGTAAGGAATCAGGCTAAAAATGCTGGCACACACCGTCGGGTGCATCCCCAAATATTTAGAGGAATAGCCCAGGCCATACACCAGCCGATCGTCTTGAAAAAATCGCCACAGGTGCTGGTACAGCGTCTCCCAGGGGCGAAATGAGAGGGCGTTGATAATCTCGTCGGGCTTGGCGTAGCCCAGTAGTGATCGCGGCGGCGTGCCCAGGTAGGGTTCGTAGCCCAGATCATATTTGCGCTCGTGCTCGGCATACCAGCGATCAAA
>JBCBQD010000480.1:0-626 GCA_039820425.1 Cyanobacteria bacterium J06635_1
TTAAGAATCAAATTTTTCTGACTCTAGGGCAACTTTACTGATTCAGATCTCGTTGAAAATGAGAATGGGTTTTCAAGGTTTTCAACCTCTCAAAAAACATCATTAGGCAATTAATAGAGGTGACCTCTAGCGCAGAGGTGCTCTCTGGAGCTTACTATGCAGTGACTAATTTATCTGATATAGCTATAGCGATGCACTCTGGTATGTCACTGACTGTGTGAGAGGTCACAATCAAACGACTGTGCAGACAGCCTATGATAGTTAATACGACCATGCAACGGCCTGGATGCAGAGATATGATTGCGATCGCACATACCAGATCCTTGCCAGATGGCTCAGTCTGTAGGTTGGATAAACTCGTGAAACCTAACGATATCAAGACTCTGTTGGGTTACTCTTCGAGAAGGCAAAGCCTATGCAAAGATCAACACCAACCTAAGGCTTTTCAATGGTGTCAGAACTTTTTTTATCAGTCAACCAGGGTAGTCGATAATCGCGGGGCTTAACATAGTCCCTGGGACGGATGAGGTCAGGCAAACTCAAAACGTTTGCCTGAACGAATTCGAGTTGCTCTTACTAATCGCACTACTGAAATTGAATATCCAATTGAAGCTGTTATTGAGATG
>JBCBQD010000481.1:0-625 GCA_039820425.1 Cyanobacteria bacterium J06635_1
ACCTTGATGCAGCAAGCCATCCAACTCTGCGCAGATCGAGGCTGCTACAAAGTCCAACTCTCCTCAAATCTCCGTCGCACCCAGGCCCATGATTTTTACAAATCCCTGGGCTTCCAACAACACGGATGGAGCTTTTTGCTCACGCTGCATCCTTCCCAACTCAAAATCCCTATTCGACTTCGCTCAGGGCAAGCCTTCCCACCTTAACTCTCTTTTATTAAACAGAATGGTGGGTTTAGCCGGGTCAATCATCTCGAAAGGTATCGGCAATCCGTAACCCACCCTACCCTCTACCCTCTACTCTCTACCCACCACCCTCTACCCTCTACCCTCCCATGTCCTACGTTGCAGTCAAAGGCGGAGAACACGCTATCCAAAATGCCGAAGCTTTGCTATGCAAACTGCGGCGAGGTGATACCAACATTGCTGAAATCAGCCTGGAGCAAATCAAACAACAGATGAGCCTGGCCGTTAATCGAGTCATGGCAGAAGGCAGCCTCTACGACCCCGATCTTGCAGCCCTGGCAATCAAACAATCTTGGGGTGATCTCGTCGAAGCGATTTTTCTGCTATGACTCGATTAACGGCCAGACTCATCTGTTGTTTGATTTGCTCCAGGCTGATT
>JBCBQD010000482.1:0-624 GCA_039820425.1 Cyanobacteria bacterium J06635_1
TTGATGTTTCAAACACCGGTGTAGAAATCTCTAAAGAAGAAATGCCCCGGATCTTTGACAAATTTTACCGTGTCCCCAGTGCAGATCCTTGGAAACAGGGGGGCACCGGCCTTGGTCTGGCCCTGGTGCAAAAACTGATTGTGCACATTGATGGCACCATTAGCGTCACCAGCGGCGACGGCCAAACCTGCTTTACCGTAGAGCTTCCCCTTTCACTTTCGGTTAAATAGTTCCATTGAGTAGGCCGGTTTACTAGTATCCGTCAATGTTCAATATTCGGGTTTGGTGGGTGAGTGCGCTACGCTAGTGAGTACGCTGCGCTGGTGAGTCGTGAGGCCCTCATCACCCACTCCACTCACCCACTCACCTCGTCTAACCAAAATTTTAAGCTTGACAAGCTGCTAGACCCAACAAAATCAGGCATTTTGTGGGTGAAAGTAATCATAAATTTGCTGGGCCAGCTGTGGGCCAATTCCTTCCACCGTGGTCAGCTGCGCTGTGCTGGCTTCGCGGATATAGTCAATGGATCGAAAGGCCGCTGGCAGCTGTTTTTGGCGATGGTGCCCCAATCCTGGAATCTCGCTCAGGCGAGAGCGGCGCATGCGGTCGGTGCGCTTTTTGCGG
>JBCBQD010000483.1:0-624 GCA_039820425.1 Cyanobacteria bacterium J06635_1
CCGATGCCACACTCCGTTGCCCGCAGGCGGGGCATTTCCCTTGATAGCGGTCTACTCGCGTCACGATGGGCTCTACCGGCGGCAGGTCTATTTTGTCGTAACGACTATGCAAGTGTTGAGTTGCCTGAGGCAGTGACGCCTGACACGACGGACAGCACTGCAGATAAGCACTCACGATTTGATGGGGTTCCTGATGAAGTGCACGGCCTCCACCTGCTCTACCGACGCTCGCTTCACGACGTTCGCCGCTTTTCTGCTTGACTTTGTTTGCTTTGAATCCTTTTGATGGCGGCTTGCTTGAATTCTTACTCGTCTTCTTTGGACGATTCTCTAGCTCCTCGACTCGTTTCCGCAGGTCTTGCAACTCTTCCCATAGCAACTTTATCAAGGCATCTTTGGCCTCGGGGCTTAAACCACTCACATCGGGAAGTTTTTCCATACCACTACCCTAAGACATTCTCTACTTTTTGCAACTCATCTCAGGGGGCGTTGTTTATTCAACTCTACGGTGCAGAAGCTGGGAACCTAGCGCTCAAAATGTTTCCCTATGGTGGCCTCTATATCACGGGTACTTTGGCTGCCAGCATATTGCCACTCCTTGAAAAGGTAATTGCTCAACGCCCC
>JBCBQD010000484.1:0-621 GCA_039820425.1 Cyanobacteria bacterium J06635_1
ATGTTGTCTTCGTGATCATCTCGAGTCATAACTGTTTTTCCGATTGGTAACCTGATGAGTTATGACTCGAGATGATCACGAAGACAACATAGTCTACAATGTTGTTGTCAATCATGAAGAGCAATATTCTATCTGGCCAGCATATCTTGAGAATCCCCTCGGCTGGCGTGATACAGGTAAAACAGGCCTAAAGCCCGAATGCCTGGAATACGTCAAAGAAGTTTGGACCGACATGCGCCCCCTAAGTCTCCGAAAGACTATGGAAGAAGATACCAGTAGCTAAGCCTAAACTAAATCTCGCAAGCCGCACAAAGCTTTGTGCGGCTTGCGAGCCACCATCTCTTTTAGTGCCAATGGGTTTACTTTTAGGGTGTGTCGTAAGCGATGTGGCCAAAGCTATAAATCTATTTTTCTGCTGTGAAGTACTCTAGTTTCCTAGTTGAAAACAATTCATCACAGTGATTCATGACTCAGCGCTTGATCGTAAGTGGCTATACCCTCTAGCAAAGAGGATATTTAACTGTGCATAGTTGATCGGATAGGCAACCATGATGCTCACCCCCTCAAATTCTAGGGCAGGTTACCCACGAATTTGAGGGGGTGAGCATCATGGTTGCCTAT
>JBCBQD010000485.1:0-275 GCA_039820425.1 Cyanobacteria bacterium J06635_1
CGATCGCCACCGCCAACCAGACCTGCCCCGTCGCCAGGGCAACGGCAGCACTGGTAAAGGCCCCGGTCAACATCATGCCTTCCAGGCCGATATTTAGAATGCCAGAACGCTCAGAGAAGAGTCCGCCTAGGGCGGCAAAGGCCAGCGGGACGGTGAGTCGGAGGCAGGCGGAGAGAAAATCGGTGAGGAAGAGGATGGGGGGCATGGGAGGGAGGGGTAGTGGGTGGTGGGTAGTGGGTGGTGGGTGGTGGGTAGTGGGTGGTGGGTGGTGGGTA
>JBCBQD010000485.1:284-614 GCA_039820425.1 Cyanobacteria bacterium J06635_1
ATTGTGTGTTTTTTTGGTGGGGGGGCTGGGGGGGGGGGTGTTGGGGTTGGGGGGTTTGGGGGGGGGGGGGGGGGGTTTGTGGGTGGTGGGTGGTGGGTAGTGGGTGGAGAGGAAGAGATCCTTTGGGAGGTGGGTTGTTTTTCTTAAGGTGTTGTCTTCTGGTGGATGTTTTTTTTCTGCTGTCCTGCTCCCTCTGCTCCCCCTGCTCCCTCTGCTCCCCCTGCTCCCCCTGCTCCCTCTGCTCCCCCTGCTCCCCCTGCCCCCCTTCCCCTCTGCTCCAAAGCCAAACTAATGGCGACAAAGAGAACCGTCAGGCCCTGGATAGCGTAG
>JBCBQD010000486.1:0-605 GCA_039820425.1 Cyanobacteria bacterium J06635_1
GTCTTTTCTGACGTTCTGCCGCAGCCAACTAGCGAGATTGATACCATCAACCCGACAGCAGCAAGTTGACGCCATCGCCGCATCGTTTCTACCCTCACTCGACATCTCCTCAAGCCTATATTTCTTATATTCTGCATGTTTCAAGCCTATTTCTGAACTGCAAACACGCTTGTCTTATACAAGCTTTAAACCAGTAATTCCGGGCATGGTTCAATTTCGGCGTTTTTTGGGTAACAATCGCAGCCGACGGTGCAGAAAGAAGTAGTTTCGCAACTGCGAATTAAGATTCTCGACCAGTGAACTTGCCCTGGGCGTCTGTTTGAGCACCTCACCCACTGCTTCCATCAGCCCATAAAATTTACCGGAAAGCTGAGTGTGTAATTGATTCCAACGTTCCTTATCAAATGTCAATTACTTTGGGCTTTTCCGAACTTTTGGTGACGCATAGGCATGGTTCAAAAAAGGCCGATTTTAGGTAACACAGGCAGCGAAAATCAGGTCATCGTTGCCAATGAGAGCGTAACATATTTACAGCTTATATGGATTCATGCTACAGCCGCCACATTCAGCCATGTGCCAGGGGGCCGACGAGTGGACTACGAATT
>JBCBQD010000487.1:0-599 GCA_039820425.1 Cyanobacteria bacterium J06635_1
GACCCTGGCCCGCCTGACCGGATGGGATATTAACGAGATTCGCCGAAAACTGCCCACCCTCGAGTGGTTGCGTCGTGAACCGTCGATGCCTCGGTTTGAGTCTGAGGGCACGGTCTCCTGGTGGCAGTCGCTGCTGTCATGGATACGATAGGGTTGCAACGAGTACTGGGTGAGTGCGCTGCGCTGGTGAGTACGCTGCGCTGGTGAATAGGTGAATAAGCGTGTCTCATCTCCTCACTACCTCACCAAGCGAAGCGCCTCACCATCTCACCTTCCCCAAAAAATGTTCAGTATTTAGTCGTCCAGAATACATCCCCATCTATAAATATGGGCGAGTTGTGGCTAAGATAAGCGTAGCTATTATTGATGGGTTTAATGCTTCAGCGTCTTTTGCATCGGATTGAGTCTCTGCGCCTCTGGCGGCTGCTGACGCGCCGGGTGGCCCTGGTGATGTTGGCGGGGGTGGTTGCGATCGCAACCACCAGTTGCAGCCTCTCCCAGTTCAAGACCGAAGCTGCCGATGTGCCGCAAATCGTCTACAGCATTCTGAGTGACCCCAAAACCTTTAATTACGCTCTTGACTGAGAGCGTAATTAAAG
>JBCBQD010000488.1:0-595 GCA_039820425.1 Cyanobacteria bacterium J06635_1
GCAAGTGTTGACTGAGGGGGAAGCGCTACAGCTGATCGATGTGCGGGAGCCCCAGGAAGTTGCGATCGCAGCCTTGCCCAACTTTACCCATCTCCCCCTGAGCGAATACGCCGAGTGGGCCGACACCGTCCTCACCCAGCTCGACCCCACCGTTGAAACCATCGTTATGTGCCACCATGGCATGCGCTCTGCCCAGATGTGTCAATGGCTATTGAACCAGGGCTTCCAAAACGTCAAAAATCTAATCGGTGGCATTGACGCTTATTCGGTCGCGATTGATCCATCTATCCCCCGGTATTAGCGTTCCGTTATTAGGGATTGCAACTAAACAACTTCCCATCTGTCTCTGCCTCCCCTGCTCCCCCTGCCTCCTCTGCTCCCTCATCACCAGGGACTTTATTTTCTCGCCGATCCTTTAGGCCCCCGTTATTAAGGTCTCGTCATTAAGATCTGTCCCTCGTTATTAAGATCAATGATCACCGCTCCAGGCCGATATCAGGCATGACAGACTTGAGGGAGTCCCCTTCACGGTATGGTTTTGTCTGCCCAGTCAGAGTCTAGCTTGCGGTCTCAATATCGACGGTTGGCTCTCATT
>JBCBQD010000489.1:0-592 GCA_039820425.1 Cyanobacteria bacterium J06635_1
CCCGGTGGCGCGGTCTGGACCCGGTGGCCGCGCTCCAGGGGACTAATCGGCGATTTATTCAACGCTTTGGCCTGTTGGAGTCAGCGGTGGAAAAGCCTCTGGAGTCGCACAGTCTGGAAGAGTTAGAGGCGTTGTGGCAGGCGGCGAAGCGGCGGATTCGGGAAGAGAGTGGTGGGTAGTGGGTAGTGGGTAGTGGGTGGAGAGGAGCAGGGAAGCAGAGGAGCAGGGGAGCAGGGGGAGTCTTGTGCGTTTCGGCTGAGCTCAACGTCGAAGCCCTGCCCAATGCAGATTGAATGCAATTGTTGGTACGCTGTAGGGTGGGTTAAGCTGTCGGCAACCTGAAGGATTGATCAGCTGCTAGCAATCGTCAAACCCACCATCCGAAAATGTCTAACGCTTTTGACCTATGACCTCCTTAACGGCGTCTGAAAATCAGCTGGTTGCGATCGCAGCCCAAACCCGCCAAGCGGCCCAAGACCTGGCTGCCCTCTCAACTGAGGCCAAGAATGCAGCGATTGAGGCGATGGCCCAGGCGCTAGAATCCGCCGCTTGGCGGGTTTGGGCTGCGATCGCAACCAGCTGATTTTCAGAC
>JBCBQD010000490.1:0-588 GCA_039820425.1 Cyanobacteria bacterium J06635_1
GGGTGATCGCGGCTTACCAACATTCTGGTCCCCGTCACTGGTCGCCTACGGATGTTGTCTTTCTCCACCAGGTGGCGACGGCTCTAGGCTTAGCCCTTTATCAAGATGGGTTACGGGCTAAAGCTAAAGCCGGGCGATCAGGCTTTGAGGTCAGCCCAGCCGAACGGGGGGCCTGGGAGGAATCGGTGGCTAAATTGGCCTACACGGATCGAGAGGGTTAGGGTTCGACGTGAGAATAAGGTGACAGGAGAGGGGGAGCAGAGGGAGCAGAGGGAGCAGGGGGAGTAGGGGGAGCAGAGGGAGCAGGGGGAGCAGGGGGAGCAGAGGGGGCGGCGTGCAGATTATGGGCTGGTGTCAGGAGCCTCGCTGAGTTGCCAGCGACCCTCTTTAAACGCTACCTGGTCTGAGTGGGCTTCGATCCATTTCCAGAGGGCATCTTGTTCATGGTTGGCCCCGGTGATCTCAGCCTGAGGGTCGACCCCACTAAAATAGCCGTTGCCTTGCTGCTCGTCGTACGCAATCACCGCCGCCCATGAATCTTTGAAGTAGGGATAAATCTCAGTCAGCCAGGTTTCTTCTGCCGTATAG
>JBCBQD010000491.1:0-584 GCA_039820425.1 Cyanobacteria bacterium J06635_1
GACTCACAATCACTTAATTTTGCTATAAAGGCTGCCCTATAACGCCTTTTTCTCCAGGCTTCTGCCAAATTAGCGCAGACAGAGCGGGAAGATCTTCGAATCTGGTCAGTGAGTGAATATTTCTCTTCTTTTGGAAATTGCTTTGTTAACTGAAATATCTGCATTGCCGATTCAAACGCCATTTGATAAATGCCCAGTTCCTCATGGCTCTTGACAAGACTCAACTTCCCAGACGAAAACTTCTTATCCTTCCCCATCTCCCTCATCTCCCCCATCCTCCCTATCTTCCCCATCTAAATCCACCAATTTGGAGCTTTCCACAATGGGCCTTTACTTACTCCTGATTATTCCCAGCCTCGTCGTCTTTCTAATTGGCCTTGCCTACATCGGCGTCCCCCTATGGGTCTGGACACTCTACACAGCCGCCCTGTTCGGCGTGCTGCAAGTTCCTCTCTGGGGATGGATACCCTTTGGTATCTTTGCTTTAGTCCTAAATCTCCCCATCTTCCGACGGCATTTACTCACCGCACCGATTGTCAAAACCATTAAGGCACTAAAACTCTTCCCGAAGATCTCCGAAACCG
>JBCBQD010000492.1:0-577 GCA_039820425.1 Cyanobacteria bacterium J06635_1
TAAACCCCCAAACAGATCGACGTTCTAAATTTGCCATGGCGCTACCTAGCTAACCCATTCGTAAAAGGCTTGAGTCATGAGCACTAAAGCCTGCGGTACAACTCTGTTAAGTATTATAAACATTGTTAAGTATTATAAACATTATTTGTAGGCGAGGTGAGTTCGCTGCGCTGGTGAGTTCGCTGCGCTGGTGGGGTCGCTGACGCTGGGTGAGTGCGCTGTGCTGGTAACTGTGTTTTTCACCCACTCACCCACTCACCCACTCACCTGCTCACCCACTCACCAAAATTTTAAGCTTGACGCAGTACTACTACCGTAATAGCCCCGTCAACGCTCAAGCATATTTATTTTGTCCTGCTGCCTGGGCAAGTATAGCCGCCAATCGACTCAGCATAGTCAGACCGACCAACCCAGCCAGGGGGTTGCCATCAATGCCCGTGACCCAGGCGGGTACCCGCCCTGTCAGCTGGGTCAAATCGCCGACGTTTGCGAGGTAATATCCCCAAACTAGTCCAGCATGGAGGCCTATCGGTAATCCCAGGTTAGTGCGGTTGCGCTGCCATCGGCTCCCCTTGGG
>JBCBQD010000493.1:0-562 GCA_039820425.1 Cyanobacteria bacterium J06635_1
CTAGAGAATAAGAAGTTTATACGCAATTTGCACTAAAAACTTTAAGACTTGTCTCTGATGGTACGGTTAACCGATGGCAAATCACGAAGAGTCTCTTACAATTAGGTGTAAGCGGAGACGCAAGTTTCCGTTCACTCCTCACACCACACTCCGCCTGAATCTTTGAAGTTTTTTTAGCTTCGGATTTGGGCGGTTCCTCTTTAAAGGCTTGATTCTATTGATCTACCTCAGAGACTGTGCTTCAGGACTATGACTGAATTTGTTACGCGCAATCAGTGATTATTTTTCTAAGCCACTTCCTTAAAAGCGAATCAGTCTGTAGGGTGTATGGATGTTGGCCGGTTTTGGCTATGGTAAGATCGAACTACATGAGTGACAAGGATTTATAAGAATGTCAGCCGCACAGGTCACAGATTCGACATTTAAGCAAGAAGTTTTGGAGAGTGAGACGCCGGTTTTGGTAGACTTTTGGGATCCTTGGTGTGGGCCTTGCCTCATGGTGGCTCCAGTCGTAGATGAAATCTCTGAGCAGTATGATGGTCAAGTGAAGGTCGTCAAAGTT
>JBCBQD010000494.1:0-576 GCA_039820425.1 Cyanobacteria bacterium J06635_1
GGGGCCTTCTGCAGCAGCTGGTTTAGCGAAGAAGCCTTGAACGGGTTGCCCCTCCACCGTTGCATAGTCAACCAGGCTGGAAGTGACCTCTACGGCGGCTGGTTGGTTTGCGATCGCACTGGCGACCGGCTGATCGTCTTTGTGCTCCTGAGCCATTTTCTCAGTATAGGAGTTGCTGCTAACCTCCGGCGACGGCGGGTTAGCCGTACAGGCTTGCAACAGGATCACCAACCCTAAAGCGATCGCAAATAAGGAAAATAAGCTGCGAATCGTGCGTCGTAACATATCAAATCTCCGAGTTGAGCTTTGCGTAGGCTTTACCTTCTCGTAGCGTAACCCAAGGTTTCCAAAATGTTGGGTTTCGTATCTTAATCCAACCTGCAAAGCTGCCTAGGGAGCTGCCATCGAATAACATACCAGCTTCCCCCTGCTTCCCCTGCCCCCCTGCTCCTATTCTACGGGTATTTTATTATCAGCCGCTCCCCTATTTTCTCTCTCCTTTTGCAGTAGACCATCTTGAACCTGAATAATACGGTGGGTTTGCGCGGCAATATCAGGCTCATGGGTCACGATCAC
>JBCBQD010000495.1:0-576 GCA_039820425.1 Cyanobacteria bacterium J06635_1
CTTAACCCCAAACAGCAGCTCCCCCGCTGCCACGGTAAACAAATAGCGCCGCGCCCCGGTCGGGCCACCCTGCGCCCAGGCCACGCAAAAGATCCCCACCGACCCAGATTGCACCTGCCAGATCTGATCGGGGTTATCCAACAACAAGGTTTCATTCCCTGCGAGGTCGCATCGGGTATAGCTTACGGTGGATGGTTGGATAGAAACCATGATGTGCTCTACTAAGTTGTTTAACTCGTCTACCTTGAAGCTGATTGCCCCAGGGATGGTGGGTTTAATGTGATTCGGTGAGCTTTAAAGCATATGGTCACCCGTAACCCACCCTACGTCCTCTGCAACACCTTCCCTATCTCCCTCATCTTCCCCATCCTTTTCATCTTTCTCTCCCCTGTCTCCCCTGCCTCCCGTTCGGCTGAGCTCACGTCGAAGCCTGCTCCCCTATCCCTACCCCCCTCTACTTAATCAAAGCGCCGTACCAGAACTCCGAATCAAACTGGCGTAATGCCCCTCCTGTTGCCAAAGCTGATCATGGGTGCCCCGCTGCACCACCTTGCCCCGGTCAAGCACAATAATTTC
>JBCBQD010000496.1:0-262 GCA_039820425.1 Cyanobacteria bacterium J06635_1
TACAGGCGGTACATTTTTCGAGACACTTCGATTCGTCCACGATTACTGGGACATCGACACGTTGAATAGCTAGAGCCATAAGGATTTTTTTGGATAAAGAACAGGTTTAGTGGATTGCGCTTCGCCCTCATCCTAAATCCTTCTCCCATAATTGGGAGAAGGACTTTGAGCGGGTAGATAAGCTTTCAACATAAATCATTTCTAAGCGTTTTAACTTTTATGCAGAAAGTTCTAGCTCCCCTTCTCCCACGCGTGGAAGAAG
>JBCBQD010000496.1:272-572 GCA_039820425.1 Cyanobacteria bacterium J06635_1
TTTATATGTTTCAAAATAAATTCATTTTTAGGGTTTTTAATTTTTCTCCTTAATGTTTAACCCCCCCTCCCCCCCCGGGGGGGTCAGGGGGGTGGGGTTTGCGGGCGAGCCTACCTTACCGCCACGTCATACACTTCCTGTTGCAGATTCACCTCCACGATATAAGGCGCAACCGGGCGCTTAAACATTTCCATTTCCCCAGTGTCTGTTTTTCTCAGATTGACATGGCAAAACCATTCGTCATCGTTCTTGTCAGGGTAATCCAGACGATAATGATATAGGCCCCATCGACTCTCTTTG
>JBCBQD010000497.1:0-235 GCA_039820425.1 Cyanobacteria bacterium J06635_1
ACACTCCTGCTTGACTCATCAACGCTGACGATCACTTAGCCGTCATTGTTGCCAAGTCCATAGGTATTTGCTTTTGATCTATCTTTAGGACAGATAGAGGATGATGGATACAAATTTATCTGGTATAGATATTGACACTGGACAGCAGACTTGACGTCAGCTCAAAACACTCTATCTCAGGCAGATCATTTTGGATAGACGATTGTGTTGTTATAACCCTCTTTCGGGATAGCAA
>JBCBQD010000497.1:245-572 GCA_039820425.1 Cyanobacteria bacterium J06635_1
ATCCCCAGAGACGATAACCGTTTTACAAAACATTGGTATAGACGACTGCTGTAAATTGGATGGGCTCTGTTATAATCCAATCCTGACTAGTCAAAATCTGAGTCGTGGTTTAAGCCCGACTGGTTGCAGCTTGACATTGGAGTACTGCAACACAAAGCTTTGATTTCAAAACTGTACCCCAATAAACACTGTTCGAGGGGCTGTTGTAATGATTGGTCGGTGCTATACCCAGAGACACCCTAAATGATAGGCGCAATTATCGGAGATGCGCTCAAATTCGTATGCTGAGCCAATCGCATCTCCGATAATTGCGCCTATCATTTAGGG
>JBCBQD010000498.1:0-570 GCA_039820425.1 Cyanobacteria bacterium J06635_1
CGCCAATATCCGCCCCCAAACCAGGTCCCCATATTCAATCCTTCCGCCACTGTGCGTAGATACGGCAACCGACAGATGCCATTCCAGGTGTTACCTGCCGAGCCCATCGCCAGATAAACCATCCACTCCCCATCAAACGAAACATCACAGCGCTTGGGGTAGAGCTTGCCGCGAAACCAAGAACCGTATTCCAGCTGGTCAGATTTCGTATTCCATCGAATAATATGAAAACATTTAGACGGCTTACGACGAATCACCACGACATAGGGAGACGCCTTGGCCGGGAGCAGATGAATACGAGCTGGCTCAGCCGGTTTCATGCTTGTTCGCAATAGGTTTTGACTGCATTCATATCCTGCCAAACAGCATATTCATTGCCACTGGGGTCGCAAAAGTGAAACCGACGCCCCCCTGGAAACGAAAAGATGGGCTGTACGGCAGCATACTTTATTTGCACAAACATAAACAGACACTTTTGCACCCATGGGTGGCTGCCCTCCTTTAATGGATGGATGATACATGCTTGGCAAGCAAAGAGGGCTGTCTATCGGTGAGGCGGCCATGCCTCAT
>JBCBQD010000499.1:0-570 GCA_039820425.1 Cyanobacteria bacterium J06635_1
AGCACACTGGCTACAGGGAATGCTATGAAACTGCCAGATATAGTTAGTGCCTTGCTTGAGCACGGTTGAGCAACGCCACACGCACAGACATAAAAGGCCGAAGATGCCAAGGATGCAAACCATCCCCAGAATCGCATGAAAAGCAAAGGCAAACATAGTCATAGGAGAGCAAATGCAGAGAGGTCAGAACCAAGAGATAAATGCGAGATAAATGTAAAGAGATCGAAGGCAAAGTGATTACTTAAGAAAAGCCGATAGTAGAGCGAAGCAAGGGAGAGTTGCTAAAGCCTGACTCTACCACCGACCTAAAAAGCAAAATCTGTCTAAACCACATCTAGTTTGAAAACTTGAGTTTTTTCCGGGGAGCAAACTACAGGTCTAAATGTGGCCAGGGTTTAGAAACAGGAGAGCGCCGTATAATCTCTTCTCTTGCTTAACTTGAGTTGCCCAAGTCTGAATACGAGTCTCTGTTTTATCAGACTCATTGTCTTCGTCTAAAGCAAGACCGCAAAACTTGCCATTGCGAATGGCCAGGGACTCGTTAAAATCATAGCCATCAGTGGGCCAGTA
>JBCBQD010000500.1:0-569 GCA_039820425.1 Cyanobacteria bacterium J06635_1
TCTTAAACGCACCCGCTGGTGAGATATGGTCAGTGGTGATGCTGTCCACCAACAGTGCCAGCGGTCTGGCCCCGAAAATAACTGCACTGCCGCCGCCGTTGACCGTGGCGCTCATGCCCTCAAAGTAGGGGGGATTTTGGACATAGGTGCTGTCGCTGTCCCAGCCGTAGGTTTGGGTGGCAGCGGCTTCGATTTGCTGCCAAGCCTGGTCGCCGGTAAACACATTGCTGTAGCGACTGCGGAACATCTCTGGCGTTAGGGCGGTGCTGAGCACGGCTTTGATTTCGTCGCTGCTGGGCCAGATGTCTTTGAGGTAGACGGGGTTGCCGTTTTGGTCCTGGCCGATGGGTTCGGTTTTGAGGTCGATGGCGAGGTTGCCTGCGATCGCATACGCAACAACAAGCGGCGGCGACGCCAAATAATTTGCCTTGGTATAGGGGCTTACCCGCCCCTCAAAGTTACGATTCCCCGAGAGCACGGCCCCCACCACCAGGTCCTTTTCCTCAATCGCCTTAACAATGGGCGCAGGCAAAGGCCCTGAGTTGCCGATACAAGTGGTGCAGCCGTAA
>JBCBQD010000501.1:0-569 GCA_039820425.1 Cyanobacteria bacterium J06635_1
CGCCGAGCCGCTGTACGGGTGATAAGAGTAGATGCGATCGCCACCAAGCCAGCGTGTCTACTTTTTCTTTAATGTGTAAGCTGCCTGCCAGAATGTACATAAAGCCGCTGTACCACTGCTCCTGGGTCGTTTGGCGATTGCCAATTGCCGATAAATCGATCGCCGCACAGAGGGTCCCTTCTAGCTGAAAACGCTGCATCATTTGCACCCGCAGGCTCGACTTGCCCATCTGTCTGGCGTTGAAAATGTAACAGTACTGTTTGCGGCGCAGCGCCTGATAGAGCTGCCTATCGGCCTGACGCACGACATAGGTGGGTGACTCTAAGGGCAGGCTCCCCCCTACTTGATAGTTATAGTGAGGGGGCTGATCGCTCTCTCGGAGCAACGCATTTTCAATTAATAGCTCTGCTTGGGTCTTGTTGAGGATCTGAAGGGTGTCTGTGAGGGCCTGTGTGCGTTTGGCAACTTGGCTCTCTAGCGCCTTGTTTTGCCGTTCTAGCGAGACGGCATAGTTGCGAATTTCTTGCACCATGTCATTAAACGCCATGGCCAACAGCTTTAGCTCATTG
>JBCBQD010000502.1:0-569 GCA_039820425.1 Cyanobacteria bacterium J06635_1
ATCAGGCGCAAAGCTCAGGCATCAAAATGCGCCATCACACGGCTTTGGTATATGCCACTGCAACGGTGATTTTACTGCCGTTGCCTTTATTTCTGAATGTCAGCTATACCGGCTACTCTACCCTCACCTATGGCTATGTCTTGTTGCTTGCGCTGATTCCGCAGCTGATTGGCCACACCTGTTTTAACTGGGCCATGGGGTGGGTCAAGCCTCAACTGCTGGCCCTGGTTATTTTGGGAGAACCCGTTGTTGCCAGCTTATTAGGCTACTGGGTGTTTAGAGAAGTTCAGGGTGTCGGGGTTTTGGTTGGGGCGATGATCCTGGTAACAGGGGTTGCGATCGCAACCCTAAGCAATCAAAGCCAGCAAAATAACAGAAAAGTGGAGCGGCTGGGCAAACCATTAGATGCACCGACGACTTTCTAAGCTGTACCCACTGAGTTATCACAAGTTTGAAATTCAGTCGTTGGAAATTCAGTTTTTCAGCGTTGTCGACGTTCCGACAGCATAGGACATTGCCCCGCAATTAGGGCAATGTCCTTTCTTAATTTTGCCCCGATTAACGCTTCG
>JBCBQD010000503.1:0-569 GCA_039820425.1 Cyanobacteria bacterium J06635_1
GAGAGAATCCATTTCATCGTGGGTCAAGTGGGTGATATCCCCGATTATAGAGGCGCTTAGCCTTTAATCCATTTAAATTTAAGGCATTGCTGAGCCCCGAGATGACTTTCGCGGTGAGAGGCCGTCTAATCACACCGGCGATAGACCCATCTATCCCCTAAATCAGCAATCGCAAAGTTAAATATCCCATTCCTCCCGTTAGGGAAAGACAGAAACGTTTTTAGCGTTGTCGAGGGGGCGTCTGTATCACCCACTTTTCAAGTGTCTTCGCTAGCGCCTTTGGCGTAATGGGTTTGGCCAAATAATCATTCATGCCTGCCTCAAGGCATTTCTCTTTATCGCCTGGTAAGACGTTCGCGGTAATGGCAATGATCGGGATCTGCTGGTTACCCTCACCAGCCCTCCCCTCCCGAATCCGGCGACTGGCCTCATAGCCGTCCATCTCTGGCATCTGGCAATCCATTAAGATTAGGGTGTACGGATTCTCCTGGGGAGCCTGTTCTAGCTTTTGGAGTACTTCTATCCCATTCCAGGCGACGTCTACTGCTAATCCTAGCTTTTTGAGTAGC
>JBCBQD010000504.1:0-566 GCA_039820425.1 Cyanobacteria bacterium J06635_1
GTCCACTGACAGCAGTCCGTCTCGTCTAGATACTTCAAGGCAATCTGCCCGGTTGCGGCCATAGCCTCCAGCTGAATCAGTTGTGATTTAGCAAGGGCTTTGGCTACCGGGTCTTGCCGGTTTCGATGGCTGTGCCGGGTGCGCTTCCACCGATAACCCTTTTTTTTAACAACCGACGAATCCGGTCAGCGCTCAGCTTTACTCCACGCGCTTCCCATAGCTTCACTGCCAGTTGGCTACTGTTGTACGTGCGCGCTTCCTCGTTCACACAAGCGAGCAGATAGTCCATATCGGCAGGTTGCCATTTCGCTTTGCTACCGCGACCTTCATGATCCCACAACCCATACAACCCTGATTCATTCCAGCGTTTGATGGCGGTGCGCACCGTATGCTCATGACAATCGAACGCTTTCGCTAACGCGGGCGCGTTCCAGCCTTCTGCACTCATCAACATCATGTGCGCTCGGTCGCGCACTCGATAAGGGACGCTATCGGCGATGCGCAGGTCTGATAGCATCGCCTGGTCTATTGACTTCACGACGGCTCGAAGCGGGGCGGGCATTGCT
>JBCBQD010000505.1:0-564 GCA_039820425.1 Cyanobacteria bacterium J06635_1
CATGAATCTCCCAAAATTTTTCTAGCAAAGCTTCATAGCTAATCTGAGCCGGGTCATACTCTACCTGGGCCACCTCCGCATGTCCCGTAATCCGCGACAGCACGTCCAGATAGCACGGCTTTTCAAAATGCCCGCCCATATAGCCCACGGAGGTTTTGCTCACCCCCGGCAATTTCTGAAAAGCCGCCTCAGTACTCCAAAAACACCCCGCCCCAAACGTGGCTATCTCACCCACGACCCATTACCCATTACCCACGACCCACGACCCAACTAAAGCGGCAACATTTCCGCCACCGGCTGCGGCGGTCTCGCACAGGGATCTTCCCCTCGACTGCCCACCTCAAACTGGGTCATCATATCGTGATCTTCATGCACCAGATTGTGACAGTGCATCATAAACCGGCCTTCGATGGGTTTCTGATTGCGGCTTTCAAACTGCATGATCACTCGCACCGATTCAAACTCTCTGACCGCAAAAACATCTTTCCAGCCTTGCTCATAGTCATAGGCGGGCAGGCCATTGCGGCTGATGATCTGGCTATCGACCAGGTGAATGTGGACGGG
>JBCBQD010000506.1:0-562 GCA_039820425.1 Cyanobacteria bacterium J06635_1
GTAATCGCTCATTGGTAGTGGCAATCACGACTTCTCTCGCCACAAATTGAGTCCCCCCTTCAACGGGTTCTAATACGATCTTAATCCCGCGCGGTAGCCAGATTGAAGGCGTATTGTCCCGGGTGCGGATGTGCTCTGTCACCGTCAGGGTAACTGCTTCGGTTTCACCAGGGGCCACAATAATTTTCTCAGCATCCGCCAGCGCAACTGGAATGCGGGTGTCAGCGTCAATGACCCTGGCTAAAGTGACCACATCAGCCGTTCCTGCTGTGGTTGTCTCGAGCCGAGTTGCAGCCAGTGCAGAAGAGAGACCTAACGTAGATATGGGTAGCGCTGAGACAATGGCCGTGCTAATCATCAGGGCAGTGCTTGACCGCCAGCCTTTTGAAAATAACCTACTTTTTGAAAAGACCACTCTTGAAAATACCACTCTTGAAAATACCATCGTATTCTCCCTCTATAATGTCAGCCCTATTCTGGCCCCGTGACTGGGCGGGCAACTACCCCCAACTAGTCAGCCAATCGGTTGATTTTTTCTCAGCCGCGGATCAATACCGACCTT
>JBCBQD010000507.1:0-561 GCA_039820425.1 Cyanobacteria bacterium J06635_1
TTATTGGCGGCCTGCTGACCTCGACGCTGCTGAGCCTGGTGGTGGTGCCCGTGCTCTATAGTCTGTTAGAAGATGGCTGGCAGGGTCTGATGCGGCGGGTAAACTAGCAGGCTGTCAGTGTTCAATATTCGGGTTTGATGGGTGAGTGTGCTGCGCTCGGTGGGGCCGCTGCGCTCGGTGAGTTAGTAACCTGTTTTACCCCTTCACCCCCCTCTATTTTTCCTGCCTCCCTCACCCACTCCACTCACCCACTCACCTCACCTAACCGAAATTTTAAGCTTGATAAACTACCAGCGCTCAGTATTATGCCTTTAGTTGTCTTTCTGTTGCAGTCTTCCTGGCGAGCGGTTGCGATCGCGCTGGCCACCGGGTTTCTCAGCGGGGGCTGTAGCGCTGGCCTGATTGCCTTGATCGCTCGGACGGTTGTGCAGGATCAGGTGCCGTCGGCTGCGATCGCCGCTGCCTTTGTGGCCCTGGGGGGGGTGGCCCTGCTCACCGCCGTGATCTCTCGAATTTTGCTAGTGCGCTTTTCCCAGGCGGCTGTATTGGAGCTACAGCTGC
>JBCBQD010000508.1:0-561 GCA_039820425.1 Cyanobacteria bacterium J06635_1
CCAAGGGGGAGTTAGAGGGGGTCGAGTCAGGATTTTCGCTGCCCAATTGAGATCTATGTACACTCACCTTAAACACCTCAACCTTTACGTAGTCGATAGGTCATGTAGCCCACGGCCCCCCCGGTGATGCCGCCCCCAAGCAGGGCCGGCACCCAGGGCACCCAAACCACGGGCCCGACCAAAAAGCCGTAGCAGGCCAGGGTTAATAGCCCCACCGCCCCCAGGCTGGCGGCGAGCACCCGACCAGGGCGCACCAATCCCCAAAACACCAGGCCCCCGACGCCGGACCACAGCAAGATCCAGCCCATTTCGCCCCAAATTGGCCACCAGCGGATCAGGGGGCGATCTTCGAGGGCGGCATTAATTAACTGGCTGATCATTTGGCCGTGTAAGTAAACCCCTGGGATCGAATCTTTATAAGGGGTATTAAAATCGTCGGAGTTGCGATCGCTAAAGTCGGTGTAGCCGATCAGGACGATGCGATCGCGAATCAGCTCAGGCGACACCTCATTTCTCAACAGCGCGTCTAAAGAAACCCGCTGAGCAAAATCTTTCAAACTC
>JBCBQD010000509.1:0-559 GCA_039820425.1 Cyanobacteria bacterium J06635_1
TTACGCGCCCGTCAGATGACGACGCTGATCGGTGTCATCCGCTGAAAGCGACGCGTTGGCAGCTGCCCCCAGGGCTGTCATGGGCCGCTATGTGTGCCACTCGATGCCGCCTTGGGGATTGTGCCCCATCAAAATAGCAGTGACGAACTAATGCGCTTGGGGTGCTTGTTTAGCTTATTTGTGCCCTATGAGTTAGCGGCTTGGTTGCTAGGGCAATTTAGCGGCTTACAGGTGAGTGCGAGTAGCCTGTGGAATTGGGTGGAACGCCGCGGTCAAGCCGCGCTGAGCGAGCTATCTGAGCAACTCGATGAAGCCCAATCGGGCCAGAGCATTGAGCCAGAAACTCTGGCTGAGTGCTTGAGAGACTTACCTTTGTTAATGGGCGCTGATGGGGTGATGGTGCCGATGCGACCTCATCCCCAAACCCCCAAGGGCAAAACCCGCTGGAAAGAGGTCAAAGTCGCTATTCTGGCCCGCTTGGGCAAGCGTCAAAAGCGCTCTGGTGAATCGGTGCCTCAACTACTCCACAGACGAGTGGTGGCAGTCCTGGGTAACCTGG
>JBCBQD010000510.1:0-559 GCA_039820425.1 Cyanobacteria bacterium J06635_1
GTCGAAAACGGGCTCAGCGGCGTTGAATCAGCAACTCAGCCAGCAGCGCGCCCAGGTAGTGGTGAACTATCTGAAGCAGCAAGGGGTTGGCAACAACATTGTGGCTGAGGGCAAAGGGTTTAATGAGCCCCTGGCAGGCGTTGCGCCCGCAGATGCTAAAAATCAGCGCACCGAGATTCGTTTGGTGCGGGTAAATTAGGGCTACGGAGAACCAGAAATTTTCTGCGCGATATGCTTATGGGGTATTTATCCAGAAAGTTTCTGGATACCTGGGCATGTTCAAGAACTCAAAGCTGAATACTTAGCCCATACCGACATTGCTGAATCAAATAACTGGCTACAGTCACCCTTGTGATGGGCAATCGATCCCGAGAGTTTTGCCTCTGCTAAGTTTGAAGTGCTGCATCTCGGGTAGGTATTGCCTAAAACTTCACTGCAGCGGCAGCTTATGCACTGGGCTTTGTTCGATAGCTCTGAGTTGCGGTACCCAGAACCCGCTAATGCCGATTAGCAAGAGGGTTAGAGAACAGGTGAAGTATAGAATCGCCATGCCTGCACC
>JBCBQD010000511.1:0-557 GCA_039820425.1 Cyanobacteria bacterium J06635_1
CTTACACTTGACAGATTTCTCCGTCAAGTGTAAGCTCTCAAACTCAGGGAAACCTAAGCCTAAGAAAATTTAAGCGATCGCGACAGGGACTGCCCTTGGCCTCTTCCCTGCGACTGAGTCTGTCGATAGTGATGCTTGCTTTCTAGGTATGGCAATCCTGAGCCAAGCCAAGAGCAATTTTAGATTGGCGAGTTTAGATTGTAGATAGTGATCTAAACTCCAAAATCCAAAATTCTCTCTGGAAGGTGCAGAGGCCCGACGGGAGCTACCCTAACGTCAAGTCGAGGGTAAAGGGAGGGTCCAATTCTCAAAGCCGGAGGCGGTATCGCTGAAGGCAGCAGCGAAAGCTGCGGGAGAATGAAAATCCGTTGACCGCAAGGTCGTGAGGGTTCAAGTCCCTCCGCCCCCATACCAAATTTTATGGCCGAATCTTATGGAATGTACGTCATCCCCTTTGTAGGGAGATGAGTGTTGCCGTGAAAACTAAAATCACGCTTAGGCAATAGCTCCTCCTTACCTACACAAGGGGTTACGTACATTCCACAAATTGCCTAAGC
>JBCBQD010000512.1:0-556 GCA_039820425.1 Cyanobacteria bacterium J06635_1
CCTCTGGGTGCATCCCCAGTTCGTCGATGAATATTAATGGAAGCCTCAATCATACTCTAAGAATAGACGCTATATTCAGCCGTAGATCTGGAAAACTGCTCGATTCAATCACTTGATCAACGGTGTAAACCCGCTGCTGATAATCATCGGTGCCTAATACAAGAACAGTCATCTGCAAACGAGATGGGTGTTGCTGGGTAGGAGAGATGGAGGACATCACTGTCCCTCTCCCACCCTCGGAACCTACCGTGTATACACAAGTTGGAAAGTTGAGCTGTCGAAGGCCCACTCTGCGAGAAGAGCAAATCTCTACATCCCCCGCCCCCTTCTCTCAGATTTGGGAGAAGGGGGGCAAATTCCTCTCCAGCATAGATTTCACCCATTCTAGAGTTTTTTTGGCAGGGAAGAATTCGCTCCGCTCAAAGTCCCTTTCTCTTTTTTGAATGCCCCTTGGGCTATACTCTGGGAGAGGGATTTAGGGTGAGGGCTCGATAGCTCTAGCTCCTGGGACGTTATTAATGCGCATGGTCCTTAAGCCAGCATGGTTAAAGTATTG
>JBCBQD010000513.1:0-556 GCA_039820425.1 Cyanobacteria bacterium J06635_1
GGCAGGGGTTGGACTTAGGCCCCTGCCGAACCGCATTTGCCAAAAACGATTGAATTTTCTCCTGAAGCTTAGCAACTTCTTAGTGCATTCAGCCATTCTCAACCGACTACCACTCTACGGAGCCATACCGCTGATTGACTGACAAAACTTTTGGCTGGGCGGTTTACAACCGCTAGCCGAAATACCCTAAATCGTAGATTTCAGAACTTTTGTCAGTCAATCAGGCCATACCGTATGGCCTATGGTTCCTTAAAAGGCTGGGCCAAGACCGCTGGCCCATTGGACCTGCAGCTGTAAATCAAGATCGGCTTAGAAATCGCTGGGTAAAGCAGCTGATTCGCGATCGCCACGAATCATATCGCTGAGGACTTCTATGGCCTTTGCGTATTGAGGATCGTCCAAAGTTCCAATTTTTTCGCGATCGTCGCTAAGGGCTTCGCGCTCTTCATCAGAAAGCTCTACGACAAAGTCGGGATCAATGCCGTGTTCATTAATATCCCGACCACTAGGGGTCAGATACTTAGCAATGGTCACCGCCACACCGGACCCATCGGCC
>JBCBQD010000514.1:0-554 GCA_039820425.1 Cyanobacteria bacterium J06635_1
GAACAAATAGCCACGGAGTGTGTAGTTATGGTTAAGTTCGCTCAATTTTTCGGCACAGTAGCTGTAGTAGCTGCTGCTGGTGCTTTGACTGCAACGTCTGCAGTTGCTCAGACTATCGCCATTGATGGTTCTAGTACTGTTTTCCCCATCACTGAAGCGATGGCTGAAGAGTACGCCCTCGCTGGTAATGGTGCATCTATCACCGTTGGTGTTTCTGGTACCGGTGGTGGTTTCAAGAAGTTCTGTGCTGGTGAGACTGTTATTTCTAACGCATCTCGCCCCATCAAAGATACTGAAAAAGAGCTTTGCGCTTCCAATGGCGTTGAATACATTGCTATTCCTGTTGCCTACGACGCTTTGACTGTTGTGATCAATCCTGAGAACGATTGGGCAACTGAAATGACCGTTGAGCAGCTAAACGCTATGTGGGATGCGCCAGCTGAAGGCGTTATCACTCGCTGGAACCAGATTGATCCTAACTGGCCTGCTGAAGAGATTGGTTTATACGGTCCTGGTACGGACTCCGGTACCTTTGACTACTTCACTGATGAGAT
>JBCBQD010000515.1:0-553 GCA_039820425.1 Cyanobacteria bacterium J06635_1
GGCGGCTTCAGGCACACTCGCGGTCGGATGCCTTCCTAGCGTTGTCAGCACAACGCTCAGCCGTTTGGCATGACGCAAATCGCTGAAATGAACCGGATTGATTTCTCAGCTCGCCCAATTTTGCATGGTGTTGATGGCTCTAACTCAGTTTACTGGCACCAGTCTCTCGCAACCGTCTCCTCAAATCACCAACTAGCAATGCTTCTACATACTTTTGCGTAAGGGACAGCTTTGAAAGGGGAGGCTGGGTGGGGCCTGATCTGTATCTTGACTTTAGAGAACTGGTACAAACGAGCTAGAGACTGTCATCGTTGTTCTAAAAGCAATGGGCAAGCCAATTGATGACAGCCCCTAGCGACAGAACATAAAGTTTTGCAACCAAAACTCCTGACGAAAACCTCAAAAAGCCTTACTATCAGGTAATTTCACCGACTCTAATAGTGATCATAAACTCGATATTTTGTCGTGAAAACCGAATTGACGGATCGAAAATTGTAAATTACGATACAGACATAGAAAGAAAACGTTCATCTCTTCTCTGCTGATTCCTCAG
>JBCBQD010000516.1:0-553 GCA_039820425.1 Cyanobacteria bacterium J06635_1
CAAATTCATGCTTTCAGCCAGCTGTACAAAGTCAGGATTGTTGAACTTAATGTAGGAAGATTCGTGAAAGTGAGCTTCTTGTTTCCACTCAATAAGGCCATAGCCACCGTCATTAAAGATAATGGTGACAAAGGCCGTGCCTAGGCGGTGAGCTGTCTCTAGCTCCTGGCAGTTCATCATAAAACCACCATCTCCTGTAACCGCAACCACATTGCGATTGGGATGCACGAGCTTAGCGGCAACCCCACCAGGAATAGCGATACCCATAGACGCAAACCCATTGGAGATGAGGCACGTGTTGGGTTGTTCACAGTGATAGTGGCGGGCAATCCACATTTTGTGAGCCCCCACATCAGAAATTACGATGTCTTCCGCATCTAGCACCTGACGGAGGTCATACAGGAGCTTTTGAGGCTTAATCGGGAAGCCCGTATCACCGGCATATTGCTCATAATTAGCCTCCATGTCCTTTCGAACAGTGGCGAATTCACCATTGAGCTGAAAGCTTTCAGGGCGGTGCACACGCCCACCAATCTCTTTGAGAGCATCTGAG
>JBCBQD010000517.1:0-551 GCA_039820425.1 Cyanobacteria bacterium J06635_1
CAGGTCTTAGCCCACAATCGGCCTTACGAAAATTTCCCAGCCTCGGCCCAGTGGTTAGAACCTGCCGATGCCCAGGCGCTCCTAAAGCTACCGGCCCACGCCATGGGTCCAGACCACAACGGCAACGACAATGGGAATACTAATGGCAATGGGTACAGCAGCCGCAACTATTAAACGGATTCATCGTCCTTCAGAAAAGCAATTGATAGTCTAGAAACCTGTTTCATGTCCCTTCTTAACAAAAGATGAAGGATAATAGTGCAAGGGCGAAGGGTAAAGGGCGAAGGGCGAAGGGCAAAAAACATCCCTTAGAGCTTTGCATTTCTCACAGAATATTCTGACTCCTGACATCTGACTCCTAACTCCTAACTCCTGACTCCTGACTCCTGACAGGAGCCACTGCCCGCTTGAAGTTAGCAACCTACGTTGCTGGCTACTTACTCTGAATGACGATTATTGAACCCACTATGAAAAGTGCCTTTCTAGAGCGACTACACAGCCCTGAGCATCCTGTAATTGTCTTTGACGGTGCCATGGGCACTAACTTGCAG
>JBCBQD010000518.1:0-550 GCA_039820425.1 Cyanobacteria bacterium J06635_1
CTATCTAAACCAGCCTCAACTGACAGCCGAGCGTTTTCTCCAGCGGGACGGTGAACGGCTCTATCGCACGGGCGATCTAGGGCGCTGGGAGGAGACTGGGGAACTGACCTATCTCGGACGGGGCGATCGCCAGGTCAAAATTCGCGGGCATCGGGTTGAGCTAGGGGAGATTGAGGCAGCCTTGGCAGGTCATCCAGAGGTGAGCGATTGTGTGGTGACGGTTTCGGAGATCGGACAACTGACTGCTTATTTTGTGAGCAGGGGAGCAGGGGAGCAAGGGGGGCAAGACGCGGGGATGCGGGGACGCGGGGACGCGGAGATGGGGAAGATGGGGAAGATGGGGGAGATGGGGAAGATGGGGGAGAACGTTGCGATCGCAGATTTGCGAGGGTTTCTGGCTCAGCGGTTGCCGGGGAATTGGGTGCCGACCTATTTTGTGCCGCTTGATGAAATGCCGCTGACGGCTAATGGCAAGGTTGATTTTGGGTCGCTGCCTGACCCGCAAACCAGCAGCCTAGAGGGGCAGGTCGCTTTTGTTGCACCCCGGACC
>JBCBQD010000519.1:0-547 GCA_039820425.1 Cyanobacteria bacterium J06635_1
CAACCGGCCCTCCTTCACGGAGATTTGTGGTCAGGCAATGCGGCTGTGACAGACTCAGGCGAGCCCGTCATCCTTGATCCGGCCACCTACTATGGTGACCCCGAGACAGATCTGGCCATGACAGAGCTATTTGGTCGCTTCCCTGACTCGTTTTACCAGGCCTATAACGCAGCGAGTCCCATCGATTCGGGGTACCGCCATCGCAAAGTGCTCTATAACCTGTATCACATCCTCAATCACTTCAACCTTTTTGGGGGTGGCTACGCAAGTCAGGCCAACAGCATGATTGAGGAAATTCTCGGTTGAGTTGTCAACTGGGCAAACATTAGGCAAAAGATAAAACAGCAGACTCAGTAATTTATACCAATAGCACCCAAAAGTTTGATATATTGGTGCTTCATCGGCGGCATGGCCAAGTGGTAAGGCAGAGGATTGCAAATCCTTTATCCCCAGTTCGAATCTGGGTGCCGCCTTCAGTTCAGGAATAGCTGATTGTAGAGAGGCGTTGAGTTCTCTTCCAGTTCAGATCAGATATCTCTTTGCAAAG
>JBCBQD010000520.1:0-538 GCA_039820425.1 Cyanobacteria bacterium J06635_1
CAGCCAGATTCGCCGACGAGGCCGACGCTTTCGCCGGGGTGGAGGGTGAGATCGATGCCGTCTACGGCGTGGAGAGCCTGCGCCTGGGGGTTGGCTTGCCCGGGTAGCCAGCGGGGGAGGCCAGATGCGACAGGGAAATGTTTAGTGAGGTTTGAGACTTGCAACAACGGCGAGGGTTGCATCGTTGTTGTAGGGGTGTTGTTTGGGGTTGTTTGGTGCATCATTGTTTGTGCAAATTCTATGCTGTCATTGATTTCTTGATGATGCGGCGTGTCTGCGTGATGGGTTCGCCGGTTAAAGGGGTTGGCTTGTGTTGATACCGATTGGCGGCTTAACCCATCCTACGAGGTGGCTCCCCATCTCCCCCATCTCCGCGTCCCCGCGTCCTCCCCATCTCCCCCATCTCCCCCATCTCCTCTGACCTTCTACCCCCCTTCCCCCTTTCCCTTTCGCCCTTCGCCTAATGGCTCCCAACACCCCACCCAATGCCCCTCCCCCACCAGCGGCTAAATCAATGACTTTTGGTGGCATTGTTCCG
>JBCBQD010000521.1:0-546 GCA_039820425.1 Cyanobacteria bacterium J06635_1
CGAGTCGAGTAATTCTTCGGGAACTTCTACCATCAAGCTCACTTTCTGTGCGGCCATTTTAACTTCCATATGCTCGATCCTATGAGTACACAAAGATGCCTCAAAACCATCTCTAGCTAAACAATGCAGCGTTCCACAGACGTTGCTTAGAAGAGGTCGCTTTTGGCAGTGGATGCCATTGTGAAACAAGCCCTTCTAATTTGCAATATTGGCTCAAACGCAAACGCATTTTAGAAAATCTTTGACTTCACGAAGTCAAGCGAGTCAGACAGCAATTTTTGTGACATTGCTTAACATAGTGTAGCCGCTCAGCTCACCTATACTTTCAGAACGTTTTCCACAGCATGACCTGAGAGGTCACCCACTACGTCTCTCACCTGTGGAATACCTGTGGAATACCTGTGGAAAGCAGCTGACCTTTTCAAAGAGTTGTTAAGTTTCACAATCGTTAGAATTTCTCGGTGTCAGACCCAGTCATGAACGGTTCTAGACCCTGTCGCTAAAATGAACTAAGCTGGCACCGTTCGTCGTAACCGCATCTGCCCC
>JBCBQD010000522.1:0-546 GCA_039820425.1 Cyanobacteria bacterium J06635_1
CCTCAGTGCCACCGAGACCCAGGTGCGCTACTATTCAGGCTGGGTCGAGGCTGAGGTGCTCAAGCCTTACCCGACGGTGGTTGTGGCAGAGGCACCAGAGCAGACCAAGCCCAATCCGCTAGAGGCGGTTAAGCAAAGCCTGGAAGCGGTTGATCCATTTCCGCGAAGTGAGGGATAGGTAGAGGGCAGAGGGGGCAGAGGGGGCAGAGGGGGCGGCGTAGACGCGGAGAATCCACCCACTCCCATTACCCACTACCCACTACCCACTACCCACTACCCATTACCCCCCAACCTCCCTGATACAATATCAACATCTTCCTAGCCTTAACGACCCATGCCCCCCTTCCCCGACTACATCCCCCGGCAAACTAAATTGGGGCCTCTAGAGGCCGAGATTATGGAGCTAATCTGGCAGCTGGGGTCTCCTACGGTGCGAGAGATTCATGACCAGATTTTGAGCGATCCTGACCGGGAGCTGGCCTATGCTTCGGTCACCACAGTGCTCCATCGGCTGGCGAAGAAAGGATGGGTGCTGCGAAGAAAAGA
>JBCBQD010000523.1:0-545 GCA_039820425.1 Cyanobacteria bacterium J06635_1
AGTCAAAAAGTACCCGATTTGATGTGTTGACTGCACTCCCTCAGGCCCTGGCCTATATGCTCAATGCGCCCAATTCAGAAAAGCCCGTTTATGGTCTGCTAGTCAATGGTCGCGAGTTCGTTTTCATTAAACTGACCCATCATCCTATCTCCCAATATGCTCGCTCATTTGCCCTCTCAATTGAGCGAGATCATGAACTAGAGCAGGTATTAGGGACACTCAAACTGATCAAACAAAAAATCCTAGAACCTGGCTCCTGATTTTTGCCAAAACCTTGCCTTGAAAAAAACCTAAATTCACCCCACTTGCCCCTTATAATCTGGCAAATAGGCACAGTAGTGCAGGATCAAGATTCAGATTTTGGTCCAATTATGATAAGGGGAGGGGAGGACGCGGAGAGCTTTAGCAATCAGGGGGCTCCGCGTCTCCCCATCCCCGCGTCTCCGGATCAATCTTATTCGTTGACATCAAGGCTGACAGACTAGTAGGACCGATCAGAGATGAGCTGGTTTGCCTTTTGGGGCGCAATTGAGACCGGATTGCTC
>JBCBQD010000524.1:0-545 GCA_039820425.1 Cyanobacteria bacterium J06635_1
CTCCCCAAACCTACATCGATTGGTACAACGTCCACACATCCCAAGAACGACATCACACGCGCCCTTCGCAGCAAAGTGTGCTTCCCCGGGTGGCTATTCTTCTGTATCGCAAACACGTCATTACTCGCCAGCCCTATATCCCGCAGCTCATCCGCTATTTTGAGGAGGCAAACCTCATCCCAGTGCCGATCTTTATTAGCGGGGTAGAGGGCCATGTGGCTGTGCGCGACTGGATGAAAACAGATTACGAACAGGCCCAGCGAGCCTCGGGGAACAAGGCTTGTTTGTCGCTCTCCTCAGAAGCCATCAACGTCGATGCGATTGTTTCTACCATTGGCTTCCCACTGGTTGGAGGGCCTGCCGGATCGATGGAAGCTGGGCGACAGGTCGCTGTTGCCCAGCGGATTTTGGGCGCGAAAAATGTCCCCTATGTGGTGTCGGCCCCCCTGCTCATTCAAGATATTCACTCCTGGACACGAAAAGGGATTGGTGGACTCCAGAGTGTGGTGCTCTATGCCCTGCCAGAACTGGACGGCGCTATAGAC
>JBCBQD010000525.1:0-544 GCA_039820425.1 Cyanobacteria bacterium J06635_1
TACACCCTTATCCCAGATACTGAAAAGCTTTTCAGTATCTGGGATAAGGGTGTAGGCCGCTTGCTGGACGCGATCGTGGAGGAATTTATAGAGAGGGATGGTGAGGTGGTGGGGTGGTGGGGTGGTGGAGCCCGCTTTTACTGACTCCTGACTCCTATCTCCTATCTCCTGACTCCTATCTCCTATCTCCTGACTCCTATCCCCTGACTCCTGACTCGTAGGCTCAAGATAAAACTTATAAACCTCACTCTGAGGTAAAATCAATCCCTCTTGTAACGACTGCCAAAGCTGCGTTGCTGTTTCGGGTTGGGTTTGTTCATAAACAATGGCCAGGGTTGCCAGATCAAACTGGTTGCCAATACAAGCGGCAAGCTTCAGAATTGTCTGGGTCTGGGGCGATAGCCGTTGTAATCGAGCTGCCATAAATTCAACAACGTCAGTGCTCGCCGCCAGTGCTCTCACTTGGGCAATATCACACTGCCAGCCGCGACCCCCTCTGCCTTCTCGATCTTCCCCTCTGACCAAAGGAGGCCCGGAGGAAATC
>JBCBQD010000526.1:0-542 GCA_039820425.1 Cyanobacteria bacterium J06635_1
ACTTTATCTTCTAGAAAGTTGCAGACGAGTCGTCAACAATTCATGATTCTGTAAGTCATACACCCATGTTTACTGGTCAAGTAAACATGGGTGTTTTCTGGCTAAGGATCCAGACTAAGGGGACTGCACAAAAATAAAATCCCGGCTGAAAAGGGAAAAGGCGAAGGGCAAAGAGGGTGGCTTATTTGATTGCAATCGCCTAAATGTGAACTTTAAAGACCTTGCATCAACGTATAAATATCAAGAAAACTGCGCTATCTCGAACCTGAGACAGCGCAGACTTTTTCCAAGACCCTGAATTTTCTATACATTGACTTTCATTGTTAATTTAATACTGAATCGCGATTGAAAACATTGGCAGAACAACTGATCCTCAACAAATTTGTTCTCCAAGACTTAGCGTAGGCTCTGATCAGCCATATCTGTTAAATCACTGAGAGTCAAGTCCTGTAATTTTTCGGGTGTCTTGCCCCCCTATCCTTTGGGTTCCCTATTTTTGAAAAGGGGGTCTGGTGTGTATCCGGTTAAGGCATGTTGCCTGA
>JBCBQD010000527.1:0-541 GCA_039820425.1 Cyanobacteria bacterium J06635_1
TCCCACGAAGGACTTGGTGGCCCATTATCGATTGGCCGATGGGTATGTGATGCCCTCTAAAGAAGGCTTTGGCATTGTTTACCTCGAAGCCATGGCCTGTGGCGTTCCAGTCATCTCCGGCGACGACGACGGCTCCGCCGAGCCTCTCCAAGACGGGCGGGTGGGCTGGCAAGTGCCCCACCGCGATCCCGAAGCCGTCGCCGCCGCCTGTATCGAAGTCCTCAAAGGCGAAGACCCCCGCTGCAATGCCGAGTGGTTGCGACAAGAAACGCTGAATCACTTCAGCTCGGAAGCGTTGACAAGGCGGTTGGCGGAGCTGATTGAACCGTTGAAAGGGGGAGGGTGAGTGGGTGAGTGGGTGAGTGGGTGAGTAGGGGAGCAAAAATAGACTGAGTGCCTGACCCCCCGGCTAAGTTACCAAAAGAAGTAAAGTTAAACCAAGAACTCGATGCGATCCCCTATCGACTAACCCAACAACCGCCCTTACCTAAACGAAGCCAGAATCTAGTTCGGGGGGTCTGGGGGAGCATGGGACCCCAGT
>JBCBQD010000528.1:0-539 GCA_039820425.1 Cyanobacteria bacterium J06635_1
AGGGTCACCACCGCGTCTGTTCCCACATTCTCCAGGGTTGCCTTAAAGCTTCCCACTCTGTTGATAAAACGATAGGTCTCAACGGGGCGAGCCGGGTTACTGACATTGCCCCGGTTAGTGTAGCCCCCCACAATGTGGCCAATATCTTTTGCGGTGCGTAGACTACTGCCGATGATAAAAGATTTAATTTGGTCGATATCCACGGGCATCATAATGACCGATGGAATTAGATCATTCAGGTAACTCATAGGAAATTGACTTAAAGTTGTTGTCTTACCTACCAGGTTACGCAGCGATTTGGTGAGTGTCGTTACAGGAAATGTCTGGAGTTTGGGGATGGGTAATGGGTAGTGGGTAATGGGTAGTGGGTAATGGGTAGTGGGTAATGGGTAGTGGGTAGTAGGAAAGAGAGTCTTTTGCTTGGTCAATCGAAGTATCGTCTGAAAATGTCAGAGTGCGACACTGATATCTGCCAAAGAACAGATTGCAGGGGTGTAGATTCTCTCTGAAGATGGGGTGGCTGCTGTTATGAGCTGTAT
>JBCBQD010000529.1:0-539 GCA_039820425.1 Cyanobacteria bacterium J06635_1
TGCTACAACACTGGCATTAGGTTCAACTGGATCAAAATCTTGAGGCATTGGGGTGACATCTCTAAATAATGCTTGCGTGAGGAATACAGGAATTTTGGATTTTAGACTTTAAATTTTGAGCTTCATGGTCAATCAATCGCGACTACCGTGTTCTGGCTTAGTCGCCCCATCACCCCATCTCCCCTACTCCCGTTCGGCTGAGCGCTCACGTCGAAGCCCATTCCCCCTACTCGCTCGCTCTGCCCACCGCCGTCGATCCCCGTGCTCCAAACTAATGATCTCCGCCATTGACCAATGGAATGCCGATGCGATCGTGGCTACCTCCCCATAGAGATCATCTGAGGGGTAGCCTAAGATTCCCCCGATAGCGCTAACTCCACATCAAACTGATGTTGACATTGGGGGCATTGGGTCGGCACGTGGGCGCTTTCCTGTTGATTGACTTGGTTATAAAACGCCCGCAGATAGTTCAAATCTTGGGTGAACAATTTTTCAAGCTGTTCTGGAGTGGGGTCTGCTACATTACCCAGCTGCACAAT
>JBCBQD010000530.1:0-539 GCA_039820425.1 Cyanobacteria bacterium J06635_1
TAATTCAACTTTAGCGTTGAAGTTCTCTTGGGTGAAAAATTACTGGGCTCCCGAAAACAGATAGGCGAGGGGGATATCGTGGAGATTGCAGACTTTCAAGATGGCCTGGTGATCGAGTTCGTGAACTTGAGGGTTGAGGGGCTCCATCAGGAAGAGGACGCCAACGACTTCCCCAGAAACGGCCCGAGGGCAATTGGAGTTCTCCATCTTGTCCTGCGGAGGCGGGGCGGTTAGGCATGAGGTGGCTAAAGATTGGTGCAGAATTGGTGCAAGAAAAAAGTAGACCTCTGAATCATTTGATGTGATTAGCTTTCAGAGGCTAGAGAGCCTTGTTGACATCGATGAGGTCCGCCGTTCGAGTCGGCGTACGTCCATTTCTTGAAATTCTTGATATTTCGAGGTTCGGCTATCGGCTGTTCATAATTGAAATAGCTAGAAATGCCAATTTTCTGAAGGCTTGCACCAATTTTCATCGAATCTGATACGCTGTTATCGAATTTTATGTGTGTTCGTACTCATGCTCCAATCGCGCCCAGCAC
>JBCBQD010000531.1:0-539 GCA_039820425.1 Cyanobacteria bacterium J06635_1
CCCCAGGCGTAGATATTTTTCGGGTGCGGTTGTAGCAATTGTAGGTTGGTGTCGAGGCACGAGACCCAATATCCTGAGGTTTTTGCTGTTGGGATAGTAGATGTGTTTATTACAGTTTCTTTGCCGTTATTTCCTTCGAATTGTGATCTTCGTTATTAATCATGAATCCTGAAAATCCCCAATCCAAAGTCCCCAATCCAAAATCCAAAATCCAAAATCCAAAATCCAAAATCCTCCCTCTGCTGGCAGTTTTTCTCTTCTGCCTGGTCTCCTTTGCTGCGCCTGCCTGGGCGTTTTGTGGGTTTTATGTGGCTAAGGCGGATACGAGTCTTTACAATCGGGCGTCTCAGGTGGCGATTGCTCGCGAGGGCGATCGCACAGTGCTCACCATGGCGAATGACTATGAGGGAGAGGTTAGCGACTTTGCCATGGTGGTGCCGGTGCCGGTGGTGCTACAAGAAAATCAGGTAAAGGTGGCTGAGTCGACCATTCTGGATCGATTGGATGCCTTTAGTGCGCCACGCCTGGTGGAATATTTT
>JBCBQD010000532.1:0-538 GCA_039820425.1 Cyanobacteria bacterium J06635_1
TGGTTGCCGATGTTCCAGGTGCCGAGGCCAATGGTGGAGACTTGAAGGCCGGTTTTGCCGAAGTTGCGGTAAAGCATGATGTTGGTTTCTCCTATGAGATGAAATATCAAGATCGGATTTAAAGCCCCCATTATTGGGGGTTTGGGGGCCTGACGAGTAGGTCAGACATGATTTAGTTCTTTGAGGTATTGGTGATGTTTGAAAGGGGTTGCGCGGGACTTTCCCTCCCGCCCCCTCCCTTCTGCCTCTGGCGTGAGCGGCTGCCTGGGGTCCCATGCTCCCCCAGACCCCCCGAAAGGTGTTCTGGCTTCGTTTAAACAAGGGGTGTCTGGTGGGTTAGTCGATAGGTAACCGATCGTGTTTAGCGCGAGTCTCCTGCCAGTCCTCCCGCAGAAAGTCCAGATTCAGAAGATCCCTTGAGCCCTTCAAATTCTAGAGAAAGAAGCGATATCCTGCTTTTTTCATTTTTCTGGCCCTTGCTTGAGTGAGTAACGTTTGTGCCCCTTCCAAAGCCAGAAAAATGGAACCACCCCACCAG
>JBCBQD010000533.1:0-538 GCA_039820425.1 Cyanobacteria bacterium J06635_1
TCGACTGACCTGATGTTTACTGGATGTTTACTGGCCAGGTGGCTGACAGGTTTTGAGTGGGAGAGCACCTGGATAGCGATATCCTTTCGGAGCTTGGGAGACAGGCGGGCAGCAACGGAGGCAGTTGGACTCATACTTGGAGATATATCGACGAACATTTAGCCTACGACGTTAACAGGTAGGCTAAATGTTCGGGAAATCGCTCCAATAGTGTGACCTCGATTTGAACCGCGTCCTCAAAAGACAATCCCCGCAAGGCCTGAAAGCCTTGCGGGGAGCGCGAAACTATTGATTTAATTAGGAAGCTGGTGATCCGACTCGAACGGACGACCGGCTGATTACAAATCAGCTGCTCTACCAACTGAGCTACACCAGCAAAGTGTATTCCCTACGAGCCAGCAATTCGCTGGTAGCAAGCTAATTGGCGGTTAGCCTCTTCGCAAGGAACTAAATCATATCAAAGATTGTGGACAATTGAGCAAGGAATTTAGAGCGCAAATTTAAGGCACCGATGAAGCATCACGTTCAGTGCGATCGC
>JBCBQD010000534.1:0-536 GCA_039820425.1 Cyanobacteria bacterium J06635_1
TCATGTTTAGAAACATAGACGATGAGACCCAAGGTGCCCAGGCCCCCAACCCCCAATTCTGGACGTTCGGCGAGCGCTCAGTCGAGCCGGGGCTTCAGAGTTCGCAGTTTGTCACAATTCTTAGGAGAGCGAAGGCTGATTGCCTGACACATCTCGTCGCCTGGCGGTTGAAACCGCGGCGACACCTGCAAAATCGGCCTGCGCCGATTGGGGAAATCCTTGATATAACTAGTCCGCGCAGGCGGACTTTGTACATATTAGGCGCGGTTTCCAACCGCCCGCCGGATAAACGAAAGATCAACCATTACAGGAGATGTGTCAGGCAGTCAGGAGCGAAGGACTCAAAGTCCCCCAGAATTGGGGGATTTAGGGGGCTATGAAACTCTCAGCAGCACGGGTCGGTATTGGTGGCCCAGTGGGGAGCGGCAAGACTGCTTTGTTAGAGTGTCTGGTGCCCCGACTCATGGCCCGAGGCATTGAGGTGGCCGTGGTCACCAATGATTTACTCACCCAGGAAGATGCCGAGCGGCTCAGGC
>JBCBQD010000535.1:0-535 GCA_039820425.1 Cyanobacteria bacterium J06635_1
TACCTAAACGAAGCCAGAACCTAGTTCAGGGGGGCTGGGGGAGGTCGTCCCCCAGGCAGCCGCTAACGCTAGAAGCAAGAGGGAGGGGGCGGGAGGGAAAGTCCCGCGCAGCCCGTACTACACATCACCGATCCTGCCAAGGGAGCTGGCATTGAGAATCGTGCATGAGCTTTCACCCTCGAAAAGCCCCAAAGTGAACACCCTACCCATTACCCACTACCTATCCCGCTCACCCGGCAGCAGCATATTCATCACCAGCGCACAAATCCCCCCGGTCGAGATTCCAGAAGAGAAGATATTTTTCACCAGCGGCGGCATTTGATCCAGCAGATCAGGGGCAAAGGCAACGCCCAACCCCAAGCCAAGGGAGGTCGCCAAGATAATCGCCGAACGCTTGGTAAAATTTACGTTCGACAAAATCCGGATGCCCGCTGTGGCAACACTACCAAACATAATGATGGTAGCTCCGCCCAGCACGGGTTGGGGCACCGCCTGGATCACCCCGCCAATAACAGGAAACAGCCCCGCCAACAAA
>JBCBQD010000536.1:0-534 GCA_039820425.1 Cyanobacteria bacterium J06635_1
CCTTGCCTCGAATGTAACGGGGTAAACGCGTGTAGGTTTGGGGGTGCATCACCTTCGCTTTGACCTGATTGCCCACCTGGAACTGGGCCGGTAAATCGCTTTCAGCCTGACAACTCAACCCCTCGCCAAGCAGGGCTATAGCATCTTGGGCGGTCATAGGTTGGTTCGGGGTTTCGATGGGCAGGGGGGAGAGGGGGAAAGGGGAAGGGCGAAAGGGGAAGGGCGAAAGGAGAAGGGGGAAAGGGGAGACGCGGGGATGCGGGGACGCGGGGGATGGGGAGCGAGTAGGGCGGGCATCGCCCACATGGAGAGTGGATAGGTAACAAGGGTAGAGGCTGGTCTTGTGCCTGCCCAATTCAGGATATAGGTGGAATGGGCGAGGAGGGTTGGGGGATGAGATTTAAGATTCTGATTGAGTGAGTTGGGTGATTTTGGCTTCGATCTCGGCTGGGGTGAGCAGGTTATGTTTAGCAAGCAATAGTTCCAGGGCGTATAGCCAGCGTTCGTAATAACTGGAGCTTAAATAGTCTCCTG
>JBCBQD010000537.1:0-534 GCA_039820425.1 Cyanobacteria bacterium J06635_1
TCAAGAGGTGAGTTATGGCGATCGCTACAATAAATCCCGCGACAGGGGAAACTCTCAAGACTTTTGAGTCTTTAAGTGATGCGGAAGTTAGCAATGCGGTATATAAGGCTGATGAAGCTTTCGGAGATTACCGCAAGACAAGTTTTAAGCAACGCTCTCAATGGATGCACAAGGCTGCTGATATTTTAGAGCAAGATAAAGCAGATTTTGCCAAGGTGATGACTTTGGAAATGGGAAAGCCTTATCAAAGTGCCATTGCTGAAGTTCAAAAATGCGCTTTGGTATGCCGTTATTATGCGGATAAGGGGCACGAATTCCTTGCGGATGTTTCAGTGGAAACCGATGCGAGTAAAAGCTATGTCAAATACCAACCATTAGGAATTATTTTAGCAGTAATGCCGTGGAATTTTCCTTTTTGGCAGGTGTTTCGCTTTGTGGCTCCGGCGCTGATGGCTGGCAATGTGGGTTTGCTCAAACACGCTTCTAATGTGCCTCAGTGTGCCTTGGCTATTGAAAATATTATTCAACGAGCGG
>JBCBQD010000538.1:0-533 GCA_039820425.1 Cyanobacteria bacterium J06635_1
CGGACTGACCAAAATCCCGGTCTATGCCAAATCATTTTGACCGTACCGCCTGGACAAGACTCTGTGGTGACTCGCGATCGCGTCTTTGAAAACCTCACCCTTGCGGACGGGGGTGTCAGTACAACCGGGGTCAATACCTTTACCGCCAGCGAAGACAATAACAACCTCCTCGGGCAGATTGGGGAGGCACTGGGTGGTTTGTCTGGCAATGATTTGGGCTCGGCCCTGGGATTTAGCAACAACGACATTGACCTCAAACCCTACCTGGATGCGTCTGACGGCGGCACCGGCGAATACTTGCAAGATCGGGCAGTTACACCTGGGCGTCAGCTCAATCCTGAGAATTTTCGCTAGGGACGAGAGTTTATGTTGAATGGTGAATGCGCTGCGCTGGTGAGTTCGCTGCGCTGGTGAGTAGGTGAGTGGATAGGTGAATGCATCTATCACCGAGTACCATCTCACCAAGCGAAGCGCCCCACCATCTCACCAAGCGAAGCGCCTCGCCCCCTCACTAAGCGAAGCGTCTCATTAAG
>JBCBQD010000539.1:0-530 GCA_039820425.1 Cyanobacteria bacterium J06635_1
TGATATATAGATGTTCTGAAAGATAATCGTGCGCTTTTGTTTGAAAAATGACTCCAGGGGCGAGCTCCTCCGGGGGGGCTGAGGCGCGGCGAAACCAGCTGCCAACGCGACCTGCTGTATCGCTAGCGGTCGTATTTTGAACAATTTGTGTGGCATCTTCGTTCAGATGATATACCCATTCTCTTTGAAATTCTCGATGGTCGGGCCAGCTGTCTCTTTGTAGGTTGCCAGTGCCCTCTTTTGGCCCATCGTTAACCAGGACTCGAAACCCTGGAATCGCTTCTTGGGTACATACTGTGTCGGGTTCGGCAATACCCAGGCAGCCATCCCAGGTGGCTGCCTGCACTTCTAGAATTTGCAGGCTCTCTATGGGTTGCTGAACTTGTTGTGAAACGGTTTTGAGTAGTGTTTGGCTAATCTCTGCGGAGAAATCTCTTTGGTTAAAGTCAGTGCTGTTAGGCAAGGGTTCGAGGCGCAGACGACGGGCCGCGCGATCGCTTCGATAAACCCACCTTTGCTGCCAACTTTCT
>JBCBQD010000540.1:0-529 GCA_039820425.1 Cyanobacteria bacterium J06635_1
AAAATCCCCGATTTAGGCAACTTAGAAAGCGGCAATTATCAGCTCGGCCAGTCGCGCTATGACCAACCGCCGAAAAAACCCCGGCGACCCAAGCCGAAACCAGAGCCTGAGCCCATTGATCTGAGCCAGGTAAATACCCAGGATAATCAGTTTGTTTGGGTGGCGCTGATCGGCTGCACCCTGATGTTAGGGGGTCTGTGGTGGCTAAGTTGACAAATTTGACCCCCTCTAACTCCCCCTATAGCCCTATGGGCATGCGCCCAAGGCGTAAGGCAAGGGGGAGGACCAAAGTTTCCCCCCTTACCAAGGGGGGACTAAGGGGGGTAGAACCGGGATTTCCCCCCCCTAATCAGGATCTTGATAAATGCAAGTCCCCAGGCAGAAGAAACTGGGGACTGAGAATTATCCTATCGATCACCCTCGCCCTCTGCCTGACCGGCTGCATCGACTACGACGTCGGCATTCGTTTTGACAGCCAAACCCACGGCACGATCACCCAAACGCTGCACCTCAGCGAGCGGCTGCGCAC
>JBCBQD010000541.1:0-529 GCA_039820425.1 Cyanobacteria bacterium J06635_1
CATCACCGGGTCCTTTGACCGTGCCGATCACCTGAGATGTCTGAGCCTGAGCCATGATACTTTCTGTAAAGGGTCTGCGGGGGCTATAAGGGGTCTGCAATGGGTCTGTTGTGGTTATAGCAGGTTCCGCTCAGCCTCGCAGGCGATAGCGCTGACCCCCTATAGCCCTGATCATGTCCGTGACTATGAAAGCACCGTGAATCAGCTTTAAAGTCTCCATCCAGTTACCCCGCTGGGTACTGTCCGTCTTCTATTGTCTAGAGTAGCCTGAAGCCAAGTGGGTTACTGACAATCTCTCCATGCCCGCGCCCCCATGTCGGTCTTATCCAAAAATGTAAGCGTCGATAGGCAGGCATATTCCAGGTGGTTTCCTCCTGAGAGAACCGGGCACCCTAGGGAAGATCGAAAGGTTTGTCCTGTCAATTGAAAACCGCGATTGATAGCGCCCCCTTATAGAAGCCTGCGATACTGCTCAGTTTGCCTTGTCAGAGTATGATACATATTGTCAAATCGACTAATATGTTTAGGG
>JBCBQD010000542.1:0-527 GCA_039820425.1 Cyanobacteria bacterium J06635_1
ATCGCATTTTTCGAAGCGAATTTGGCAGCCGCTGCCCCGATCAATGACTTAGATCGACGGGGCGGTGGCTGCTAACAACAGGTGATTTCAGACTTAACAAAGGCGTGAGTGTTCCAAAAAGAATGATCGACAAGTGTGAAGAACTCGGGAAGACTAGGACAGTTTTTTCTGGGATGCTACGGAATAATCAAGCAGGTGATGGCACGATGGGACTGACTTATCACGGGTTAGTGCTGATGTTTGCAGTCCTCCCTGTAAGCGTGATTGGCAGTACCATGAGGGTGTTTTAGGAAAGATAGACGGCTCACAAAAGTCATGCTGTAATGATGTCGAAAGCGATCCATTCACGGTTTATGGATATTGCGGGGGAGTTGAGCCCGGCGCTGGCGGATGCGATCGCAACCACCGGTCCCATTGAGTTGACCCCCCGCCAAGATTCCCCTTTCCCAGAGCGGTTGTGCCGTGCGATCGCAGGCCAACAGCTGTCTACAAAAGCCGCTGCCAGCATCTGGGGCCGGGTGGTTGAG
>JBCBQD010000543.1:0-527 GCA_039820425.1 Cyanobacteria bacterium J06635_1
TGTTCGATTTTGAACACTTCCAGTATCTAATGCTCCTCGAATAATATGATAGCGAACACCGGGTAAATCTTTAACTCGTCCACCTCTTATTAATACAACTGAGTGTTCTTGTAAATTGTGCCCTATTCCAGGAATATACGCAGTGACTTCAAATCCACTAGTTAATCTTACACGTGCAACTTTTCGGATTGCAGAATTAGGTTTTTTCGGAGTTGTCGTGTATACCCTTACGCATACCCCTCGTTTTTGTGGGCATTCTCTAAGGGCTGGTGACTTTGTTTTTGCTTTTATTAATTTTCTTGGTTGACGAACTAGTTGTTGAATCGTAGGCATTTACTTTTCTTTTTCAATATTATATTTTTTCATAAATCTTTCTACACGACCTTCGGTATCAATGATACGTTGTGATCCCGTAAAGAATGGATGATTCCCCGACCAGATATCAACATAAAGTTCAGGTTTAGTTGAACTTACAGTCATGATGAGTTGTCCATCACAGAATACTTTTGTTTCTTCAAACCATTCGG
>JBCBQD010000544.1:0-525 GCA_039820425.1 Cyanobacteria bacterium J06635_1
GAACGTTTTGACGCAATGCTGATGGTAAAACAGATTGAGGAGATTTACGATAAGTTGCTGGATTTCTAGAAACCCGGTTTCTGATCGCTTCAGCAGGTGTTCAGGTTTAATCAGACAAAGAAACCGGGTTTCTGGCAGGGGATATATTCTTTACGTAATAACCGCCTAACTTGATATGAAGCAATAGACATGTCAAACCAAGAGACTCAAACTCAAACTGTTTTAGTGACCGGGGCAACCGGCTTTATCGGCGGACATTTGCTGCCTGCCCTGTCCCAGGCAAACTGGCAGATCGTCGCAGCTGTGAGGAGTGAAGAGCATTCGCCATTCAATGTGCCTGTCAGATCAGCGGTGGTTGGGGATATTGACGGTGAGACCGACTGGCACACTGCTTTAGAGGGGGTAGATACGGTTGTCCACCTTGCTGCCCGTGCCCATCAGCTTAAAGAGACGTATGTGGACCCCGAGCGTGACTTTCAGCGGGTCAACGTCCAGGGGACTGCCAACTTAGTCAGGCAGTGTGTT
>JBCBQD010000545.1:0-525 GCA_039820425.1 Cyanobacteria bacterium J06635_1
GGTTTTGGTTGGACCTTCAGGCTGCGGTAAATCGACGGTTTTGCGTACCATAGCGGGGTTAGAATCGATTACTAGTGGCGAGCTTTATATTGGCGATCGCTTGGTTAACGATCTTCCCGCTCGACAGCGAGATGTGGCGATGGTGTTCCAAAACTACGCTCTCTATCCCCATATGAGCGTTGGCGATAATTTGGCTTTTGGTTTGAAAATGCGCGGCTGTCCGACTCCAGAAATTAGCCGAAAAGTACAAAAAGTTGCCCAGTCCCTAGATATAGAACATTTGCTTCGGCGCAAACCCAAGCAGCTTTCGGGAGGACAGCAGCAGCGAGTTGCTTTAGGGCGAGCGATCGCTCGTCAACCCCAGGTATTTTTATTGGATGAACCCCTCTCTAACTTAGATGCTCAGTTACGAGACGGTACGCGAGCGGAATTAAAACAACTCCATCAACAGTTTGGCATCACGACCATTTACGTTACTCATGATCGCGTAGAGGCAATGACCCTAGCAGATCGGATCGTTGTCTT
>JBCBQD010000546.1:0-522 GCA_039820425.1 Cyanobacteria bacterium J06635_1
CTTTGGGGTTCGATGTACAGGGTGGCACCACTGGTGGACACATCGTGGACAATGCCTGGAATGGAGTCTTTTTGGGGGGCTTTGACAGGAATCACAAAGCGTCCGGCCCGCTGGGTGATCAGGGTTTCCTGTAGGGCTCCGGCATGGCGCTGCATGATCCGCTGTAGTTTTGCATGGAGCTGATCGTGGGTGCTTTTGAGGCTATTGCGAATACCGGCTAGCTTAGGATTGGCCCGGTCGGTGACCTTACCCCGGTCGTCGATGCAGTGGTGAATCTCTTTTTCTAACTCTGGGTAGGTGCGCAGCTGAGCCACCAACGATTGCAAAACGGGAAAGTCGTCTTCCTCTTGGGCATCGATGGCGCGACGTAGCTGCCGAGCCCCCGCCAGCGTCGTGGCGATACCCAGTAGCTCATCCCCAGACAAAATACTTTGCAGCCTGGCTCGTTCTATGGCGTCGCCCATATCCTGGATGCCGCGAAAGTTAAGCGGAGCTGTGTCTTCTAATTGATAGGCTTCGCGG
>JBCBQD010000547.1:0-522 GCA_039820425.1 Cyanobacteria bacterium J06635_1
TTTAGATCTCTTACTCAGCCTCTTGTTCAGATAAAACGCTCAGCCGTACCGCTTGCCCTGAGGTGAGTGGGCGATCGCTCTGCACCACAAAAGCATCACCCGGCGCTAATCCTGAGAGAATCTCTACCCGGTCCTGATTGTGATCGCCAACCCTCACCGAACGGGCAATCGCCTTCGCTTGCTCACCTTCCCCTTCAATCACAAACACTGCACTCCCTTCATCACCCACTTTTAGGGCACTCTCAGGCACCACCACGCGCTCCTGCTGACCCGAAGAAAACTGCACCCGACTTAGTAGTCCACTCCCAATGCGCCCATCTATATTAGGAATGCTCACCTGCACCGGCACGAGCCGTGAGGTGCTATCGGCAACCGGGGCAATCCGTTCAATTTGCCCTGGAATGGAGCCTTCGCTGGGAAAGGCATCGAGCTGTACCCTGGCAGGCTGACCCACGCTGAGTTGTTCAATATTTAGCTCAGAGACTTGCACGGTGACTTCTAAGTCACTGAGATCTCCGAGTT
>JBCBQD010000548.1:0-513 GCA_039820425.1 Cyanobacteria bacterium J06635_1
CACAGACTCCTACTAGCAAGGTACGCATCGATTGCTTTAATGGTGCGAAAGTGGGTGATTGTGATATCTGACTGCGGCACCGTGCAATCAAAGGTTTCTTCGATAAAGGCAATTAATTGCATCACCCCCATCGAGTCGATAATCTCCTCGCCCAGCAGATCGTCATCAACCTCAACCTGTTGGCGACCGTTGAGGAGGGTTTCGCTGATGTAGTGTTTGAGGGTGTCTTGGGTGTCCATTTGGGGAAAGAGTGGAGGGGCATGGGGGAGATGGGGGAGATGGGGGAGATTAGGAAGGAGTAGAGCTGCTATTTATTAACTGGTAGGCAGTCTGAACTGTGAGGTATTTTTCATGCTTTCCTCCTCTGCCCCCTCTGCCTCCCCTGCTCCCCCTGCCTTCGTCAACGCCTGCTCCTTAATCGCTCGCCGATCGATTTTGCCCGTTCCGGTGCGGGGAAAGGTAGATGCGATCGCAACCCTACTCGGCACAGCATAGGCAGGCAATCGCTCGGTC
>JBCBQD010000549.1:0-521 GCA_039820425.1 Cyanobacteria bacterium J06635_1
TACCACCGGAGCCTCGAACGATCTGCAGCGAGCCACCGATGTAGCGGAGCAAATGGTCACCACCTACGGCATGAGCGACGTGCTAGGCCCCCTTGCCTACGAACGGGGTCAGCAAAACACGTTCCTCGATGGCGGTATGCCTAACCCGCGCCGCGCCGTCAGCGAAGACACCGCCAAGGCCATTGATGCCGAAGTCAAAGATATCGTTGAAACAGCCCACCAACAGGCGCTAGACATTCTGCGTGCCAACCGTGACCTGCTGGAGGAAATCGCCCAGTTGCTGTTAAAGGACGAAGTGATCGAAGGGCCCTCGCTGACCGAGATGCTGGCACGGGTTAGTCTGCCAACGGCTGAAAAGGCGACCGTTATGGCTTAAGAAGGTTTGAAGGCACGACGCGGAGAGGGGAGGACGCGGAGACACGGAGTATTTAAGCCATGAGTGATCCCCGTGTCCCCCCTTCCCCGCGTCCCCGTGTCGGTTTTATCTTTATTTGACAACCTTAAAAAAAGGCTCCTTTTCT
>JBCBQD010000550.1:0-520 GCA_039820425.1 Cyanobacteria bacterium J06635_1
TGAAACACGGTCGTACCGGCCCACACCCATTCAGACCTTGTCCCCACCCCGTCTTTAAACCCGTTCCATAGGTCAAAGCCCCACAGGTAAGCAGCCAGGGTTCGGGTCCTGGCTTTGTGATAGTTTTTTGCCAACAAGATTTCAGTGACCCGCTTTGTAAACAATTCAGGCTCCTTTTGGCCCCACTCTTTGTAGTGCAACACCCCCGAAAACCACCAGGGAATGCCGGTGACCCGCTCAACTGTCTCATAGTGATTGCGCAGTTCAACCATCTTGCCCGCCACGGTCTGCACGTTGCTTTCTCTGGCAGCTTGCAAACTGCATTTTGCAAAAGCCGTCTCATATTCAGGCAACACTTTGCTCAATGGATAATTCATGGCAATCACCAAACTGGTTCAAGAACAGAGTCACCCACTAGCGGGTAGACACATCCTAGTTCAAGGGTTAATCAGACGAACACACGTTACAGAATCGACATAACTGCTCACAAATTACAGAATCGAAATGAACACTTTTCGGG
>JBCBQD010000551.1:0-517 GCA_039820425.1 Cyanobacteria bacterium J06635_1
CTTTGACCGGGGTTTGGTGGGTAATCGCTGGGATTAAAAAATCCTGGGATATGCGATAAACCGTGGCGTTGTCATTGGTAAAGATAATCGTGCGGTCAGGATAGTGCTGGCTGAGCAGGTTTTCGAGCATCGCTAATTTGCCCTCGGTGCCCAGGGCAATGGATTTCGCCTCCCGGTGGGCCAGCATCGCCCGCCGCCCCTTTTGAGACCGGGCGCTCATTTTCACAAACTGTTTCCAGCCTTCGGCGCTGCCCAGCCAGATATTGGACTGCTGCAAAAAGTCGTTGCGCCGCTGGATTAGCTCGCTATAGCGCTCTCGCTCGGTGGGCGATAGCTGCACCCGCAGTTGCACAATCTGGTAGGGTGCCAGGGCAAGCCCCGATAGCTCAGCGGCGGTTTTGCGATAGACCACTGGCCCTAACAGCGTGTCGAGATCTTCATGGCGACCGTCAGCGCGTTCAGGGGTGGCACTCAACCCCAGGCGATAGGGGGCGACGGCATATTCGGCAATGACTCG
>JBCBQD010000552.1:0-515 GCA_039820425.1 Cyanobacteria bacterium J06635_1
CGGCTTAACCCATCCTACGAGGTGGCTGGTAAATAGCGTTAAATCCTGCATTGGGCAGGGCTTCGACGTTGAGACTTCGGCGTCAGCTCAATCGAACGCTCAGCCGAAACGCATAAGACTAGCCCCTACCTCTCCGCATCTCCCCATCTCCGCGTCCCGTTCGGCTGAGCGCTCACGTCGAAGCCCGCGTCCTCCCCATCTCCCCTATCTCCCCCATCTTCCCCTGCTCCTCTAACCTTCTACTCCCCTTCCCCATCTCCCTCACCTCTCTTCACCCAACGGCTCCCAACACCCCACCCAATGCCCCTCCCCCATCTGTTGAACCCGCAGCGGCTGTTGATGGCACTGTTCTGTGGCGCGATCGCAACGCCCGACAAACCGACAGGGGGGCAGATCGGTGCGGCGTAAATCGGGCAGGCTGCCCAGGATGGGGATCAGGTCGTCAAAGCCTTTGTGGGGCTCAGGGGTGGCGGCGATCAGTTTGGCGGTATAGGGGTGGCGGGGTTGGCGAAACA
>JBCBQD010000553.1:0-515 GCA_039820425.1 Cyanobacteria bacterium J06635_1
CCATTGGCTATCTAGGGTTTACCTTATTTATTATTTGGCACGTTGTTAAACCACGGGAAAAGTAAGCCTGGGTAGAGAGTCATGGGTAGTGGGCTTCGACGTGAGCGCTCAGCTGAACGGTAGTGGGTAAAATCAGCGCCAACCGTCACTTAAAATACGCCACTCCTCGATAGCGCAGCATGTGCTTGGGAGGCTGCTCAGGGGTTCCGTTTTGACGCAGTCGATACTGCACACCGCGATAGGTCATTGAAGTATCGGTTTCAGTGACATTCAAGTTTGAGATATGTGCTGCGTAACGGTTACCACGATAGTTGAGTTGCATGGGGTGATGATCTCCTTGAAATTAAAACAAACGGCCTAACGATGGGCAGGGGTCCGGCGATCTGGGAGAACCCACCAAAGGATGGGGCCTAAAACGATGACGGCGACGGAAATCGTTGCAACATCGAGCAAACCTTGGAAAATTTCAGGGGGCATGGCGTTACCTCTCTCGGTAGTTGGTTTTGGGTTGTTGG
>JBCBQD010000554.1:0-514 GCA_039820425.1 Cyanobacteria bacterium J06635_1
CTTACAGGAAACCGGCGAAACCCAATACTATGGCGCTCAGCTACCGGCGGCGCTGCAGACGTTTCAAACTTTGCTCGATCAGCAGACTGCCGCGGGTGATCGGTTGGGTCAGGCCGATACGCTGATTTGGCTGGCGAAGATTCATTTAGATCTCGGTCAGTATGAAGTGTCGGGCGAACGGGTTGAGCAGGCCCAGGCGATTTATGAAACGCTGCCAGACAGCGAGTTGGGCCAAGCGGTGTCTCTGAGAATGTTGGGGCGTATTGCTCTAAACCTTTCTCAGTCTGAGGAGGCGAATACTTATTTAAATCAGGCCCGTGAGATCGAGGCTCCTCTTAGCGACGGGGGCAATGTCGCCGCCCGCAGTGGCTTGGGCGAGACGCTCATTGCTATCGGGACGCTTTATAACGACCAGAGCCAGTATGCAGAGGCGGTTGAACCGTTGCAGCAGGCCCTGGCTATCCATCGAGAGTTGGGCAATCGTGAGCAGGAGGCGCTGGCGCTGACTACCCTG
>JBCBQD010000555.1:0-514 GCA_039820425.1 Cyanobacteria bacterium J06635_1
GCAGTCGATGCCGGGAAAGTCGCTAGCGGGGTCATTGCCGGGGCCATAGTAGCTAGCACTGTCGCCATCGTCTGCATCCGTGTAGTAAGCAGGTGACCCGTTTTGGCGGACTTCTACGCTGAGGTCGGCTCCGGTGATGCCGCCTGGGGCCTGAGCGTGCGGGCCGTCATTAAAGGCACCTGGGATGAAGCTAGTAAACTCAGGCACATAGTCGCAGATGAGCACGTCCTGCGCGTCAGTATCCCCAGCAGAGAGATAGTAAATGGTGTATTCGATCTCGTCATTGGGCATGACGTTGCCGCCATTGATGCCACCGAGTAGATTAGCGGTGATGTTAGGCCATTGATCGGTTTCTAGCGGGTCAAAGGCAGCATCATTGGGGTCATAAGCGGCATTGCTGGGGTCGCTGACGGGGGGAAGGGTGTTGTCATCGTAGGGATTGCTCGCTTCATTGAGATATAGGGTGAGGTCGTCTCCATCAGCAGTTGTGGTATCGCCGTTAATAGTAGTGATG
>JBCBQD010000556.1:0-514 GCA_039820425.1 Cyanobacteria bacterium J06635_1
GCAGATATAAATCGAGGCGGTGGGTTTGAGGATGGGCTTCAGGCGATCCAGGCAATCGCTGAGCCAGGTCGTATAGATGTCGAGGGAGGTCTTCTTAAAACGATTTGAGTTAAAGGTTTTGTTAAGGTTATAGGGCGGGTCAAGGAACAGCAGGTCTACAAAGCCAGTGGGCAGGTGATCACAGACCTCAAACAAATCCTGATGAATGGTGCGATTAAGGATGGCTTGTGTTGAGGTGCCTCGGTCTAGTCGAAGCAATCGGCGGCTATAGCTGAGACGTTCTGAGCTGCTAAGGGTGAGGGTTCGATTACGGGGGGCGCGGACCTTGTTTTGCTGGGCCATTTATCTGCTGACAGGCGGGTGACTGGGCTCTCCGACACCGTTATACATGATTTGGTCCAGGCTGCCTAGTTTTGGGACAAAGCAATCGCTTTAAAGATGGCCTCGAATCTGGCTTTGGCTTCATAAAACTGAGGAATTTCCCAGTCAGGGATTTTGGGGTGGTCTAACTGGG
>JBCBQD010000557.1:0-514 GCA_039820425.1 Cyanobacteria bacterium J06635_1
GTCAGGACTCGAACCTAACTCTTCTCATTCAAAGTGAGAGATGTTTCCAACTACACCACAGGGGATTGGATGCCGAGGCAGGATTCGCACCTGCAACCTCCTGATTCAGAGTCAGGCGACTTGCTAGTTCGTCCACTCGGCAGTGGCTGGGGTAGCAGGGATCGAACCTGCGATCTTTCCGTTAACAGCGGACTGCTTTGCCACTCAGCTATACCCCATCAGCACTCAATTCCTTGAATGCAAGCCCCCCAAGTCCGATTTGAACGGACGACCTCCTGTGCTTCAAACAGGCGCTCTTACCCAACTGAGCTACTGGGGGAGATATGTTCGCAGTTCTCTCGAATGCGAACAACGAGAACGGCAGGACTTGAACCTGCAACCTTCAGCTTCGCAAGCTGACGCGCTATCCAATTGCGCTACGCTCTCAAAAACAAGTTGGCGGAAAACAGTGGACTCGAACCACAAGCCTTATTTTGGCTCCATCTGTTTAGCAAACAGCGCTCATCCCCTGATG
>JBCBQD010000558.1:0-514 GCA_039820425.1 Cyanobacteria bacterium J06635_1
ATTTTTTGTTTTATTTATAAATTTCGCCAGCGGTTTGCCGTCATCGCCAATGCGATCGCAAACCGCCTTCAACTCGATCCTACCCCATTGGAACCATACCGCCAGGCAGGACTCTTCCTCGATGACCTCTCCTGCTGCAGCAACGACTGCATTTGTTAGCTGGGTACTAGGAGTCAGGTGTCAGGGATTAGGGAATGGAGGAAACCCCTACCCCGAAACCAAAACCTAATACCGACAAACCACAAACCTGACTCTCCCCTTCTCCCCTTCTCCCCCTCTCTTTCTCTCCCCCTCTCTTTCTCCATGCCCACGGCTCCCCCCACCCAGCACACCATTGTCCTCATCGGCAAAGAAAGTACCGGCAAATCTGCCCTAGCGGCGGCAATCACCGACCAATGCCCCACCAGTACTAATATTCAGGGCTCAACGATTGCCTGCGATCGCTATCAGGCAGGCGACAATCTCTTGATCGACACCCCAGGCATTCTCTTTCGTTCCGACACCGCCACCACCC
>JBCBQD010000559.1:0-512 GCA_039820425.1 Cyanobacteria bacterium J06635_1
TTGAATGATCTCAAAACAGCGGCGGGTTTGGGCATAGGCATCGTAGGGAGCGAAGGTGCTGCCATCCTCTGCAACGGGGGCCGTCCCTGAGACAAAGATCATTTTGCCAGCCCGTAGAGCGCGACAGTAGCCGACTTTTGATTCCCAGGGGGTGCCCGTAAAATGGCGTTCAAAGGTCATGGGTAAGGGGAATGGGTAGTGGGTGGTGGGTGGTGAGTAGTGGGTGGTAGGTCGGATTTGGCTAAGTGCTCTTACCCTCTACCCAATTCTCTCCACCCTCTACCTTCCTACCCTCTACCCAATTCTCTCTACCCTCTACCTCCCCATCTTCCCCATCTCCCCGATCTTCCCCATCTTTTCCCCCAAGCCGATCACGCTAAACCAATCAGGGATCACTCATACGCATCCATCGGCAAGCAGGAGCACATTAGATTGCGATCGCCATAGGCCTGATCAATCCGATTTACCGCTGGCCAGAATTTGCGATCGCGGGTCCACTGGGTCGGGTAAAC
>JBCBQD010000560.1:0-511 GCA_039820425.1 Cyanobacteria bacterium J06635_1
TTGAAGGGCGCGCGCAGATCGTAGTCGGCTCCCGCCCGATCAGCTCAATCGCTCATTTCTCCCCCATGAAACGCGCCCTGCAAAAGCTCGGCAGTTGGGTCGTGCGCCAGGCCAGCGGCACCCGCGTGGTGGATGCGCCCAGCGGCTTTCGCGCCATCCACAAGGAGGCCGCCCTGCGCCTCCATGTCTTCAACGGCTACACCTATACGCTCGAGACCATCATCCAGGCCGGTCGCCAGGGCATCCCGATCATGTCCGTGCCCATCGAGGTGAACAACCCCACCCGCGAGTCCCGCCTGATGCGCACCATCTGGCAATACATCTGGCGCTCCGGCCTCACCGTGTTCCGCATCCTGGTGCTCTACAAGCCGCTCAAGGTCTTCACGCTGGTGGCCGGGATCCTCGCGTTGCCCGGGCTTCTGGCCTTCGCGCGGTTCCTCTATCTCTGGAGCAACGGGCTCGGCGACGGCAACATCCAGTCTCTGGTCATCGGTGCCGCCCTGATCGCCGC
>JBCBQD010000561.1:0-511 GCA_039820425.1 Cyanobacteria bacterium J06635_1
GTCTTTACAGGTCACCAATGAAATGTTAACCGTGTCGTTTGACTATGGTGGGCCTTATCCCGCCTGCGTCGGCTTTCGAGACAATATATACGAAATGACGCCAGGAGAGACCCGTGAATTTGAGATCGTAAGCAGATGAGCTTTTGCCGCCTGCTCGGGGCTGACGGTGCAAAAACCGGCTGAGTCTATCCATTCTCTTTAGCCGAAACAACGTAAATCGTAGGTTTCAGAACTTTTGTCAGTCAAGCAGCTTACCCGCAATCCTCATAATTTTTTCAAAAGTTGTTGTTGAGAACCAGAAGCCATCATCAATCTTCCTTTTACGATAACCGCTTGATAACCCTCTCTAGAGGGTAGCTATGGTCCGCCCACAAAGCTCATTAGCGGGGACAGCTTCCATCATCTTTTTAGGATCAGGCAGATTAAGAGCGTTCATAAACTCAATAAAGCCTTTGCGATCGCGGCCTACAAATCGGGGATTCCACTGCTTTTCTTCGGCAATGGTCGATAC
>JBCBQD010000562.1:0-510 GCA_039820425.1 Cyanobacteria bacterium J06635_1
ATTCCGCTGGCGGAATTCATTGGTAAGTTTAAGAACTTCTTGTTCAAATGCTTTGTTTTGCATAATCTTCTTTTCTAAAAAACAAACAGGCTACAGGTAGCGTTTGTCACCCTGAGAAGATCGCAGGCAAATTTTCGACCTAGCAGTCCCTTAGGCAGCTAGAGTCTCTCTTAGCGTTGAGATGCAATGATAAGTAGTGTCTGTTATCCCTTACCCCAAAAAATTTCCAAAAGGTCCACTGATTCGCGGGCAAGATAAGGCAATTTCTAGCTTTGAACACACTTATGCAGGATGAATCATCGGCTTAATCACATTCATGTGATTAAGCTACTGTTCTTCTAAAGTGATGCCATTGAGGGTCAATCAGATGCGTCGCAGACGACGGGGAACTTTCACTGATTGGATTGGCATCAAGGCTACCCTGGCACCACTCGGGCTTCTAGGTTGCCCTGGCAAAAAAGATCAAGTTTGGAAACTTGGTAGAGCTGGGTTCCTGATGCAGAGATGAAA
>JBCBQD010000563.1:0-509 GCA_039820425.1 Cyanobacteria bacterium J06635_1
CCTGTGGATAGGTTTGCTGTAATAGCCCCTGGGGGCCCACCAGTGTGATCTCCGCTTGCTGACCCCAGGCTTTATAAGCCAAGGCTTTGAGGACTACCTCCGGCCCGATACCGGCCGCATCCCCCAGGGTGATTAACAGACGCGGTCGTTTTGACCGAGGACCCTGTGAAGCGCTATCTGGAAAGGAAATCTGAGAGACGGAATGCACCATAGTGTCAGCGAATGTCAGCTTTTGGGAGAGCACCAAACTGTTTTAGAATAAGGTCCAACCATTAAATTTTCGCCGTTTAGTTTGAGCTTGCGGCACTTTGTTAGGAGGATACCTTAGGCACCATGGGCGAAGAAATTTTTTCAACATCAGTACTGATCTTTAGCTTGGTTCTCATTGGCCTAAGCGTTGGCTTTTTATTGCTCAAACTGCAAGGTGGCGAAGAGTAAGGGAGCGTTTGAATTTAATTTTGACCCCTAACTTAGGTTCACAAGACTTGGGCTAGGGGGCTTTTTTGATC
>JBCBQD010000564.1:0-509 GCA_039820425.1 Cyanobacteria bacterium J06635_1
GGAGCAGATTGCTAAGACGCTCTTAAAACAGGTGCAAACCTTGAAAATAAACAAGGCTCCAGCCACCCTCAGCATTGGCATGATGACCACGTTACCGACGCCCGACATGGGGTTAGAGGGGTTTTTAGAGGGGTGCGATCGCACCCTCCAACAGGCCAAAAGCGACGGCGGCAATTGCGTCATTGGTTCATCAACATAAACTTCATTACCTCCCTTTGATAGAGGCATTCAAGACTGAAGCATCCCAACAATTTTGTCAAATTGATAATTCTCAGATTCATTAAGTTGGGCGGTTAAAACAGTTTTGGTGGCCCATCTTTTTTCTTATTTACACCCTTTTTCCCTTCACCGCAAGCCTTTCAGCTTGCATGTCGCCCCCTCAGACTTAAGACCTGAATAAATCTGAGCTTTTTCCTGAATAAACCTGAACTTTTCAGGATTGTTTCGACCCAAGGTTTTGGCGATATTACACACAGCAGCACGAGAGGCACACTCACCAAAACTCTCGG
>JBCBQD010000565.1:0-508 GCA_039820425.1 Cyanobacteria bacterium J06635_1
CCTGCTCACCGCCGGAGCCTTTGTCTCGATGATTATTCCATTGATTGTTTTCTTTGCTCTCCAGCGTTACTTCGTCCGCGGCTTGCTCGCTGGCTCCGTCAAAGGGTGAGGATTATTCTCCTTTCATCCTTTCCCAAGATGGGTTCGCTGATTTTAGAGATGCAGTCCTTGTGTTTGAAAGATTTGGTAGCTTAACCCATCCTACAGTTCTACATCTTCCGTCCTCCGCCCTCTAGCCTTCTCGTCCCCACCTCCTATTTCCCCCTTTACCCTTCTCCCTTTACCTCCTACCCACCACCCACCACTCACTACCCACTACCTACCACCCATGGCCAGTATCACCTTCGAACAAGTCAACAAACAGTACGAAAATGGCTTTGTCGTCAATGGTTAGGTTGAGGTCTTTGACGGCGACAAAGCCATTTTCGTATTGTTTATTGACTTGTTCGAAGGTGATACTACCCATCACCCATCACCCACTACCCAAACCCCATGGCCAGTATCACCT
>JBCBQD010000566.1:0-504 GCA_039820425.1 Cyanobacteria bacterium J06635_1
TAAAGTTTGTGGTGCCGTCAATGGGGTCAATAATCCAGCAAAAATCTTGAGGTGGGAAGATATGGCTATCTTCTTCGCTGAGAACTCCATGGTCGGGCAGCTCCTTTTGTAACCGTCGCCGCAGTTCGCCATCGGCCCATTTATCCGACTGGGTGACGAGACTACCGTCGGCTTTTTCCTCGGCGGTGGCATTGCCAAAGTCTTTGAGCAGCTGGGCTCCGACCACAGTCGTTGCAGTCTCAGCCACGGTGAGGATGTGTTGCCAGTCTGGTTTCATAGGATTAGTCCATATCGCTTTCTAGGGCGGTTGCGATCGCACTCTTCGCAGTCGTGTGAATATTCGTGAGTTTCAGACGACTGCGAAGAATGCGATCGCAACCGCCCTAGAAAGCGATATGGACTAACCCCATGACCCCAGACTGGCAACATATTCTCACCGTGGCTGAAACGGCAACCACCTTAGTCGGAGCCCAGTTGCTCAAAGACTTTGGCAATGCCACTGCC
>JBCBQD010000567.1:0-457 GCA_039820425.1 Cyanobacteria bacterium J06635_1
GTGCTTAAATACAGGGATCATGCCGCATGTTGTTCTACAGGAGACAGGCGGGCCTATGACGTCAGACCGAATATCCTAGAGATTACACAATATCTCTGCAAGGATTATCTCTGCGAGGGAACATTACTAGAGAGTCTTAGAAGCCTTTGAATAGAGGTCTCCAGACCTGCTTAAAAGCTCAGGAATAGATTAGGGTAGAAAGATTTGCACCGATCAAACGCTGACAGGGAATATTCTTAACGGTAGCCTGCCCCAGTCGGTATTTAGCTTCACAGTGGGTTATTGTTCGTGAAGTCATCATGCACTCGACACATACATTAAAGTGCGGGTTGCGGGATTTGTCAATATTGATACGTCAGAATTTCTAATGCAGGAAATTCAGCGAATAACGTGAGTGGCGGATCAATTGCGCTGCCCTAAGCCCGTTTGCAGCTGATTAAAGACCTTTTGTGACGCT
>JBCBQD010000568.1:0-502 GCA_039820425.1 Cyanobacteria bacterium J06635_1
CGATTTCGAAGATTCATAATCACTGCTCTGAGTTGTAAAAAACTATTTTGAGACTAATAAAGCAAGCATACGATCTATCTATGTTGTTTTTTTCATTTAACGTGTAACTCTTGTTTGAGCACACCTAAATAATTTTATGCAATTTCTTTCGGAAGAGGATGAAGAACAGTCATCGAGATGCGATCGCAAACTGCGATCGCATCCCAGGATGAAGCGATGGGATTTGTGGTGGAGGCGGCACAAAAAACTTTTGCGATCGCGGAGTTATTGGACTGTGACGTGGATGAGATCGTAGAGGCTAGAGTTGATGATATGGTCTGCTTTGGACTGACCCACACTGAAGAGGTGCTGCTGGAGAAGGCTAAGCGGAGCCTGGTGGCAGGGGCCAGTCAGGTATTGTGCGGCGTATACAAAAATGTGCGATTGCTGATTTAGGGGATGGGCCAGTCTATAGAGCCCATTTGAGATCTCTAGGCATTGGCTGCAAGTCGCTTGAGCATTA
>JBCBQD010000569.1:0-500 GCA_039820425.1 Cyanobacteria bacterium J06635_1
GTGGTTTGAATCCGGTGACAGGTGGTTTGTGGATTACTGACCAAGCTCACCATCACCTGGCAATTGCTGTGATGTTCCTAGTGGCGGGCCATATGTACCGCACTAACTGGGGTATTGGTCACAGCCTTAAAGAGATTTTGGATGGCCAAAAAGGCGATCCGCTTCTGTTTGGTGGTGAAGGCCACGTTGGAATGTACGAATTTCTCGTCAATTCCTGGCATGCTCAGCTTGCGATTAACCTCGCGTTGGGTGGCTCGGTCACAATTATTGTGGCTCAGCACATGTATGCGATGCCGCCTTATCCCTACATTGCAACCGATTACGCAACTCAGATTTCGCTATTCACTCACCACATGTGGATTGGCGGTTTCTTAGTGGTCGGGGCAGGGGCTCATGGGGCGATCGCACTCATTCGTGACTATGATCCGGCCATGCATGTCGACAACGTGCTCGACCGCGTTTTGCGGGTTCGAGATGCCATCATTTCTCACCTCAACTGG